>NZ_JBHVWT010000002.1:253821-543008 GCF_042882135.1 Streptomyces sp. NPDC058240
GGGTGGGGGGGTCCGGGGCCGTGTTGGGGGGGGGGGAAGGGTTCTTGCTTTCAGGGGAAAACGGGGCCCCTCCCCCCTGCCGCACTCCGAACTGACGAGGGGCGCTGTTTCACGTGAAACAGCGCCCCTCGCTTTGCCGAGCCTCGGCGCTAGCGAGCCTCTCCGATGCGGTCCCATCGGAACAGCAGAACGGCGACGACCGCGTAGAGAACCGCCACTCCGATCACCACCACGGTCGATCGCCCGTCAGGAGGCAGCATCAGTGCGGAGACTGCGGCGGCTCCCACGAAAGCAACGTTGAACAGCACGTCGTAGAGGGAGAAGACCCGGCCGCGGAAGGAATCCTCCACCGACGTCTGCACCACCGTGTCCGTCGCGATCTTCGCCCCCTGGGTGACCAGCCCGAGAACGAACGCCGCCACCAGCATCGGTACGGGGACGAACCACAGCCCCAGTGCGGGTTCGAGGACGGCGGCCCCCGCCGCGCACACCGCCATCCAGCGGAACCGGCCGAGCCGTCCCGCTGCCCAGGGCGTCAGCACGGCCGCCGCGAAGAACCCCGCACCGGAGACCCCCACGGCCAGTCCGAGAAGAGCCAGGCCTTCGGATTCGCTGTCGGTCCAGGCGTACCGGCACAGCATCAGCACCATCACGGTCAGCGCTCCGTAGCAGAAGCGCATCACGGTCATGGCGGCCAGCACCCGGGTGGCCTGCTTCCGCTCCGCCAGATGGCGCAACCCGTCGGCCAGCCCCCGCGCGGTGGCGGCCAGGACCTCCCTCAGCCCGATCCGGTGTCCGTCCGGATCCGGCCCGAGGAGTCCGGTGGGAAGGGTCAGGGAGGCCAGCGCCGAAGCGAGATAGAGCGTCGCGCCCAGCAGTACCACCGCGGCATCGGAGTCCGCGAGCAGCAGTCGTACGGCGAAGGCGAGACCGCCGCCCGCCGTGGCCGCGAGCGTCCCGGCGGTCGGCGAGAGCGAATTGGCCAGCACCAGCCGGTCGTTGTCGACGACACGCGGCAGCGCGGCCGAGAGGCCGGCCAGGACGAAGCGGTTGACCGCGGTGACACACAGCGCCGAGGCGTAGAAGAGCCAGTCGGGTACGGAACCGAGGATGAGGAGTGCCGTGCAGGAGGCGAGCGCGGCACGCAGCAGGTTTCCGTACAGAAAGACCTGGCGGCGCGGCCAGCGGTCCAGCAGAACGCCGGCAAAGGGGCCGATGAGCGAGTAGGGCAGCAGCAGCACCGCCATCGCGGAGGCGATGGCACCTGCCGAAGCCTGTTTCTCCGGCGAGAAGACGACGTGAGCCGCCAACGCCACCTGGAAGACACCGTCGGCCGACTGGGAGAGGAGTCGTACGGCCAGCAGACGACGGAAGTTCCGAAGGCGCAGAAGAATGCGCAGATCACCCACGACGGCCATGCGATCAAGAGTCACATACGTTGAGGGTCCCCGGGCAGATTGCCCGGGGACCCTCAACAGCGCGGGGAGGAAGGAGCGTTGCCGCTCAGTGCTCGGCCGCGTGGACGCACCGTGTCCGGCTGCGTCAGTTGGAGACCTCGCCCCTGATGAACTTCTCGACGTTCTCGCGGGCCTCGTCGTCGAAGTACTGGACCGGCGGGGACTTCATGAAGTACGAGGAAGCGGAGAGGATCGGGCCACCGATGCCGCGGTCCTTGGCGATCTTCGCGGCGCGGACGGCGTCGATGATGACACCGGCGGAGTTCGGGGAGTCCCAGACTTCGAGCTTGTACTCCAGGTTCAGCGGAACGTCACCGAAGGCGCGGCCCTCAAGACGCACGTACGCCCACTTGCGGTCGTCCAGCCAGGCCACGTAGTCCGACGGGCCGATGTGGACGTTGTCCGCACCGAGCTCGCGGTCACGGATCTGGGAGGTGACGGCCTGCGTCTTGGAGATCTTCTTGGACTCCAGGCGCTCACGCTCGAGCATGTTCTTGAAGTCCATGTTGCCGCCGACGTTCAGCTGCATCGTGCGGTCCAGGATGACGCCCCGGTCCTCGAAGAGCTTCGCCATCACGCGGTGCGTGATGGTGGCGCCGACCTGCGACTTGATGTCGTCGCCGACGATCGGGACACCGGCCTCGGTGAACTTGTCCGCCCACTCCTTGGTGCCGGCGATGAAGACCGGGAGAGCGTTGACGAACGCGACCTTGGCGTCGATGGCGCACTGCGCGTAGAACTTCGCAGCGACCTCGGAGCCGACCGGCAGGTAGCAGACGAGAACGTCGACCTTGCGGTCCTTCAGGACCTGGACGATGTCGACCGGGGCCTCGGCCGACTCCTCGATGGTCTGGCGGTAGTACTTGCCGAGACCGTCGTGGGTGTGGCCGCGCTGCACGGTGACGCCGGCGTTCGGGACGTCGCAGAGCTTGATGGTGTTGTTCTCGCTGGCACCGATGGCGTCCGCGAGGTCGAGACCGACCTTCTTCGCGTCGACGTCGAAGGCGGCGACGAACTCGACGTCCCGCACGTGGTACTCGCCGAACTGGACGTGCATCAGACCGGGCACCCTGCCGGCCGGATCGGCGTCCTTGTAGTACTCGACGCCCTGGACCAGCGAGGCGGCGCAGTTGCCCACGCCGACGATGGCTACGCGAACCGAACCCATTCCGGTTGCTCCCTGTGTGTTTTGGATGTTCCCGATGAAGGCCCCGCGGATCTGCGGGGACCTCACTTTGCGGTGTCGTCGGACGGATCCGGCGGGGTGTCACCCCTGCGCCGGGGCAGGCCGCCCGTCTCTCCTGCTGTGTTCTGCTGAGCTTCGCTCCCGGGCGAGGATCGTCGCTGATCCCGTCCCGACCGCTCGCTCTCGATGAGCTCGTTCAGCCAGCGCACTTCGCGCTCCACGGACTCCATGCCGTGTCGCTGCAGCTCAAGTGTGTAGTCGTCGAGGCGCTCGCGGGTGCGGGCCAGAGAGGCCCGCATCTTCTCCAGCCGCTCCTCCAGCCGGCTGCGCCGGCCTTCCAGCACGCGCATCCGCACCTCGTGCTCCGTCTGCCCGAAGAAGGCGAAGCGGGCTGCGAAGTGCTCGTCCTCCCAGGAGTCGGGGCCGGTGTGCGAGAGCAGCTCCTCGAAGTGCTCCTTACCTTCCGCTGTCAGCCGGTAGACGATCTTGGCGCGGCGCCCGGCCAGTGAGGAGGCGGGGGCGACCGCACGGCCGGTGGTGGGCGGAAGGTCGGCAGGGGCGGCCCCCGGCTCCTCGATCAACCAGCCGTTGGCGACCAGCGTCTTGAGGCAGGGATAGAGGGTGCCGTAGCTGAAGGCACGGAAGATCCCCAACGAGGTGTTGAGGCGTTTGCGCAGCTCGTAGCCGTGCATCGGGGACTCGCGGAGCAGGCCGAGAACAGCGAATTCGAGGATGCCGGAGCGTCTGCTCAACTTCGCCTCCTCCTTCTCCGAGTGCTCCTACGGGGCCCTGTGCCGGGCTGATGTACCGAGCTGATGTATCGACTCGATACATCACGACGATAGATCGGTCGTCGCGATGCGACAAGGGGGGCCATCGTGAACGGCGTCACATCGCGAATTCGTAGGCACCGACTTGCGTTGTTTGGGGTGAAGTTCGGCCCTAGGAGGGTTTTGACCGTGCGTAGTCTGTGCGGCATGCAGACCACCGGGAACCGTGCGACGCCCACGCGCGTCAGTCTTCGCGGGCCAGCCGGACGCATGGCGGACGAGCCTGTCGCAAGGCTTGTCCGTAATTCGGGGGGACCGGATCTCAACTGCCGCTTCCAGGCGCTCTCGCCTGCCCGAGGAGTAGTCGTTCGATGAGCGAGCACCGTCGCAAAACGCCGCAACCGCAAGGTGGTGGGCGCGCAGCGGCCAGACGAGCCGCCCAGCAGTCCTCAGGACGCCGCGCCGCTCCGTCACGCGGAGTAACTTCTGAGTCACCTTCCGGTTCGCATGGTGGGGACAGTCCGTACGGCGGACGTGCCGAGGCCAGACGAGCCGCCCAGCGCGGTGGCGCGGGCCGCGGTGGCGGTGGACGTCGCCGCGGTGGTGGTGACGACGGCGGTCAGGAGGGGCCCGGCAGGGGGCGTGGCCGCGCAGGCAAGCGCCCCGCGAAGAAGCGCTTCATCGACTACCCGCGGGCCGGGAAGTACGGAGTACGGCGCTGGGTGCCGTCGTGGAAGCTGGTCTCCGGCCTCTGCATCGGCTTCCTCGGCCTGCTCATGGGTATCGCCGGCATCGCGTACGCGATGGTCGGCAAGCCCACGGTGAAGGATGCCGCGGAGGCGCAGAACAACGTCTACCTCTGGGACGACGGCTCGCAGATGGTCGCCACGGGCGGTGCGGTCAACCGCCAGATCATCAGCTTCGAGCAGATCCCCGAGGCGATGCGGAACGCCGTCATCTCGGCCGAGAACAAGTCCTTCGAGCACGACCGGGGCATCGACCCCATGGGTATCGCCCGAGCCCTGTTCAACATGGCGACCGGAGGCGAGACGCAGGGTGGTTCGACGATCACCCAGCAGTACGTGAAGAACTCGCGTCTGTCCCAGGAGCAGACCCTGAGCCGGAAGTTCCAGGAACTCTTCATCACGCTCAAGGTCAGCAATGACATGGAGAAGAACGACATCATCGCGGGCTACCTCAACGTCTCGTACTACGGGCGAGGTGCTTCGGGGCTCCAGGCGGCGGCCCGTACGTACTACGGCAAGGACGCCGTCGATCTGAATCCGAGCCAGTGCGCGTTCCTGGCCACGCTGCTCAAGGGCGCGTCCTACTACGACCCGGCGGGTGCTACCGATGTCGACCCCAAGCAGGCGAAGCCGGAGCTGAACACCGAGCGGGCCATCAAGCGATGGAAGTGGATCCTCGACGAAGAGGTGAAGGACGGGCGCCTCGCGAAAGCGGAGCGCGACAAGTACACCGAGTTCCCGACGCCCCTCCCGCCGAAGAAGAACGCCCAGCTGAGCGGTCAGACCGGTTACCTGGTCGAACTCGCCAGGCAGTACTTCCTCAGCAACAACACCCAGGGCGTCACGGCGGAGATGCTGACCCGGGGCGGCTACCAGATCCGCACCACCTTCAACAAGAAGAAGGTCAACGAGCTCAACGCCGCGGTCAAGAAGGTCTACGACAGCAAGATCGAGCCGAAGCGGCGCCCCGAGACGGACACCCACGTCCAGTTCGGCGGCGGATCGGTGGACCCCAAGACCGGGGCCATCGTGGCGATCTACGGCGGTCAGGACGCGACCAAGCACTTCACCAACAACGCCAACCCCACCGGTGCGCAGGTCGGTTCGACCTTCAAGCCGTTCGTACTGGCGGCGGCGATGGAGTACGGCAAGCGGAACCCCGCGCTCGGGGAGGACCAGGAACCGTCGGAGCGCACCAAGGTCTCGCCGCTCAGCATCTACAACGCCGACAACAAACTGAAGATCAAGAAGTACAACGGCGAGATCTGGACCGACGAGAACGGCAAGGAGTGGCTGCAGGCCAACGACGGCGGTGAGTCGAAGGGCAACATCACCCTTCGCGAGGCGATGCAGTGGTCCGCCAACTCCCCGTACGTACAGCTCGGCATGGACGTCGGCACCGACAAGGTGAAGGACATCGCCATGGCCGCGGGGCTCAAGGACGACGAACAGATGGCGGATTCGCATGTGCCGTCGTTCTCCATCGGTACGTCCTCGCCCAGCGCGATCCGCATGGCCGGCGCGTACGCGACCTTCGCCGCCAGCGGTCAGCAGCGCGAGCCCTACTCGGTCTCCGAGGTGAAGAAGGGCGGCGAGACGATCTACCGGCACAAGGACGCCCGCAAGCGTGCCTTCGATTCCGCGATCGCCGACAACGTCACCGATGTCCTGAAGAACGTCGTCGAGAAGGGAACCGGTACCCCCGCTCAGCTCCCCGGCCGGGACGTGGCGGGCAAGACGGGTACGACGGACGACAACAAGTCGGCCTGGTTCGTCGGCTACACCCCGCAGTTGTCCACGGCCATCAGCATGTACCGGCTCGACGACGATGCGACGAACAAGAACCGCAAGTTCGAAAAGATGTACGGCACGGGTGGCGAGAAGACGATCCACGGTGCGTCGTTCCCGGCCCAGATCTGGCACGACTACATGCTGGGTGCGCTGAAGGGGAAGCCGGCCGTCACGTTCCCGGAGCCCGGGCCGATCGGTGACACGGTCTACGGCGGCGGTGCGCAGAGCCCCAGGCCGACGCCCACCGCGCCGACGACGCCGGCGCCGTCCAAGTCGGTGACCGAGTCGCCCTCGACGAGCACCACCCCGTCGCCGCCCGACCCCAGCGAGACCTGCGGTACGTGGGACTGGGACTGCCAGCACAACAACGGCGGGACCAGCACCGGCGCGAACGGCGGAGACACCGGTGGTGGCAGCACTCCGCCGACGACCCCCGAGCCACCGACCGGAGGGAACGCGAACGGCGGCAACGCGAACGGCGGAAACGGCAACGGCGCGAACAGCAACGGCGGATTTATCGGCGGGCCGGCCGGATAGCGTCCGCACGGCCCGGTGGGCCGACCGGTCATGAGGGCCGCCGCACCACACGGTGCGGCGGCCCTCGTCGTTTCCACAACCCCGTACGGCAGGATGAGCGCATGCCAAGCGCAGAAGACACGAGTGTGCACCAGCACCAGGGACGGTCCGTCGTGCGGCCCACGCACCAGGACGAGGTCGCCGCGGCCGGCAGCGAGCTGATCGGCGGGCGGTCGGGACGCTGGACACGGCTCGGCAGCACGGCGCTCACACCCGTGGCGGTCGTCGCACTGGTGGCCCTCGGGATGTTCGCGCTGGGCATGGTGCAGAAGCTGCCCTGCTACAACTGGGCGTGGTTCAGGGGCGCGGGTTCGCAGTACACGCACGCCTGTTACTCGGACATTCCGCATCTCTTCGCCGCACGTGGCTTCTCCGACGGTCTCGTGCCGTACTTCGACCGGCTGCCCGGTGACATGCAGTACCTGGAGTACCCCGTCCTGACGGGGGTGTTCATGCAGGTCGCCTCCTGGCTGACGCCGGGCGGGTCCATTCAGCACCGCGAGCAGATGTACTGGATGGTCAACGCGGGCATGCTGATGATCTGCGCCGTGATCATCGCCGTCTGCGTCGCCCGTACGCACCGGCGCCGCCCCTGGGACGGACTGCTGGTCGCCCTCGCGCCGGCCTTCGCGCTCACCGCGACGATCAACTGGGACCTGCTGGCCGTCGCGCTGACGGCCGCGGCGATGCTCATGTGGTCCCGGGGGCGGGCACTGGCGTTCGGCATCCTCATCGGGCTCGCCACGGCCGCCAAGCTCTACCCCGTGTTCCTGCTGGGGCCGGTGTTCGTCCTGTGCTGGCGGGCGGGCAAATGGCGGGAGTTCGGCATGGCGACGCTCGGGGCCGTGGTGTCCTGGCTGGTGGTGAATCTGCCGGTGATGGCCTTCGCACCCGAGGGCTGGAAGAAGTTCTACACATTCAGCGAGGAACGGGGCATCGACTTCGGCTCCTTCTGGCTGATCATCACCCAGCGCACCGGCGAGAGCATCGAGGTGTCGACCGTCAACACCGTCTCGACCCTGACGACGGTCCTGCTGTGCGCGGGCATCGGCGCGCTCACCCTGATGGTGCCGCGCAGGCCGCGCTTCGCGCAGCTCGCCCTGCTCGTCGTCGCGGCGTTCATCCTCGTCAACAAGGTCTACTCGCCGCAGTACGTGCTGTGGCTGATCCCCCTGGCCGCCCTGGCCAGGCCGCGCTGGCGCGACTTCCTGATCTGGCAGGCGTGCGAGGTCATGTACTTCCTGGGGATCTGGATGTACCTCGCGTACACGACGAGCGGGGACAAGCACCAGGGGCTGCCCACGGAGGGGTATCAGCTGGCGATCGCCCTGCATCTGCTGGGCACGCTGTACCTCTGCGCCGTGGTCGTACGGGACATCCTCATGCCGGAGCGGGACGTCGTACGGCGCGACGGGTCGGACGATCCGTCCGGCGGGGTGCTCGACGGGGCCCCGGACGTGTTCGTGCTGGGGCGGGCGGCGCATCCGTCGCAGCATGCCCACCCCGCGGTGGAAGGGCCGCGGGTGGAATGGGGCGCGGCGCGCGGACCGGTCGCCGACTGAGGCCGGGGTCTCTCCCGTCCGGAGAGACCCCGACCCGCCGGAGGGGACCTAACGGTCGACGAGGCGGTCGAACTGGGTGGTCGTGTGGCGCAGATGGGCCACCAGCTCGTCGCCGACCTTCGGCTCCTGGGCGTCCGACGGGACGAACAGGATCGACACCTGCATGTGCGGCGGCTCGGCGAACCAGCGCTGCTTGCCCGCCCAGACGAACGGCGACAGGTTGCGGTTGACGGTGGCCAGGCCCGCGCGGGCGACCCCCTTGGCGCGCGGCATCACACCGTGCAGGGCCTTCGGGGCCTCCAGGCCCACGCCGTGCGACGTACCGCCGGCGACGACCACCAGCCAGCCGTCCGAGGCGGCCTTCTGCTGGCGGTAGCCGAAGCGGTCGCCCTTGGCCACGCGCGTGACGTCCAGGACGGCGCCCCGGTACTCCGTCGCCTCGTGGTCACCGAGCCACAGGCGGGTGCCGATGCGGGCGCGGAAACGGGTCTGCGGGAACTGCTGCTGGAGTCGGCCCAGCTCCTCGGCGCGCAGATGGCTGACGAACATGGTGTGCAGCGGCAGCCGGGCCGCGCGCAGCCGGTCCATCCAGCCGATGACCTCCTCGACCGCGTCCGAGCCGTCCGTGCGGTCCAGCGGCAGGTGCAGGGCGAAGCCTTCGAGCCGTACGTCCTCGATGGCGGCGTGCAGCTGCCCTAGCTCCTCCTCCTTGACGCCGTGGCGCTTCATCGAGCTCATGCACTCGATGACGACCCGTGCGCCCACCAGGGCGTGCACGCCGTCCACGGAGGACACGGAGCGGATGACGCGGTCGGGCAGCGGCACGGGCTCCTCGCCCCGGCGGAACGGGGTGAGGACCAGGAGGTCGCCGCTGAACCAGTCCTTGATGCGGGCCGCCTCGTAGGTGGTTCCGACGGCGAGCATGTCGGAGCCGAAGCGGATGGCCTCGTCGGCCAGCCGCTCGTGGCCGAAGCCGTAGCCGTTGCCCTTGCAGACCGGGACGAGGCCGGGGAACTGGTCGAGGACGGATTTCTGGTGCGCCCGCCAGCGCGCGGTGTCGACGTACAGGGAGAGCGCCATGGCCGGTCCGGAACCCTTCTGGTGGCTGCTGTGTGGGAGGTGTGTGGAGCCGAAGTCCCCATTGAAACCAATGAAGCCGGTTTCGTCAGCGGGGCGGTGCGTATCGGACTACGCGTATCAGCGGCGCGACATGTAGATGTCGAGCGCCTTGTGCAGCAGCTTGTTGAGCGGGAAGTCCCACTCCCCGACGTACTCGGCCGCCTGCCCGCCGGTGCCGACCTTGAACTGGATCAGACCGAAGAGGTGGTCGGTCTCGTCCAGCGAGTCGGAGATGCCGCGCAGGTCGTAGACGGTGGCCCCCATGGCGTACGCGTCGCGCAGCATCCGCCACTGCATCGCGTTCGAGGGCCGGACCTCGCGCTTGTGGTTCGCGGACGCGCCGTAGGAGTACCAGACGTGCCCGCCGACGATCAGCATGGTCGCGGCCGCGACGTTCTCGCCCTCGTGCCGGGCGAAGTAGAGCCGCATCCGGTTGGGGTCCTCGTTGTTGAGGGCCGTCCACATGCGCTGGAAGTAGCCCAGCGGACGCGGCCGGAAGTGGTCGCGCTCCGCCGTGATCTCGTACAGCCGCTGCCACTCGTCGAGCTCGGCGTAACTGCCCTGGACGACCTCGACGCCGGCCTTCTCGGCCTTCTTGATGTTGCGTCGCCACAGCTGGTTGAAGCCCTTGTGGACGTCTTCGAGCGACCGGTTCGCCAGCGGCACCTGGTAGACGTAGCGGGGCTGTACGTCACCGAATCCGGCGCCGCCGTCCTCGCCCTGCTGCCAGCCCATCTTCCGCAGCCGGTCCGCCACTTCGAAGGCACGCGGCTCGATGTGGGTGGCCTCGACGTCGCGCAGACGCTTCACTTCCGGGTCCTGGATGCCCGACTTGATGGCGGCCGCGTCCCAGCGACGGATGATGACCGGCGGGCCCATCTTCACGGAGAAGGCGCCCTGTTGCTTGAGATGCGCCAGCATCGGCCGCAGCCAGTCGTCCAGGTTCGGGGCGTACCAGTTGATGACCGGGCCCTCGGGCAGATAGGCGAGGTACCGCTTGATCTTGGGCAACTGCCGGTAGAGCACCAGGCCGGCGCCGACGAGCTGTCCGTTCTTGTCGAACCAGCCGAGGCTCTCCGAGCGCCACTCCGCCTTCACGTCCGCCCATGCCGGGACCTGCATGTGACTCGCCGCGGGCAGGCTCTGGATGTATGCCAGATGCTGCTCTCGGCTGATGGTCCTCAGGGTCAGGCTCATGCGGGGCGCTCCTCGGCAGGTGTGTCCCCATCGGTCAGGGGCTCCGGCTCTCGCGCCGAAGCCTACTGTGACCGACGAGCGGGCCGTCTGGCCCTATGGGACCTTGCGGCTCCGCCGCCGTGGCGACCCGGGTGGCCGGGTCCTTGTACGGGGAACGGCGCGAGGCCCCTGTGTGGTTCCTCGCGCCGTCCGTTTGCTGTGTGCCGGTCGTGGATCACCTGCTGTCTGCCGTGCGTCAGCCCACCACGCCGCCGAAGAGGCCGCCGTGGGCCATGCCCAGGAAGAAGCCGATGGCGGCTGCGCCCATGCCGATGATCAGCGGGAACCGTTCGCGCGTGGTCACCGAGATGTACTGCCCGTACGCACCCGTGAGGATCCCGATGAGTCCGGCCCACGAGCTGATCAGATGCAGGTTGTGGAACATCGCCGTCACGAAGGCCAGCACGCCGAGGATCAGCGTCACCGCGACCAGGGTCTCCTGGAGCGGGTGGGTCTTGCCGTCCGTGGCGAGAAGGGAAACGGGGGGACGGGGTCGTATTGCCTGTGCCATGGAGTACCTCCTGGCCGAAAGGGGCGCGCCGTGGCGCCGGTCACACCCGATGTGTCCAGATTGCGTCTCCTGAGCACCGGATTTCAACCGGAAGCCGGTGTGCGGGTACTCTGTATGGTCTGCACCGGTGTCTGCCCAGGCCAGCACATCAGCCCCTTCTCGATGGAGGGCGTTGTCAGTGGCGGCTGTTTTACTCGGAGACACTGTTGCTTACGCATCACGACCCTCCTGCCACGGAACGACCGTGGCCGCTGAGTCCAAAGGAGGTGGGTTCCACATGCGTCACTACGAGGTGATGGTCATCCTCGACCCCGATCTCGAGGAGCGCGCTGTCTCCCCGCTGATCGAGAACTTCCTCTCCGTCGTCCGTGAGGGCAACGGAAAGGTTGAGAAGGTCGACACCTGGGGCCGTCGTCGTCTCGCTTACGAGATCAAGAAGAAGCCCGAGGGCATCTACTCGGTCATCGATCTGCAGGCCGAGCCTGCGATCGTCAAGGAGCTCGACCGCCAGATGAACCTGAACGAGTCGGTCCTCCGGACCAAGGTCCTCCGTCCCGAGTCCCACTGAGCATCTAGCTCAGTGGTCATCGGGTTCGAGTAGCAGCAAGCAGCCAGAAGCAATCCCCGCCGAGAGGTTCATCCATGGCAGGCGAGACCGTCATCACGGTCGTCGGCAATCTCGTCGACGACCCCGAGCTGCGCTTCACCCCGTCCGGTGCGGCGGTCGCGAAGTTCCGTGTCGCGTCCACTCCCCGCATCTTCGACCGGCAGACCAATGAGTGGAAGGACGGCGAAGGCCTGTTCCTGACCTGCTCGGTCTGGCGGCAGGCGGCGGAGAACGTCGCCGAGTCGCTCCAGCGAGGCATGCGCGTCGTCGTGCAGGGCCGGCTGAAGCAGCGGTCGTACGAAGACCGCGAGGGCGTCAAGCGCACGGTCTACGAGCTGGATGTCGAGGAAGTCGGCCCCAGCCTGAAGAACGCCACGGCCAAGGTCACCAAGACCACCGGTCGCGGTGGTCAGGGCGGCCAGGGTGGATACGGCGGTGGCCAGCAGGGCGGCGGTAACTGGGGCGGCGGTCCCGGTGGCGGTGGCCAGCAGGGTGGTGGCGGCGCTCCCGCCGACGACCCGTGGGCCACGAGCGCGCCGTCCGGCGGTCAGCAGGGCGGGGGCCAGCAAGGCGGCGGAGGCGGCTGGGGCGGAAGCTCCGGCGGCTCCGGCGGCGGCTACTCGGACGAGCCTCCCTTCTAGGGCAGCTCGTACCCCCACTTCTTGATCACACAGGAGAAACACCATGGCGAAGCCGCCTGTGCGCAAGCCTAAGAAGAAGGTCTGCGCGTTCTGCAAGGACAAGACCCAGTACGTGGACTACAAGGACACGAACATGCTGCGGAAGTTCATTTCCGACCGTGGCAAGATCCGTGCCCGCCGCGTGACCGGCAACTGCACGCAGCACCAGCGTGACGTCGCCACGGCAGTCAAGAACAGCCGTGAGATGGCGCTGCTGCCCTACACGTCCACCGCGCGATAAGGGAAGGGTGACCGAATCATGAAGATCATCCTCACCCACGAGGTCTCCGGCCTCGGTGCTGCGGGCGACGTCGTCGACGTCAAGGACGGGTACGCCCGTAACTACCTGGTTCCGCGTGGCTTTGCCATCCGCTGGACCAAGGGTGGCGAGAAGGACGTGGCGCAGATCCGCCGCGCCCGCAAGATCCACGAGATCGCCACGATCGAGCAGGCCAACGAGATCAAGACCAAGCTCGAGGCCGTGAAGGTCCGTCTGGCTGTTCGCTCCGGCGACGCCGGCCGTCTCTTCGGCTCCGTGACCCCGGCCGACATCGCCTCGGCGATCAAGGCCGCCGGTGGCCCCGACGTCGACAAGCGTCGCGTCGAGCTCGGCTCGCCGATCAAGACGCTCGGCGGACACCAGGTGTCCGTGCGTCTGCACCCCGAGGTCGCTGCGAACCTCGGCATCGAGGTCGTTGCTGCCTAAGGGCACAGCTCACCTGAGCAGCTGAAGGGCCGCACCCCACGGGGTGCGGCCCTTCAGCGTTTCGGGCTCCGCCGTCCTGGTCCGGCTTCCCGTGGCCCCGTTTCACGGTTTCACTGTTTCACGTGAAACGGGACCACGGCCGGTGGCCCGGCGAACGGACCACGGCCGGTGGCTCAACGGGTGGCACCGGTGACGATCCACTTGCCGGAGCGGGTGCGCAGCCAGAGCGTCACCATGCGGACGGTCATCATCAGGGCCATCGCCCACCACAGTGTCGTCAGGCCGCCACCGATCACCGGCACCAGCAGAGCGACCGGGGCGAAGACCGCAAGAGTGACGAGCATGGCCCACGCCAGGTACCGCCCGTCTCCGGCTCCCATCAGCACTCCGTCCAGGACGAAGACCACGCCGGCGATCGGCTGGGACAGCGCCACCACCAGCAGCGCCGGGAGCAGAGTGTCCTGCACGGTCCGGTCGCTGGTGAACAAGGGCACGAACAGTGGGCGGGCAAGCACGATCAGCGCCCCGAACACCACCCCGGAAACGATGCCCCACTGCACCATGCGGCGGCATGCCTCGCGTGCGCCCTTGGCGTCATCGGCTCCCAGATAGCGGCCGATGATCGCCTGACCGGCGATGGCGATGGCGTCGAGGGCGAAGGCCATCAGGCTCCAGAGGGAGAGGATAATCTGGTGCGCGGCGATCTCGGTGTCGCCGAGGCGGGCGGCGACGGCTGTGGCGATCATCAGGACGGCACGGAGCGACAGCGTACGGACCAGCAGCGGAACGCCTGCCTGGGCGCTGGCCCTGATGCCCGCGGCATCGGGACGCAACGAGGCGCCGTGCCGTCGCGCCCCCCGTACCACCACGATCAGGTAGGCGACGGCCATCGAGATCTGCGCGATCACGGTGCCCCAGGCCGATCCGGCGATACCGAGACCGGCGCCGTAGACCAGTCCTGCGTTGAGGGCTCCGTTGGCCGCGAAGCCTCCGACGGCGACGTACAGCGGTGTCCTGGTGTCCTGCAGGCCACGGAGAACTCCGGTCGCGGCCATCACCACGAGCATGGCCGGGATGCCGAGGCTGGAGATCCTCAGATACGTGGTCGCGTAGGGGGCTGCCGTGTCGGAGGCTCCGAAGATGTCCACCAGCCAGGGGGCCGCGGGAAGAGCGACGGCGATGACGGCGATGCCCAGCAGGAGTGCCAGCCAGATGCCGTCCATGCCCTGTCGGATCGCGGAGGCCAGATCGCCCGCCCCGACCCGGCGTGCCACCGCCGCGGTGGTGGCGTAGGCGAGGAAGACGAAGACGCTGACGGCGGTGGTCAGCAGAGCCGCGGCGACGGCCAGGCCGGCCAGCTGCGGGGTGCCGAGATGGCCGACGATCGCACTGTCGACCATCACGAAGAGCGGCTCGGCGACGAGCGCGCCGAAGGCAGGGACGGCGAGCGAGATGATCTCGCGGTCGTGCCGTCGACGACTGGGCGGCGGGGGTGCCGGGGCCTGGATCATGGGGGTCAATCTAATCTTCCACAGGTAATAGATGCAATGCTCTAGTAGTCCTTACATTTGCTGAGGGTCGGCGTTCTCCCGTGTGCCGTTTGTCGTGATCTTGTGCTGACTCGGAAAGTTTTTCTCCCCCACAGCCCGTGGATGGGGAAAGCCCAGGTCAGCGCGCTGATGGCGCAGGTGCTATGAGTTTGTCCACAGTGCTGTCCCCCGCTCCGTGCACAGGTTCTGCAGAGTTCTCCACAGCATCTGGTCGGTCGTCCACATGCCCTGTGGATAACCAGATTGGCTGACGGTGCCGAGCGGCCTACCGTGGACCGGCGCCCGCACCCCGTTCCCGTCTTGGAACCAGCAGAACTCGACGCGCCGGAACCGGAGTCGGGCGTCTTGTTTGTCGGTGCTGTGCCGTAAGAAAGAGTGGCATGGCGAGGTCCGCGGAGCGGACGGGAGGAGGTGGCCCGGTGAGCATTCCCGAGCCTTTGGACGACCCCTGGGCCGAGACTGGTCCCAGCGACCGTCTGCCTGTTTCCCGGCAGCGCCGCGGTGAAGGCCGGGACCGCGGCGAGCAGCACGATCGCGGCAGGGAAAGCGGCGGATGGGAGGGCGGCTCTCCTGGTTTCGAGCGGGTGCCGCCCCAGGACCTCGATGCCGAGCAGTCGGTCCTCGGCGGCATGCTCCTGTCCAAGGACGCCATCGCCGATGTCGTGGAGATCATCAAGGGCCACGACTTCTACCGTCCCGCGCACGAGACCGTCTACCAGGCGATCCTCGACCTCTACGCCAAGGGCGAGCCGGCCGACCCGATCACGGTGGCTGCCGAGCTGGTCAAGCGCGGTGAGATCACCAAGGTGGGCGGGGCGCCGTATCTGCACACCCTCGTCCAGTCCGTGCCGACCGCGGCCAACGCTTCGTACTACGCGGAGATCGTCCACGAGCGGGCGGTCCTGAGGCGGCTCGTCGAAGCCGGTACGAAGATCACGCAGATGGGATACGCGGCCGACGGCGATGTCGACGACATCGTGAACTCCGCGCAGGCCGAGATCTACGCCGTCACCGAGCAGCGCACCAGCGAGGACTACCTCCCGCTCGGCGACATCATGGAGGGCGCGCTCGACGAGATCGAGGCGATCGGTTCGCGCAGCGGCGAGATGACCGGGGTGCCGACCGGCTTTACCGACCTCGACGCTCTGACGAACGGCCTGCACCCGGGCCAGATGGTCGTCATCGCCGCCCGTCCCGCCATGGGTAAGTCCACGCTGGCCCTCGACTTCGCACGGGCCTGTTCGATCAAGAGCAACCTGCCCAGCGTGATCTTCTCCCTCGAAATGGGGCGTAACGAGATCGCGATGCGTCTGCTCTCCGCCGAGGCACGGGTGGCGCTGCACCACATGCGCTCCGGCACCATGACCGACGAGGACTGGACGCGACTGGCCCGCCGCATGCCGGATGTCTCGGCCGCCCCGCTCTATATCGACGACTCCCCGAACCTCTCCATGATGGAGATCCGGGCGAAGTGCCGTCGTCTCAAGCAGCGCAACGACCTCAAGCTCGTGGTCATCGACTATCTGCAGCTGATGCAGTCCGGCGGCTCGAAGCGTGCCGAGAGCCGTCAGCAGGAGGTTTCGGACATGTCCCGAAACCTCAAGCTGCTGGCGAAGGAGCTTCAGCTCCCGGTCATCGCGCTCTCCCAGCTGAACCGTGGTCCCGAGCAGCGCACGGACAAGAAGCCGATGGTCTCCGACCTGCGTGAATCCGGATCCATCGAGCAGGACGCCGACATGGTGATCCTGCTGCACCGCGAGGACGCGTACGAGAAGGAGTCCCCCCGCGCCGGTGAGGCCGACCTGATCGTGGCCAAGCACCGTAACGGTCCGACGGCGACGATCACGGTGGCCTTCCAGGGCCACTACTCGCGCTTCGTGGACATGGCTCAGACCTGACGGCACCTGTTGCAGGGGCTCAGATTTCGTGTCCTGATCTCACACGCGATGTCCAGGTGAGGCCCTATAGGACACGATCCTGAGACCGGCAGGTTGCGGGCAGGCACTCGGCGAGCAGGTCGAGGACATCGCGCCAGGCTCGCTGCGCGTGCTGCGGGTGGTAGCCGACGCCGGGGAGCACGGTCTGGTCGACCGGCGGGTGGTGGAAGGCGTGCAGGGCTCCGCCGTAGACCACGAGGCGCCAGTCGACGCCCGCGGCCTGCATCTCGGCGGCGAAGGCATCCCGTTGCTCAGCGGGCATGATCGGGTCCTCCGATCCGACCCCGGCCCACACGGGGCAACGGATGCGTGCCGCCTCGCCCGGTCGGCCCGTGGTCAGTGCGTTGACCGTCCCGATCGCCCGCAGGTCGACGCCGTCGCGCCCGAGTTCCAGCACGATCGCGCCCCCGGTGCCGTAGCCGATGGCGGCGATCCGGTCGGGGTCGGTCCGCGGTTCGGCACGCAGCACATCGAGTGCTGCATGGCCGATGCCCCGCATCCGGTCGGGATCGGCGAGCAGGGGGGTCGCGCGCGCCAGCATCTCCTGTGGGTCGGTGAACCAGCGCCCGCCGTTGATGTCGAAGGCCAGCGCCACGTACCCCAGTTCGGCGAGGGCGTCGGCCCGGCGGCGCTGGAAGTCGTTCAGGCCCGGCCCCTCGGGCCCGATCAGGACTGCGGGCCGGCGGTCGACACCGGTGGGGAGCGCGAGGTGCCCGATCATCGTCAGGCCGTCGGCGGGGTATTCGACTGTGCGCGTGGTGACCGTCGTCATGAGGCTGGACTGTAGTGATTGTCGAGCCCGGTCGGGCCGGTCTTCACCGTCGGCAGAACAGCGTGGGTGCGGGCCGCCATCGAGGGAGTCCTGTCCGACCACAGCCACTCCGCCCGAGGCGGCCGTGCCGGTCGCAGGTAGAGGAAATGACACGTCCCTGAGACGGCACCTCGGGCTTGTGCGGCGGTGACAGGACTTGCTGTCCAGCGCATCCACCTTTCCGGACAACGGCTCACCGGACGTTCCCGGCTCAGCGGCCCACTGCGGTCTCCCGGTCGATGCGTGACAGCTTCTCGGGGTTGCGGACGGCGTAGAGCCCGGTGATGAGGCCACCTTCGAGGCGTACCGCCAGGACGGCGTCGATCGCGCCGCCCGTACGCAGGATCAAGGCCGGGTAGCCGTTGACCTGGGCCGACTGCAAGCTTGCGGAGGTGAGCCTGCTCAGCACGTCGGCCACCGTTCCGGCACCCACGAGAGGCTCCAGTGCGGCCTGTACGACTCCGCCGCCGTCGGTCAGCAGCACGACGTCCGGGGCGATCATGTCGAGCAGTCGCTGCAGGTCGCCCGTTTCGACCGCCTGTTGGAAAGCCGCGAGCGCACTGCGCGTCTGGGCCGGGGGCCGATGTAGGACTCCTTGCGCCGACGCAGCATGCGCAGCCGGGTCAACGCCTGGCGCGTGGTGATGCGGACCAGGAAGGCACGCGGGTCCCGAACCGTGTCGTGGTCGATGTCCGCCCAGCGCAGCCAGGTCTCCTGAAGGACGTCCTCGGCGTCGGCGGCGGAGCCGAGCATCTCGTAGGCAACGGTGAACAGCAGGTTGCGATGGGCGACGAACGCCTCGGTGGCGGAGTCCGTACCTCCGGCGCGAGGGCTGTGCCCGGTCACGGCGGTCGCTGGCTCGGTGCGCTCGTCCATCGTCGGCTCCCGCCTGTTGCGTCTCTTCTCCGTGTCACGCACAAGTCGCCGCTCCTCGCTCTCCTGTGACACAGGTGCCGGTGGCCTTCGTCACACCGTCGTGCTGTCACAGGGCCGGGGCGGCCGGCGACTCATGGGCATCTGGACGCTGCGCGGTCGATCCGCGCGGTACACGCTTCCACGAGCGAGGACGTTGTGATGGAACCCCGTATGAACCTGTTCGCGAACGAGACCGGCGCCAAGATCGGCAAGCGGATCTTCGCCGTCAGCGAGGTGATTCGCGAGTCGCCGCTGCCCGAGCCCACCCAGGAGCTGGTGCAGCTGCGCGCCAGCCAGATCAACGGCTGCGGCTTCTGCGTCGACATCCACGGCAAGGACGCCGCAGCCGCCGGCGAGACCGCGGCCCGGCTGAACCTGGTCGCCACCTGGCGTCACTCCACCGTGTTCACCGAGGCCGAGCGCGCCGCGCTGGCCCTCACCGAGGAGGGCACCCGCATCATCGACAGCTACGAGGGCGTCGCCGACGAGACCTGGGCCCAGGTCCGCAAGCACTACGACGACGACCAGGCCATCGCGCTGGTCTCCCTGATCGCCGTGATCAACGCGACCAACCGGCTCGGCGTGATCCTCAACAACCAGGGCGGCGCCTACGAGCCCGGAGATCTCGCCACCATCGCCGGCTGATCACCATCGATGCCGTCGGGCCGGCCCTCGACCACTCGATCCGGGCCGGCCCAGCGGCAGGGCCACCTCACCCCGCCGGCGTCGATCCCCTGCGACGACTCGTGTTCGAGCCCGTGCACTTGACCTCAAGTGCAGTTGACGCAGGAGAGTCGATGACCATGACACGTTTCCTCGATCCCGTTCAGCCCACGGCCGGTACAGCGCGATGGGCGAGTGGGCGCACGCGGGCTCGCCGACGGGATGCGCTCCGCCATCGCCGGGCACGGTCCGGGTGCGGTGAAATGGACTCGCCACCGCCTCGTTCTGCGGGTAGTTGTTTGAGCATGACCTTCTCACCCGAACAGTTGCTCCCCGGGACGCAGCGTGCTCTGCTGCACCGTATCGCCACCGCGCAGTCGGAGGGCCGGGCGCCCTCGCTCGTCGCCGCGGTACAGAGGCAGGGGCAGACCGTCTGGAACGGCTCCCGCAGTTGCGTGGACGGGCATGCCCCGGACGCGGACACACAGTTCAGGATCGGCTCCCTCACCAAGACCTTCACCGCGGTGCTGGTCCTGCGCCTGCGTGACGAGGGCCTTCTGGACTTGGACGATCCGCTGGAGAAGCATCTGCCCGGCACCGGCGTCGGTGGCGTGACGATCCACCAACTGCTGGGACACAGTGCGGGACTTGGTGCCGAGTCACCCGGACCCTGGTGGGAGCGGACCCCGGGCACGCTGCGGCCCGAGTTGGCCGACGTACTCGGCGAGCAGACGCGGATGCACCGTCCGGGGCACCATCACCACTACTCGAACCCCGGCTACACGCTGCTGGGCGCGTTGGTCGAGCAGGTGCGCGGGGCGAGCTGGGCGGAGGTGCTGCGACGCGAGATCCTGGAACCGCTCGGCATGCACCGCACCGGCCCCCACCCGCAGCCGCCGCACGCAGGCGGCTGGGCCGTGCATCCCTGGGCCGATGTCATGCTGCCTGAACCGGCCGAGGATCTCGGGCTGATGGCTCCGGCCGGTCAGCTCTGGTCCACCACCGATGACCTCCTGCGCTTCGCGACCCTCCTGGCCGAGGGGGACGACCGGGTGCTCTGTGCCGCCTCCGTGGAGCAGATGCGTGAGCCGTCCGCGCCGACCGAGTCCGGCGACTGGCAGTCCAATTACGGTCTGGGCCTTCAGGTGGTGCGCAGCGGCAGCCGCACGCTCTTCGGACATACGGGCTCGCTGCCCGGCTTCCTGGCCGCCCTGTGGATCAGCATCGAGGACGACGTGGTGGCTGTCGCGCTCACCAACGCGACGTCGGGACCGATGATCGGTGGTGTTGCCGCCGACCTCGTGGACATCGTGGCCGAGGCCGAGCCCCGCATTCCGGAGCCCTGGCGCCCGCTGCCGGAGGTGGATGCCGAGCTTCTCGCGCTGACCGGCCCCTGGTACTGGGGCACGCGCTCGAACGTCCTGCGGATGGTCCCGGACGGTGGGCTGGAGCTCGGGCCCCTGCAGGGCGCCGGCCGCGGTGCCCGGTTCACCGCACAGTCCGATGGCACCTGGATCGGCCTTGACGGCTACTACGCGGGGGAGACGCTGCGTGTGGTCCGGAACAGCGACGGCAGCGTGAACCATCTCGATCTGGGTTCGTTCGTCTTCACTCGGGAGCCGTACGACCCGGCAGCGGCCGTTCCCGGTGGTGTGGACGAGGGCGGATGGCGGGGCCTGGGGGCCTGAGCATCACGTTTCACGTGAAACGGGAGGGGGCGGGCCGGTTCAGGACGCCAACTCCCTTTCCGGCGGGGTGCGGAAGCGTGGCGTGACCCGTGCCTGCCCCGCCCATCGCGAAAGCCGGGATGCTGCCGTTTCGATCGCGGCGGAGGCATCCCGGCCGACGTCGGACAGCAGCCGCCGTGCCGGCTCACCATCGGCTCGCTGGGCCCAGCCGCACGACGACCGCGTCGGCCACGGGCACCGGGGACGCGGCTCGTACGGACGGGGCCGGGAGGTGGCGCCGACCGAGCCCGCTCCTGCGCTGTCCGCCACTGACACGGTGCCCGGACGACCTCCCGGATTCCGGACGGGGGTCAGAGCGCGAGCTTGAAGCCCACATGGCTGGCGGTGAATCCGAGCCGCTCGTAGAAGCGATGGGCATCGGTCCGGGTCGCATCGGACGTCAGCTGGACCAACTGGCAGTCCTGGCGCCGGGATTCGTCCACGGCCCACTCGATCAGCAGGGTGCCGAGGCCGCTGCCGCGCTCGTCGGCGTGGATGCGTACGCCCTCGATGACCGAGCGGGTCGAGCCGCGCCGGGAAAGCCCGGGAATCACGGTCAGCTGAAGGGTTCCGACGACGCGGCCCTCGCGCACCGCGACAACCAGATGCTGGTTCGGATCGTCCACCAGCCGCCGGAACGCGGCGTGGTACGGGGTGAGGTCATCCGGCGACTCACGCTGTGCACCCAGCGGATCGTCGGCGAGCATGGCCACGATCGCGGGGATGTCGTCGAGGGCGGCCGGACGTATTTCGAGATCGCTCATGATCGGCAGGGTACGCAGATCATTCGGGTGGCGCGGGATTTCGTCGGGCCTCGTGGGGCCCTCGCCACCACGTGGTGACTCACGCGATCTGCACGGGGGCCTTCAGGTCCTCGACCGCCCTGACCAGCGGAGCCAGTTCGGGGCTCTTCGCGGCTTCGTCCAACGCGGCACGCAGCGCGCTGTCATTGGTCGGCCGGGCCTCGGCGAGCAGAGCGAGGCCGGCCTCGGTGACATCGGTGTAGATGCCGCGGCGATCGGTGTCGCAGAGATACCGCGTCAGCAGTCCGCGGTCCTCCAGGCGGGTAACCAGGCGGGTGGTGGCGCTCTGGCTGAGTACGACGGCGTCCGCGACCTGCTTCATCTGGAGATGCCCACCGGGGCCGTTGTGCTGCCTGCTCAGGACGCCGAGCAGGGAGAACTCCCGCACGCTGAGCCCGTGCCCGGACTGCAGCGCCCGCTCGATACGGGCCTCGATCTTTCCGTGGAGCAAGGAGAGAGCGCACCAGCCCTGGGAGAGGGCGGTCAGTGCGGGGTCTGTCGCTGTCATGGGGTCTCTCCTCCGCGTCGGAGCCGCTTGCCACCAGGATAGGCGACTGCCGCAATAGCCCGCGCTTGCAATTAATCGGCGTCTGCAATTATTGTGGACGCTCGTAAGGCGCAGACGCAATCTTCAGGGAAGGTGAAACCCATGCCGCTCGCGCTCCTAGCCCTCGCCATCGGGGCTTTCGGTATCGGGACCACCGAGTTCGTGATCATGGGGTTGCTCCCCGAGGTTGCTGCGGACTTCCAGGTCTCGATCCCGACCGCGGGATTCCTCGTCACGGGATACGCCCTCGGCGTCGTCCTCGGTGCCCCGGTGATGACTGCCCTCGGCACCCGGGTCACCCGCAAACGCATGCTGATGCTGCTCATGGGGCTGTTCGTGGTGGGCAACGTCGTCTCCGCGGTCGCCCCGGTCTTCGGTGTGATGGTCGTCGGCCGGGTGATCGCCTCACTCGCCCACGGCGCCTTCTTCGGCATCGGAACGGTCGTCGCGGCCGACCTGGTCGCTCCCCGGAAGAAGGCCGGCGCGATCGCCATGATGTTCACCGGCCTCACCGTGGCCAATGTCGTCGGTGTACCGCTGGGCACCTACATCGGGCAGAGTGTCGGCTGGCGGACCACGTTCTTCGCCGTCGCCGCGATCGGCGTCATCGGTCTTCTCGGCGTCGCCGGGCTCGTCCCCGAACAGCCGCGGAACGAGGGCGTACGGCTCCGCGACGAACTGGCCGCGTTCCGCAATGTGCAGGTCCTGCTCGCCATGGCGATGACCGTGCTGGGCTTCGGCGGGGTCTTCGCCGCGATCACCTACATCACCCCGATGATGACCGAGATCGCCGGATACTCCACGTCGTCCGTCACCTGGCTGCTGGTCCTGCTCGGACTGGGCATGGTGGGCGGCAATCTGATCGGCGGCAAGTTCGCCGACCGCCGTCTGATGCCCCTGCTGTACGTGTCGCTGGGCGCGCTCTCCGTGGTGCTCGCCCTGTTCACCCTGACCGCTCACAACAAGATCGCCTCGGCCGTCACCATCGTGCTGATCGGCGGCCTGGGCTTCGCGACCGTACCGCCGCTGCAGAAGCGGGTGCTCGACCAGGCGGCCGATGCTCCGACCCTCGCCTCCGCGGCCAACATCGGTGCCTTCAACCTCGGCAACGCGCTCTCGGCGTGGCTCGGTGGCCTCGCCATCTCGGCAGGCCTCGGCTACACCGCTCCCAACTGGGTCGGCGCAGCTCTGGCAGCCTCCGCCCTGGCCCTCGCGGTCGTCTCCGGTGTGCTGGAACGCCGCACGGTCATGCCCAGCCGACTGGTCGCCCGGCACAGCCCTGAGCCGGCCCTGGCCCCCGCGTCCCGGAGCTGATGTCCCCTACCGCAGAGCACGGCGCCACACCGCGCCGCATCATTTCGCACCACCTCGCACCAAGGAGTCACCCCATGAGCACCACCACCACCGTCGCCGTCGCCCCGCTGACGACCCCGGACGCCGAAGCACTGATCGACGCGGCCCGGACCGCCGCCGAGGCCGCCGGCGTCGCGGTCGCCGTCACCGTCCTCGACGCGGGTGGCCACCTGCTGGCCTTCCGGCGCGACGACCGGGCCGTCCTCATTGCCGGCGAGACCAGCACCCGCAAGGCGTACACGGCCCTCCAGCTCAACGCCCCCACGGCCGACCTCGTCGACGCGGTCCAGCCCGGCGGGCCCTTCCATACATTGCCCACCGCCCTCGACCGGCCGCTGCTCTTCATCGCCGGCGGCGTTCCGGTGCACCGCAGCGGCCGGCTCATCGGTGCCATCGGCGTCGGCGGAGGTGCTCCCGACCAGGACCACGGCTTCGCGACGGCCGCCGTGAGGGATCTCGCCTGACGCATCGCCTGACGCACTTGCCGGGCCCATGGCCGCCGATGACGGCATCCGGCCGCGCGGGTGCCGGCGGTCAGCCCGTCGCCACGGTCAGTGGGGCGTAGCGACGGGTCCAGTCGCCCGGCAGGTCCGAGGCACCGAGTGTCATCACCGTGGTCGAGGAGCCGGGCCGCAGACCGCACTCCTCGAACCAGTCGAGCAGTTCGGTATGGCGCGCGTCGACGTCCACGCGCAGGGGCAGATCCGTCGCCTCCGCGAGAGAGGCGACGAGCGCCTGAGCCGTGGCGGTGTCGCGCGCGATCAGCGGACCGACCACATGTGTCCGTTCGCTCGGCCACGCCGCTGCGTAACCGATGAGATGTCCCTCGTCCTGTGCGACCCGGATGTGGTCGGCGTACGCGGGCAGCCGGGCGAGGACATGGGTCCGGTCGGTACCGAAGACGTCCGAGTCCAGCCGGACCATGGCGCGCAGGTCCTCCGCCGTGGCCGGGCGGACGGTCACGGCGGAGGACCTGTCGCCGGCCGGCCGGAAGGAGCCGGTGACCCGCTGGGAGCGGCCCACGACCGAGAAGCCGATCTGCTCGTAGAGCGGTTGTCCCGCGGCTGTCGCGTAGAGGCTGAGCGGTGTGCCTCCGGACTCGGCGATCACATGGTTCATCAGACGCCGCGCGATGCCCTGCCGCGCGTATCGCTCCGCGACGAGCAGCATGCCTATGGCGGCCAGCCGTGGGCCGTAGGAGGTCACTACGCAACTGGCCATCAGCCCCTTGCCCCCGGGGTCGTCCACGCCGTAGCCGGTTCCGGCGGCGAGAAGCAGGCCCCACCTGTGCTCATCGCGTGGCCAGCCACGGTCTTCGCAGAGATCGGCGCAGGCGACCAGGTCACCCGGGGTGAGGCGCCGGACAGGCAGTTCGGCGATCGGACGGGGCAGTGAGCTGGGCATGGAGGTCAGGCTGTCCGACGAGGTGTTCGCTCGTCCACTCCTTTACCGGCTCCGGCCGAGCGGCGCAGCCGGCGGCCGCGCCGGGTGGGCCCCCAGGGTTTCAGTACCGATATCGCGGTGATGAAGAGGTACGTCACCGTTGCCACTGACGGAGCGACCACCAGGTCGATATCGACGGCGCCACGTGCCGCGGCCTCGTCGATGCCGGGCCGCAGGGAGAAGACGGACAGTGCCACGGTGATCAGGGTGAGCCAGAACTTCGTCCAGACCCACCGGTGCCTGGCCAGCCCCCATGGCGTGCCGAGTGCCAGGACGAGACCGCTGAACAGCGAGAACAGGGCGACCGGTACGACCAGCCAGTCCCCGAAGATCTTCATGGCGCGGGTGGCGGCCTGTGCGGTGGCGGGGTCCGCGGTGGAGAAGGCCGTGATTCCGAGGGCCAGCAGTCCGACGGTCAGTCCCAGCCAGCCCACGGATACCGCGACGTGCGCCACCAGGAGGCTGCGGCGGGCGGAGCGTTTGAGTGGTTTCACGTGAAACACGGTGCCGGGAGCGGAGCGATCGGGCGTCTGACCGCGGGAGTAATCGCGCGTACTAGCCTCGGCGTACAGCACGCACTCCTCTGCTGCCGTCTCCGGCGGTGAGTTGCCGCCTCGTCGGGTACGGATGCGTTCATGGGTGGCTGTCATGGCGTCACGGCCCGCCCGTGTCCGTCGCAAGGCATCCTGGGCCGAGGGACCGTGGGCAGTGGCCGACCGGCGATCGTCAGCAGGACCCGAGTGCGTCCGCGGGCAGGGGGCTGCGGGCCGCGCTGGTGCGTAAGGCGATCACGAGACGTACGAGGCGAGGCACAGTATGGATGCTCCGGCCACCGGGTGGACCGAAGACGGAACGGATAGATCTCCCGACGCGGCCCTGATCCATCGCACCCTGACCGAGATCTCGCCCGTCGCGGATCAGACGACCTCGTACTTCTACGCGCTGCTCTTCGTGCGGCACCCGGAGTTGCGTGACCTGTTCCCGGTCGCGATGGACGTCCAGCGCGACCGTCTCCTCCGCGCGATCCTCACCGCGGCCGACCGGCTGGACGATCCGCGTGCACTGGCCGAGTACCTCGGCGAACTGGGCCGGGGGCACCGCAAGTACGGCACGTTGCCCATGCACTATCCCGCAGTGGGGGAGGCGCTCATGGGCGCCCTGAGCCGCTACGCGACCACCACTTGGGACGGGGAGACCGAAGCGGCATGGGTGCGCGCCTACACCGCGATATCGCAGATCATGATCGACGCCGCCGCCGAGGACGAGCAGCAGGCCCCTGCCTGGTGGCACGCGGAAGTGGTGTCCCACGACCTCAGGACCCGTGACATAGCGGTGCTCACGCTCCGCCCCGACCAGGCCTACCCCTTCCTCGCAGGCCAGTACACGGCCGTGGAGACCCCGTGGTGGCCCCGGAACTGGCGGCACTATTCCTTCGCCTCGGCACCCCGCCCCGATGGTCTGCTCACCTTCCACATCAAGGCGGTCCCGGCCGGCTGGGTCTCCAACGCACTGGTGCACCGGGCCCGGCCCGGCGACATCCTGCGCCTCGGCCCGCCCACGGGATCGATGACGGTCGACCACTCCACCCACAACGGTCTGCTCTGCCTGGGCGGAGGCACGGGCATCGCACCCATCAAGGCGCTCGTCGAGGATGTTGCGGAGCATGGTGACCGGCGCCCCGTGGAGGTCTTCTACGGGGCACGCAGCGATCACGACCTGTACGACATCGACACGATGATGCGGCTCCAGAGCACCTATCCCTGGCTCGCGGTGCGGCCGGTGGTCTCCACCGGACCGCGAACGGGAGGGGGCCTGATGAGGGGACTGCTGCCCGAGGCGGTGCGGGAGTGCGGCCCGTGGCACGAGTACGACGCCTATCTCTCGGGCCCGCCCGGCATGATCCGCAGTGGCGTGGACGTGCTCAGAGGCAGCGGCATGCCGACCGAGCGCATCCGGCACGACTTCGTGGAGGACCTGGCCGCGACCGGCCCCGCCTGACCGCGGCGGCTGTCATCGGCCCCGGAGCAGCGGCCGTTCAGCCCAGGTCGGGCGCGTGCATCGCGCGTACGCCCTCGATGTTGCCGTCCAGGTAGTGCCGCAGCGACAGCGGCACGAGGTGGACGGCGGCGATCCCCATCCGGCTGAACGGCACCCGCACGATGTCGTACTCCCCGCAGGGATCGTCGATCTCGGGGCCGTGCCGCCGGGACGGGTCCATCGAGTCCAGCCGGCAGACGAAGAAGTGCTGGACCTTCACGCCCTTCACCCCGCCGCCCTCGATGTGCTCCACGGTGTCGACGAAGCAGGGGACCACATCGGTGATCTTGGCGCCGAGCTCCTCGTCCACCTCGCGGTGCAGGGCGTCGACCACGGTCGCGTCCTCGGGCTCGACCCCGCCACCGGGCGTGAGCCAGTAGGGATCCACCCCGGGCTTGGTGCGCTTGATGAGGATCAGGTCGTTGCCGTCGAGCAGGATGGCGCGTGCGGTGCGCTTGACCACAGGACGTTCGGTCATGGCAAGAGCGTGGCCCGCGGGACCGGTTCTGAAACACCGGACCGGTGCCGGGCCGTCCTGCGCTCACCAGTCGACGGCGGCGCGCAGCAGCCACGCGTGCGCCCGCGCGATGTGGGGCAGCGCGAGCGTGCCGGTCCGCACGGTCAGGAAGTATGTGCGCAGGGGAGGCACGGGAGGGTCCAGGAGGGCCACGACCTCGCCCCGCTCCAGTGCCCTCTCGCACAGATAGCGCGGCAGCACGGCGAGCCCGGCGCCCGCCGCGGTGCACTCCAGGACCGCCCGGAGGTCCGGCACGATGACGGTCCCCGCGACGGCGGGCCGGCTCTCGAAGACGGCGGCCCAGTAGCGGGAGACGAGCGGCAGGCTCTCGTGGACTTCCACGATTGGCAGCTGGTCCAGCACCACGGGCCCCTTGTGCCGCAGAGTCCCGGGCCCGAGGCGCCCGGCCCAGCGCGGCGCGGCGACCAGGACGTGTTCCTCGTCGCAGAGCGGAGTCGCGGTGAGCAGCCCACCGCGCGGGCGGGTCGTCGCGATGGCCAGATCATGGTGTCCGGCGGCCAGCCCCTCCAGCGTCTCCTCGGCGCCGGTGAAGAACGAACTGCGCAGAGCCAGGCCCTGGCCGACGTGCGGGGTGAGCGCGGGCAGGGCGCGCATCGAGGTGAACTCGGGAGGTCCGGCCAGATGCAGGGTCCGTACGCCCGACTCCTCGTCGAGCTCCGTCTCGGTGATCTCGATCAGCGCGTCCAGATGCGGCGCCGCCCGGTGCGCGAGTTCGTCGCCGATGGTCGTCGGGGTCACGCCGCGGGCCCTGCGCAGGAAGAGGGGGCGGCCCAGTTGCCGCTCCAGGGTCCGGATCTGCGAGGTGACCGCGGGCTGGGAGAGGCCGAGCAGGGCAGCGGCCCGGGTGAAGGAGCCGGCCCGGTGCACCGTGACGAACGTGCGCAGCAGGGCCAGGTCCATGTCCTGTCCTCCCACCCTCGCGACGCTTCGGACCTGTACAACTATAAATATGTCGATAGGTCGCTGTCGCTACCGTGATTGGACACTGACGGAGAGTCAACTAGCCTGGTTCAGGCGGTTCTTCGCAGGAGGAGCCGGGGCGGTCCGAGCCACGAGGGGGGAGGCTCGGACCGCCCGTACCCGGGTCGTTCAGTGCTCGCCCAGCGCCGCATCCAGCGCCCGTTCCACATCCGCCACCAGGTCCGCCGGGCTCTCCGCGCCGACCGAGAGGCGGATGAAGCCCTCGGGTACGGCGTCACCGCCCCAGCGCGCCCGGCGCTCGGCGGTGGAGCGCACACCACCGAAGCTCGTCGCGTCGTCGACCAGCCGCAGCTCGGTCAGGAAGCGCTCGGCCCGTTCGCGGTCGGGCAGGACGAACGACACCACGGAGCCGAAGCGCCGCATCTGCCGCACGGCCTTCGGATACGAAGGGTCGGTGGGCAGCCCGGGATACCGCAGCCCGGTCACCTCCGGCCGCTTGCCGAGTGCCTCCGCCAGCGTCAGGGCGGTGGCGCACTGCCGGTCGATCCGCAGCTCCAGCGTGGCCAGCGACCGGTGCGCGAGCCAGGCCTCCATGGGGCCCGGGATGGCGCCGACCACCTTGCGCCAGCGCCGTACTCCCGCTGCCAGCTCCGGATCACGGCAGGTCACATGGCCGAGCAGGATGTCCCCGTGTCCGGTCAGGCCCTTGGTGTCACTGGCCACCGAGAAGTCGGCCCCCAGCTCCAGCGGGCGCTGGCCGAGCGGTGTGGCGAGGGTGTTGTCGACGGCCACCAGAGTGCCGGCCGAGTGCGCCGCCTCGACGAGCCGGTGTACGTCGCAGACGTCGAGCCCCGGATTGGACGGGGTCTCGATCCACAGCAGCTTCGCGCCTTCGAGGACCGCGAGCTGGGCATCGCCACCGGTCGGCGCGGTCCGCACCTCGACGCCGTACGCCTCCAGCTGCGCACGCACCAGCGGCAGCGCCTGATATCCGTCGGCGGGCAGCACGACCACGTCGCCGGTGCGTGCCTGGGACAGCAGCACGGCCGAGATCGCCGCCATCCCGGAGGCGAAGACGGTGGTCTCGACGGGCTCCCCCGGTGCCTCCAGTTCGCCGATGGCGCGTTCCAGAAGGGTCCAGGTCGGATTGGTGTCCCGGCCGTAGGTGTACGGACCGGTCGGTTCACCGGAGAGGTGGAAGTGCGCGGCGAAGACCGGACCGGGCAGGGTGGGCTCGAACTGCGCCGGTTCGGGCAGCCCGGCCCGTACCGCCCGGGTTCCGTCACCCATGGTGCTCATACCGCTTCCTCACTTCTCTCTCCGGTGTGCCACCGGTCCTGCCCGCACTGTTCCAGTAGGTGCCGGGTCAGTCCTCGTCGGGCAGGACCACGTTCAGGGCCCACGACACGATCGAGATGATCAGGCCGCCGAGGACGGCGGTCCAGAAGCCCTCGACATGGAAGCTCAGGTCGAACAGCCCGGCCAGCCAGGAGGTCAGCAGCAGCATGAGCGCGTTGACCACCAGCGTGATCAGCCCGAGCGTGAGGATGAAGAGCGGCAGGGTCAGCAGCTTCACGATCGGCTTGACCACGAAATTCACCAGGCCGAAGAGCAAGGCGACCACGACCAGCGTGAGCGCCTTGCGCCCGGTGCTGCCACCGGTCAGCGTGATGTCCTGGATCAACCAGATGGCCACGGCCAGCGCACCTGCGTTGGCGATCGTCTTGACTACGAAATTCTTCATGTGTCTGATCGTGGCAGACGTGATCGGTGGCGGACACCGGCAGTGCAGAGGCAAGGGGCGGACAGGCCATGAAGGCATTCAGACTGGACGAGCTGGAGGCGGAACGGGCCGCCAACGACGGCGCGTATCTGCAGTTCGTGAAGGAACGGAACATGTCCGTCGGCCTGTACGCACTGGACGCCGGTGAACTTGACCCGCAGCAGCCGCACAACCAGGACGAGGTCTACCTCGTCGTCAGCGGCCGCGCCTCGATCACGGTCGGCATGGAAACCACGCAGGTGGGCAGAGGAAGCGTGGTGTACGTGCCGGCCGGTGTCGCCCACAAGTTCCACCACATCACCGAGGACCTGCGAGTGATGGTGGTGTTCTCCCCGCCGGAGAGCTGAGCCGAGCCGCCGGAGGGCGGGGGGTCCGGTCTCAGGGATCCCTCAGGGGTCGATCAGGGGACTTCAAGGGCTGCGCGGCCCCCGTCGGCCCCCTCCGCGGCTCTAGCATCGAAGCAGGAACTCAAGGAGAAGAGGTAGCGACGATGGCCGTGCGGGAGATATTCGCTGGGATGCCCTGGTGGGTGAAGTGGATCGCGGTGCCGGTCATCACGATCGTCGTGTTCGGCGGTCTGATCGCCAGCGTGATCGGGTTCGTGATCGGACTGCTCTTCAAGGTCCTGATCTTCGTGATCCTGGTCGGTGGGCTCGTCTTCGTCGTACGCAAGTTCATGTCGTCGTCCTCTTCTCGTGGCGACTGGTAGGACGATCGGAGACCGGCCGGGGCGTTAGCCCAGCTGAGCTAAGCGGAAGGCGAAACGACGCCCCTCGCGGACCCGGCCGATACAGTGGCATTTCGCTGCCACCACCTGGGAATTAACAGTGCGTCACCACGCTGACCAGTGGTTTGTACGGCGTTCGGTCTCCGGACCCCAGCCGTGCGGCAGCCCGTGGGGGCGGCCCCCACAGGCGGGATGACCACCCGTCACCATGCCTGGGGGTGACTGTTGACCACGGCATCGAGCACTGCTGCCCCGACGCTGATCGGTTCGGTGCAGCGAGCGCTGAGGCTGCTGGAAGCCGTGGTCGCCCATCGTGACGGGGCGCCCGCGAAGCAATTGGCCAGGGAAGCGGGCCTTCCCCTTCCCACGGCCTACCATCTGCTGCGCACCCTGACGCATGAGGGCTATCTGCGTCGGGAGAACGGCGTTTTCCTCATCGGGACCGCGGCTGAACGCCTGGTCGGCGAGGGGACGCTGCAGAGTCGCCGCGGCAGAATGGCCGAGTCGCTGAGCCGCTGGCGCGACATCATCGGCGCACCGGTGTACTGCGCCGTCTACCGCGAGGGCGAGATCGAACTCATCGCGGTCGCCGACACCCCCGCCAACCCCGCCGTCGACGAGTGGGCGTCCTTCCGGGAGACCGGGCATGCCCACGCGATCGGCCAGTGTCTGCTGAGCCAACTCGACGAGAAGGCCCGCGAGGACCACCTGGACCGTCACCCTGTGCGTCCGCTCACCCGTTACTCGGTGAAGGATCGTGCGGCGCTCCTGGAACGACTGCGCTCGATGAAACGGATGGAACCTGTCATCGAGCGGCAGGAGTACGCCCTGGGCACGGTCTGCGCGGCCATCCCGATCACAGCCGGTTTCACCGCCGCCGCGATGGCGATTTCCGTACCCCTGGAGCAGGAAAGTCGGTTGCTCCCTGCAGTCGAACAACTACGTGGCGAAGTGGCCAACCTCTTGCGTTCGTTCGTGTTCTCTATCAGTATCTGAAAAATCACTCCTTGTGATCTGCTATCGCGTGCACCACGATGGCGTCAATAGGGCCACGGGGGATCATTCCTGGCCAGATTCATCTACTGCGGGGTTGAACGATGCGCGAGTCGGTTCAAGCTGAGGTCATGATGAGCTTCCTCGTTTCCGAGGAGCTCTCTTTCCGGATCCCGGTGGAGCTCCGGTACGAGGTCTGCGATCCGTATGCGATCCGGATGACCTTCCATCTGCCCGGTGACGCCCCCGTCACCTGGGCATTCGGCCGTGAGCTGCTGCTCGACGGCCTCAACAGCCCCAGTGGTGACGGTGATGTGCACATCGGACCCACCGAGCCCGAGGGGCTTTCCGACGTACATATCCGGCTCCAGGTCGGCGAGGACCGGGCCCTCTTCAGGGCCGGTACGGCACCACTTGTGGCGTTTCTCGACCGGACGGACAAGCTTGTGCCGCTCGGGCAGGAGTGCACGCTGGGTGACTTCGAGGGCAACCTGGAGGACGCCCTGGGCCGGATCCTTGCCGAGGAACAGAACGCCGGCTGACAAGAACGGCGCCGCCGACCGGTTCGCCGGTCGAACACGGCACCTGCCGAATGGGTGAATTGTTCACCTGACGGAGACGTTCAAGGCTTCGTCCTACGACGACGGCCTTTCCCGGCCCGTACGGGTGCCGAAGCTCCGGCTTCCGCGCCGAGCCCTGTGCGGTCCGCGGAGACGACCAGCGCAGCGAGCACCGTCGTCACCGGCACCGAGGCGACCAGTCCGATCGAGCCGACCAGCGTTCGTACGATCTCCTCCGCCACCAGCTCGCTGTTGGCCAGCGTCCCCACGCTGCTCTGCGCGATGGAGAACAGCAGCAGCAACGGCAGTGCGGCGCCCGCGTAGGCGAGCACCAGCGTATTGACGACCGAGGCGATGTGGTCGCGTCCGATCCTGATGCCTGCCCGGTAGAGGCCCCGCACACCCAACGTCGGGTTCGCCTGGTGCAGTTCCCAGACCGCCGATGTCTGGGTCACGGTCACATCGTCGAGGACGCCGAGCGAACCGATGATGACACCGGCCAGCAGCAGACCGCTCATGTCGATGTGCGGGTACAGGCCGTGGATGAGGCCGGTGTTGTCGTCGGTGTTGCCGGTCAGGCTCGCCCAGCCGATGAAGAGCGATCCGAGCAGCCCGATCAGCAGCAGCGAGATCAGCGTGCCGATCACCGCGACCGAGGTGCGGGCGGTCAGGCCGTGACACATGTAGAGCGCGATCAGCATGATCGCACTGGCCCCGACCACCGCGACGAGCAGCGGATTCGAGCCCTGGAGAATGGCCGGGAGGATGAACAGGGTCAGCACGGCGAAGGACACGGCGAGCGCGACCAGCGCCATCACCCCGCGCATGCGGCCCACCGCGACCACGACCAGGGCGAAGATCCCGGCCAGCAGGGCCATCGGGAACTTCCGGTTCACGTCCGTCACCGAATACTGCAGATCATGGGGCGCGTCGGGGGCGTACGCCACGACCACGCCCTGACCCTCGCGCAACTGACGCGGTGCGTCGGGCGGGACGACCTCGGTGAAGGTCCGGCCCTTGTCGTGACCGGTCGTCACCTCGATCGTGGACTTCTTGCACACTCCCTTTCCGCTTCCCGAGGGCGGTGTGGTATCCCCGCCGACGGGTGTCTGGACCACGTTCACGTCCTTGCAGTCCACCATGTCGACATTCACCACCTTTCCCTGCTGGGTCTGCCGGTCGAATCCGACGCCGGTCCGCTCGTGCGGCGGCGCACCACCCGGCCAGAGCGCCACCAGGCCGACGACGACGGCGGTGGCGAACGGGATCAGTACGGCCGCGATGACCTTGCGCAGATGTTTGGAGACGGGCGCGGCAGGGCCGTGGCTGTGCGAGTGGCCGTGCTGATGGCCCTGCGGTTCGTGGTCGATATCGAGGGACGTCACCAGCCGATCATCGCAAGAAGGGACGGGCCCTCTGTTCATTACGCCGGACGGGGCGCTAGCGTGGAGGGACCTTTGCACACGCGGGAGCTCGGAGCACCGGGCTGAGAGGGCGCTGATATCCGTACGTCCGTACGGGACAGGCTGCGCCGACCGCCGAACCTGTTACCGGGTAATGCCGGCGTAGGGAGTAGGTCTCATGACCACAGCGGACGCACGCACGCCTGCCTCGAACCAGAGCGACGAGGCCGGGAAGTCCATCGGCTGGCACAAGGGGTACGTCCAGGGCTCGCGCCCGGACCTCCGGGTGCCGGTCCGTCAGGTGCACCTCACCAACGGCAAGGACGTGACGCTGTACGACACGTCGGGGCCGTACACCGATCCCACCGTCGAGACCGATGTCCGCCGCGGGCTCGCACCGCTGCGGGAGAGCTGGATCGTCGCCCGCGGCGACACCGAGGAGTATCCGGGCCGCCCCGCCCGTCCCGAGGACGACGGGCTCAAGCACACCTCGCCGCGAATGGGGTCTCCCCTGCTCGAGCGAAGCCGAGAGCCCGGGGAAGGACTGCGCAACCTCGACGCGGTCTTCCCCGGCCGCCCGCGCCTGCCGCGCCGCAGCCGGGACAGGCAGCCGGTGACCCAGCTCGCGTACGCCCGCCGGGGCGAGATCACCCCGGAGATGGAGTACGTGGCCATCCGGGAGAGCGTCGAGCCCGAGGTGGTGCGCGAGGAGATCGCGGCCGGCCGGGCCGTGCTGCCGTCCAACGTCAACCACCCCGAGATCGAGCCGATGATCATCGGCAAGCGGTTCCTGGTGAAGGTCAATGCCAACATCGGCAACTCCGCGGTGACGTCCTCCATCGAGGAGGAGGTGGAGAAGATGACGTGGGCGACGCGCTGGGGCGCCGACACCGTCATGGATCTGTCCACCGGCCGCAACATTCACACCACCCGTGAGTGGGTTCTGCGCAATTCCCCCGTGCCGATCGGCACGGTTCCGCTCTACCAGGCCCTCGAAAAGGTCGACGGCCGGGCGGAGGAACTGACGTGGGAGATCTACAAGGACACCGTCATCGAACAGGCCGAGCAGGGCGTCGACTACATGACGGTCCACGCCGGCGTGCGCCTGCCGTACGTACCGCTGACCGCCCGCCGCAAGACCGGCATCGTCTCCCGCGGCGGCTCGATCATGGCGGCGTGGTGCCTCGCGCACCACAAGGAGTCCTTCCTGTACGAGCACTTCGAGGAGCTCTGCGAGATCCTCGCGACCTACGACGTGACGTACTCGCTGGGCGACGGGCTGCGTCCCGGCTCGATCGCCGACGCCAATGACGAGGCCCAGTTCGCCGAACTGCGCACGCTCGGCGAGCTGAACACGGTCGCCAAGCGGTTCGGCGTCCAGACCATGATCGAGGGGCCGGGCCATGTCCCGATGCACAAGATCAAGGAGAACATCGACCTTCAGCAGGAGATCTGCGAGGAGGCGCCGTTCTACACGCTCGGCCCGCTGACCACCGATGTCGCTCCGGCGTACGACCACATCACCTCGGGCATCGGCGCGGCGATGATCGCGTGGTGGGGGACGGCGATGCTCTGCTACGTCACGCCGAAGGAGCACCTCGGCCTGCCCAACCGGGACGATGTGAAGACCGGCGTCATCACCTACAAGATCGCGGCGCATGCGGCGGACCTCGCCAAGGGGCACCCGGGGGCGCAGGACTGGGACGACGCGCTCTCCGACGCCCGTTTCGAGTTCCGCTGGGAGGACCAGTTCAATCTGGCTCTCGACCCGGACACCGCACGGGAGTTCCACGACGAGACACTGCCCGCCGAGCCGGCGAAGACGGCGCACTTCTGCTCGATGTGCGGTCCGAAGTTCTGCTCGATGAAGATCTCCCAGGACATCCGGCGTGAGCACGGCGGCTCGCAGACGGAGATCGAGGCGGGCATGGCGGAGAAGTCCAAGGAGTTCGCGGCGGCCGGCAACCGGGTCTATCTGCCGATCGCGGACTGACCGTACCCGGGACGAGGTATCGCCCCGGAGACTCCTGTCTCCGGGGCGACCGCTCCTGCCGTCCGGCCGGTATGCGGGCTCGGTCAGTCCAGTTCGTGCTCGGGGCCGCCGAAGTCGGGGCTGGTGAAGTCCGGTGAGGTGAACGTCGGGCGGGGGCCCGCCGGGCCGTCGTCCGGGCTGGAGAAGTCCGGCCTGCTGTAGCCGATCTTCGGGATGCGGTTCGCCGAACGGAGCGGTCTGCGGGAGGCGGGAGCGGCTTCGGGATCGGCGAGCGCGTCCCGCAGGAACGGCAGTATGCCGCGCTCCAGCAGGGCGTGGCGCCACGCCTCTCTGGCCCGTGCCACGTCCTCCGGCAATTCGTCCTCGGGGTCCTCGACGGGCTGCGACGTCGATCCGTTGCGCAGCGCGGTGATGAGCAGCCCGGCGGCGGCGACCAGGATGGCGGCGGCCGTGACCGCCGCGAAGAACCAGCCCGCGGAGACCATGGCGGAGGCGAAGGACGGCGGCGGGTCGAGCAGCCTCAGCAGGTAGCCCGCCAGCAGGAATATGAACGCGGCGGTTCCGGCGAGCACGGGTGCCAGGACCGTGACGACTGCTCCTATGCCGACGCCCGACTGATGCGGACGGGCGGTGCCGGACCCGGGGCCCGTGTCCTGGTCCGCCTCTTCGGCGGGGCCGCGCAGTTCCTCGCGGGCCTGCACATAGTGCTTGTACTCGGTGGCGGCCGTCGAGGTGATCAGCTCCGTGGCGTCCAGCGCCATGGTGCGCAGCTGCACGGCGTTGAGCCGCTCGCCGACCGCGGCCAGATCCGGCCGTTCATGGGCATGGCGCAGTGCGTCGTCGAGGATCCGCTCGTACTCGGGGCGGTCCTCGGCCAGCAGGTGCGGAGCGCTGTTCATGTGCATCCCCCGATGCTCCGTAGGGCCTGAATGCCCGCTCTGAACGGGCAGTTGGGCGGAAACGGAGGAGAGCCTGCTACTGATACGCCGATGGTAGAGCGCCCACGGCACGGGGTGACAGGGGGTTTCCGGAAATAGGCCCAGTGGTCGGCGTGGTCGGTTCGTGGATGCGTCTGCCCAGAAGAACGTCAGTCATGCAGGGGCAGTTGGACGACCAGTAGCTTTCCGGCCATGGTCACTCCGCCGTCCATGGCGATGGCGAGCCCGTCCGCGTACACGTGCGGACCTTCGACCACAGGGCCGGAGCCGTCCTCGCCGTCCTCCGAACCGACCTCTCCGAGGAGGTACGGAATGGGGCTGTGACCATGGACGATGCGCTGTCCGCCGTAAGCCGACATCAGCTCCCGGACCGCCTGCGGACCCGATTCGTCACGGAAGGCGAACCGCTTGGTGAGCTTCCGGAAGAGGTCCCAGCACTCATCGGCGTCGTTACGCGTGAGGATGGCGTGCACGGTGTCGTTGACGTCCTCGATGGTGGTGCCGTATTCGAGGTAGGCCGTCGTGTCGGAGTGCATCAGCAGATGCCCGTCCTCCTCGACGATCGCGTCGAGCCGGGACATCCACTGGAGGTGGACGTCCTGGAGCCGCTCCATGTCGTTCTTCTGGCCGCCGTTGAGCAGCCAGGCCGCCTGGAAAGTGGCGGTGCCCGCGCCGGAGTTGACCGGGGTGTCGCTGAACCGCTTCGCGCCGAGGAGCAGCAGTTCGTGATTTCCCATCAGGGCCTTGCAGTAGCCGCCGGCGGCGGCGGCCTCGGCGGACAGGCGCATCACGAGGTCGATGACCCCGATGCCGTCGGGGCCCCGGTCGGTGAAGTCGCCGAGGAACCAGAGCCGGGCATTGCCCGCCGACCATTTGCCGTCGGCGTCGATGAGGCCCTGTTCGGCGAGGGCGGCGTGGAGCTCGTCCAGATAGCCGTGGACGTCGCCGACGACGTACAGCGGCCCGAGGCCCTGGTCCGGAACGGGCCGGGGGTCGGGGACGGCCGCGACCTGCAGGGTGTCACCGCGGTTGATCACGGGAAGATCGCGCGCGGTGGGGGTGTACCCCTCCGGCGGCTCGCCGCCGGGGACGGCATTGCCCGGGTGCGGTGCCGATGGCGGCACCGGGTTCTGGGCATAGGGCGGTACGCGGAAGTCGCGCAACGTCGCAGTCCGCACCACGGGTTCCTGACCGGCCCCCTGTGTCATCGACCCCTCCACCACCGTCGCGCCGCCGTACACCTGACGGGCCCTGCTGGTCGGGGCGGTCCGCGGTGTCGTGCGCCCATCATAGGAATGCGGATCGTGCTCTGTGACGCACCAGGGGTGGTGAATCCGGACGCACGTCGGGTTCACCGGCCGATTGGTCCGAAATCGCCTGATCAATCCCCTGCCGGGGAGCGGGGCGCACTGACCGTGGTGCGGGGTGGACGGCGTTGCGAGGAGGTCCGCACGATGAGTTCGGTCGGTATGACCTGCTCCACCGGTCCGTCGTGAGTCACGCCCTCGATCGCGTCGATCAGGAGCTGGACGACCGCCGTGCCGATCCTGCGCGGCTTGAGCGAGAGGGTGGTGATGGGGGGCTCGGTCGTCGCGTACACGGTGGATTCGCTGCAGCAGACCAGCAGCAGGTCCTCGGGGACGCGCAGGCCGTACCGGCGGGCCGCCGCCAGCAGGTCGGTGCCGTTGGGGTCGAAGAGCCCGTAGACGGCGTCGGGCCGGTCCGGGCGGGCGAGCAGCCGATCGGCGGCCACCGCGCCCGCACACGGGTCGTGGGCGGGGTACGACTCGTACACCGGGTCCTGGCCCACGCGCTCGCACCAGTGGAGGTACGCGGTGGTGGAGAGGCGGGTGTACGTGTCGGTGGTGGTGCCGGTGAGCAGGCCGATGCGGCGGGCTCCGGCGGCGGCGAGATGGTCGAGCAGATCGAGCACGGCGGCCCGGTGGTCGTTGTCGACCCAGGCGGTGACCGGGAGGGTGCCGGCCGGGCGCCCGTCCGAGACGACGGGCAGTCCCTGGCGTACGAGTTCCGTGACGACCGGGTCCTGGTCGGAGGGGTCGATCACGACCGTGCCGTCGAGGGCGACGTTCGACCAGACGTCATGGCGTGAGGTGGCGGGCAGGATGACGAGGGCGTAGCCGCGGGCGAGCGCGGCGGAGGTGGCCGCTCTGGCCATCTCCGCGAAGTACGCGAATTCGGTGAAGGTGAAGGGTTCGTCCCCGTAGGTCGTCACGGTCAGGCCGATGAGGCCGGACTTGCCGGTACGGAGGGTTCGGGCCGCGGCGGAAGGGCGGTAGCCCAGGCGCTCTGCGACCTCGCGGACATGGCGGCGGGTGGCGTCCGGGAGCCTGCCCTTGCCGTTGAGCGCGTCGGAGACGGTCGTGATGGAGACTCCGGCGGCGGCGGCCACGTCCCGGATTCCCGCTCGTCCCTGCCGGCCGCCGCGCCGGGGTGTGTCCGTCCGGCTCACCTGGTGCTTCCCTGCTGCTGTCATGGCGAGCCGATAGTAGGGCTCGGAAGGGCGGTTGGCCTGGTCGCATATCCACTCGTTGACAGGCACGTTTTTGCATGATCATTTAAGGTCAAATGCCTTGCAAAGCAAGGATGTTGAGGGACTTGACCGTAGTGTGTCATGTGTCGAAGTCGATGGGCCTACTAAATGGCCGATGTCTCGAAGAGGTCTCATCTCACCTCTTCGAGGGATGCGCGCCACGGAGTGAGCCACCGGCGCGCGCCGGAGCGGATGGCGCTCCCCCCATTCCTGGTCGCACCGGACGATTGGACCGCTCCGGCCATTCGCAGCAGCGCCCAATCCTCATAAGGTGAGCAGTATTGATGTGTACAGACGGTCGAGGAGGACCTGCGGTGAGCGAGACGAGCCCCAAGCTGCGCGCCGAGCTGGACGGCGTTCCCGCCTATGTACCGGGCAAGCCGGCCGCTGCCGGCGGACCGGTCGCGTTCAAGCTGTCCTCCAACGAGAACCCGTATCCGCCGCTGCCCGGGGTGATGGAGTCCGCCCTGGCCGCGGCTGCGAACTTCAACCGCTACCCGGACATGGCCTGTACCGGCCTGATGAACGAGCTGGCCGAGCGTTTCGGTGTGCCCCTCTCGCACCTCGCCACCGGAACCGGCTCGGTCGGCGTCGCGCAGCAACTGCTCCAGGCCACGTCGGGCCCGGGTGACGAGGTCATCTACGCCTGGCGCTCCTTCGAGGCGTACCCGATCATCACGCAGGTCAGCGGTGCGACCTCGGTGAAGGTCCCGCTGACCGACAGTGACGTGCACGACCTCGACGCGATGGCGGACGCGATCACGGACCGCACCCGGATGATCTTCGTCTGCAACCCGAACAACCCGACCGGCACCGTGGTGCGCCGGGACGCGCTGGAGCGGTTCCTGGACCGGGTGCCGGGCGATGTCCTCGTGGTGCTCGACGAGGCGTACCGGGAGTTCATCCGTGACGTCGAGGTGCCGGACGGCATCGAGATCTACCGGGACCGGCCCAATGTGGCGGTGCTGCGGACCTTCTCCAAGGCGTACGGCCTGGCGGGTCTGCGGGTCGGTTTCGCCGTGGCCCACGAGCCGGTGGCGGCCGCGCTGCGCAAGACGGCGGTGCCCTTCGGGGTCAGTCAGCTCGCGCAGGACGCGGCGGTCGCCTCGCTGCGTGCCGAGGACGAACTCATGGGGCGGGTGGGCTCGTTGGTGTGCGAGCGCCAGCGTGTGCAGCGGGCACTGGCCGGCCAGGGGTGGACCGTGCCGGATTCCCAGGCGAATTTCGTCTGGCTGCGGCTCGGGGACCGTACCGCCGACTTCGCCGCGGCATGTGAGCGGGCCGGAGTGGTGGTCAGGCCGTTCGCGGGCGAGGGCGTGCGGGTCACGATCGGGGAGGACGAGGCGAACGACCTGTTCCTGAGGGTGGCGGAGTCGTACCGCAAGGAGCTGTAGGGCGGTCGCGCAGGCCGCGCGACTCGGGGACCGGGCCCCGCACCTCGTTCGACGAGGTGCGGGGCCTTCTCGCTGTCGGGGTCCGCGGTGCTCCCGGGCGTCTGGTTCGGGCAGATTGATCGGAACGTCCCAAGAGGGGTACCCCGCCCGAACGTCCCGAAAGTCTGTGCGCCATAATGCTTGTGAATGTGAACGCGTTCACAAGCGTGTCCTGTTCCTCCCGTGATTAGTCGGATTTAAAGGGCAAAGTGCCGGTGTGATTACGGCGACGTAAGGAGAAGACGACGTGGAGCTAGCTCTGGCGCCGGAAACCCTGGCGCGATGGCAGTTCGGTATCACTACCGTCTATCACTTCCTGTTCGTCCCCCTGACGATCTCTCTCGCCGCGCTCACCGCCGGCCTGCAGACCGCCTGGGTCCGGACGAACAACGAGAAGTACCTCAGGGCGACGAAGTTCTGGGGCAAGCTTTTCCTGATCAACATCGCCATGGGCGTCGTCACCGGCATCGTCCAGGAGTTCCAGTTCGGCATGAACTGGTCCGACTACTCGCGGTTCGTCGGCGACATCTTCGGTGCCCCGCTCGCGTTCGAGGCACTGATCGCGTTCTTCTTCGAGTCCACCTTCATCGGCCTGTGGATCTTCGGCTGGGACAAGTTGCCGAAGAAGATCCATCTCGCCTGCATCTGGATGGTCTCCATCGGCACCATCCTGTCCGCGTACTTCATCCTGGCGGCCAACTCCTGGATGCAGCACCCGGTCGGCTACCGGATCAACAAGGAACGCGGCCGGGCCGAGCTCACCGACTTCTGGCACGTGCTCACCCAGAACACCGCGCTCGCCCAGTTCTTCCACACCATCACCGCGGCCTTCCTGGTCGGCGGCGCGTTCATGGTCGGCATCGCCGCCTTCCATCTGGCGCGCAAGAAGCACATCCCGGTGATGCGGACCTCGTTGCGGCTCGGCCTGGTCACCGTGGTCATCGCCGGACTGCTCACCGCCATCAGCGGCGACCAGCTCGGCAAGGTCATGTTCAAGCAGCAGCCGATGAAGATGGCCGCCGCCGAGGCGCTCTGGGAGGGGCAGGACTCGGCGCCCTTCTCGATCTTCGCGGTCGGCGACGTGGCCAAGGGCCACAACACCGTGGAGATCTCCATCCCGGGGATACTGTCCTTCCTCGCGGACGACAGCTTCACTTCGTACGTCCCCGGCATCAACGACATCAACAAGGCCGAGCAGGAGAAGTTCGGACCCGGCGACTACCGGCCCAACATCCCGGTCGCGTTCTGGAGCTTCCGCTGGATGATCGGCTTCGGGATGGCGTCCTTCGGCCTCGGCATCCTCGGACTGTGGCTGACCCGGAAGAAGTTCATGCTGCCGCCGGGGCTGCGGACCGGTGAGGACGAAGTGCCCCACCTGGTCCTCTTCAAGAACAAGGCTCTCAGCCCGAAGCTCGCCAAGTGCTACTGGATCGTCGCGCTCTGGACGCTGCTCTTCCCGCTGATCGCCAACTCCTGGGGCTGGATCTTCACCGAGATGGGCCGCCAGCCCTGGGTCGTCTACGGCGTGCTCCAGACCCGCGACGCGGTCTCCCCCGGCGTCTCGCAGGGCGAGGTGCTCACCTCGATGATCGGCTTCACCCTGCTCTACGCCGTGCTCGCGGTCGTCGAGGTCAAGCTGCTCGTGAAGTACATCAAGGCAGGTCCGCCGGAGCTCACGGAGGCCGACCTCAACCCGCCCACCAAGATCGGCGGCGACCATGACGACGCCGACCGGCCGATGGCCTTCTCCTACTGAGAGCAGAGGAGCTGAGAGATGGAACTCCACGACGTCTGGTTCGTACTCATCGCCGTCCTCTGGACCGGCTACTTCTTCCTGGAGGGATTCGACTTCGGGATCGGTGTCCTCACCAAGCTGCTGGCCCGCGACCGCAAGGAACGACGGGTCCTGATCAACACGATCGGGCCCGTCTGGGACGGCAACGAGGTGTGGCTGCTCTCCGCGGGCGGTGCGACCTTCGCCGCCTTCCCCGAGTGGTACGCCACCCTGTTCTCCGGCTTCTACCTGCCGCTGCTGCTCATCCTGGTCTGCCTGATCGTGCGCGGGGTCGCCTTCGAGTACCGGGCGAAGCGGTCCGGCGAGAAGTGGCAGACCAACTGGGAACACGCCATCTTCTGGACCTCGTTGCTCCCGGCCCTGCTCTGGGGCGTGGCCTTCGGGAACATCGTGCGCGGCGTGAAGATCGACGCCGACATGGAGTACGTGGGCAACTTCTGGGACCTGCTCAACCCGTACGCCATCCTCGGCGGACTGGTCACGCTCTCCCTCTTCACCTTCCATGGCGCCGTGTTCGCGGGGCTCAAGACGGCCGGGGACATCCGGGAGCGGGCGGGCAGGCTGGCGCTGAAGCTGGGGATCGTCACCGCGGTGCTCGCGCTCGGCTTCCTGATCTGGACCCAGCTCGACAACGGGGACGGCTGGAGCCTGCTGGCGATGATCGTCGCTGTGGTGGCACTGGTCGGCGCGGTCGCCATGATCGCGGCGGGACGCGAGGGATGGTCGTTCGCGTTCTCCGGCGTGACCGTCGCGGCGGTGGTCGCCATGCTCTTCCTGACGCTCTTCCCGAACGTCATGCCGTCCTCGCTGAACGACGCCTGGAGCCTCACGGTCACCAACGCCTCGTCCACCCCGTACACACTGAAGATCATGACCTGGTGTGCGGGGATCGCCACCCCCGTCGTCCTGCTGTACCAGGGCTGGACGTACTGGGTGTTCCGCAAGCGCATCGGCACGCAGCACATCGCCGAGGCGCACTGAACGCATCTGAAGCCGGTCCGGCGGATCGCGGCCGGGGCACGACGCCGACCCCGATCCGCCGGACCGGCCCTGGTCCACCGACCGAGCTTGCCTAGGGGCTGTTTCACGTGAAACCGATCGACCCGCGTCTGCTCCGATACGCCCGCGCCACCCGCCTCTTCCTGGCGGCCGTGGTGGCGCTCGGAGTTGTCGGGGCGGCGCTGGTCATCGCCCAGGCCATGCTCATCGCCGAAGTGGTGGTGGGCGGGTTCGAGGACGGACTGACGGTCTCCGCTCTGCGGACCCCACTGATCCTGCTCGCCGCGGTCGCGCTCGGCCGGGGGCTGGTCTCCTGGCTGACCGAACTGGCCGCGTACCGGGCCAGCGCGGCGGTCAAGTCCGAACTCCGCGGCCGGCTGCTGGCGCGGGCCGCGGCGCTCGGCCCCGGCTGGCTGAACGGACAGCGCACCGGCTCCCTGGTGGCGCTCGCGACCCGTGGCGTCGACGCGCTGGACGACTACTTCGCGCGCTATCTGCCGCAGCTCGGCCTCGCGGTCGTCGTGCCGGTGGCGGTCCTTGCCAGGATCCTCACCGAGGACTGGGTCTCGGCAGCGATCATCGTGGTCACGCTGCCGCTCATCCCGCTCTTCATGATCCTCATCGGCTGGGCCACCCAGTCACGGATGGACCGCCAGTGGCGGCTGCTGTCCCGGCTCTCCGGCCACTTCCTCGACGTGGTCGCCGGACTGCCGACGCTGAAGGTCTTCGGCCGCGCCAAGGCGCAGGCCGAGTCCATCCGTACGATCACCTCGCAGTACCGCCGGGCCACGTTGCGGACCCTGCGGATCGCGTTCCTGTCGTCCTTCGCCCTGGAACTGCTGGCGACGCTGTCGGTGGCCCTCGTCGCCGTCACCATCGGCATGCGGCTGGTGCACGGCGAACTCGACCTCTACACCGGCCTGGTGGTGCTGATCCTGGCGCCCGAGGCCTATCTGCCGATCCGCCAGGTCGGAGCGCAGTACCACGCCGCCGCCGAGGGGCTCTCGGCCGCGGAGGAGATCTTCGCGGTCCTGGAGACCGAGCTCCGGCAGGACGGCACGGCGGACGTGCCCGGTTCACTGCGGCTGGAGCTGGAGCGGGTGACCGTGCGGCACGAGGGCCGTGCCGAACCCTCGCTGGACGGGGCCTCATTGGTGGTGGACGAAGGGGAGACCGTGGCCCTGGTCGGCCCCAGCGGCGTCGGGAAGTCCACCCTGCTCGACGTGGTCCTCGGCTTCACGCACCCCGACGAGGGGCGGGTACGCGTCGGCGGCGTCGACCTGACGACGCTCGCGCCCGAGCGATGGCGGGAACGGATCGCCTGGGCGCCGCAGCGCCCGCACCTCTTCGCGGGCACCATCGCGGAGAACGTACGACTGGCCCGGCCGGATGCCGACGACAGCGCGGTGACGGCCGCGCTGCGGGACGCCGGGGCCTCCGACTTCGTGGCGGAACTGCCGGACGGGGCACGGACGCTCATCGGCGAGGACGGCGCGGGCCTCTCCGCCGGACAGCGGCAGCGGCTCGCCCTCGCGCGGGCCTTCCTCGCCGACCGCCCGCTGCTGCTGCTCGACGAGCCGACCGCGAGCCTGGACGGCGAGACGGAAGCGGGGATCGTCGAGGCGGTACGGCGGCTGGCGGTGGGACGGACCGTGCTGCTGGTCGTGCACCGCCCGGCGCTGCTCTCGGTGGCCGACCGGGTGGTGACCCTCGAACCGGGCGCGACGGCGCGGCCGGCGATGACCGAGGCGTCCGCGGCCGTGCCGCGGCCGACGAGCGCTCCCTCCGACCGGACGGAGACGAGCGCTCCCTCCGACCGGATCGACGAGGGAGCGGAGCCCGAGGTGCTGAGGGACACCGCGGCCCGCTCCGGCCGGGTCCTGGCACGGGTCAGGGAGGCCGCCGGGGCACAGCGCGGCCGGCTGGCACTCGCGCTGCTGCTGGGAAGCCTCGCCCTGGGCTCGGCCGTCGGGCTCATGGCCGTCTCCGGCTGGCTGATCTCGCGCGCCTCCGAACAGCCCCCGGTGCTCTATCTGATGGTCGCCGTGACCGCGACCCGCGCCTTCGGACTCGGGCGGGCCGTCTTCCGCTACGCCGAGCGTCTGGTGTCGCACGACGCGGTGCTCAAGATGCTCGCCGAACTGCGCGTCGCGGTCTACCGGGGCCTGGAGCGCGTCGCGCCCGCCGGACTGCGCCGGACCCGGCGCGGGGACCTGCTCTCCCGGCTCGTCGCCGATGTCGACGCCCTGCAGGACTACTGGCTGCGCTGGATGCTGCCCGCCGGGACCGCCGTGGTCGTCGGAACGGCGGCTGCCGGATTCATCGGCTGGCTGCTGCCGGCAGCAGGCGCCGTGCTGGCCGCCGGACTGCTGCTGGCCGGAGTGGGAGTGCCGCTGGTGAGCAGTGCCTGCTCCCGTCACGCGGAACGCCGGCTCGCCCCCGCGCGCGCCGATCTGGCCACCCGGGTCACGGACCTGCTCGGCGGGACCGCCGAACTGACCGTCGCGGGTGCCCTGCCAGCCCGTACGGAACGGACCCGGGACGCCGACGGCGTACTGACCCGCATCGCCGCCCGCGCGGCGACCGCCACCGCGCTCGGCGGCGGCCTCATCGCCCTGGTCGCCGGCCTCACCGTCGTCGCCACCGCGCTCGTCGCCCTTCCCGCCGTGCACGACGGCCGGCTCGCGGGTGTGGAACTCGCGGTGGTGGTGCTCACCCCGCTGGCCGCCTTCGAGGCCGTGACCGGTCTGCCGCTCGCCGTGCAGTACCGTCGGCGGGTCGAGCGGAGCGCGGAGCGGGTGTACGAGGTGCTGGACGCCCCGCTGCCGGTACGCGAACCCGACAACCCGGCCGAGGCGCCCGTATCGCCCTTCCCGCTGGAGGTACGGGGGCTGTCGGCCCGGTACCCGGGAGCAGGCCGGGACGCCCTCGACGCCGTCGATCTGACGTTGACGGCTGGCCGGCGTATCGCCGTCGTCGGACCCTCCGGCTCCGGGAAGACGACCCTCGCGCAGGTCCTGGTCCGCTTCCTGGACGAGCGGGCCGGTACGTACCGGATCGGCGGCGTCGAGGCCCGTGCGCTGGAGGGGGACACGGTCCGGCGGTTCGTCGGGCTGTGCGCCCAGGACGCCCATGTCTTCGACAGCTCCATCCGGGAGAATCTGCGGCTGGCCCGAACCGGTGCGACGGAGGAGGAGCTGCGGTCCGCCCTCGGCCGGGCGCGGCTGCTCGACTGGGCCGACGCGCTGCCCGACGGGCTCGACACCCTCGTCGGCGAACACGGCGCACGCCTCTCCGGCGGCCAGCGCCAGCGCCTCGCCCTGGCCAGGGCGATCCTCGCCGACTTTCCCGTCCTGGTCCTGGACGAGCCCGCCGAGCATCTCGACCTGGCGACCGCGGACGCCCTGACTGCGGACCTGCTGGCCGCCACCGAGGGGCGCACGACCGTGCTGATCACCCATCGCCTGCAGGGACTCGAAGCCGTCGACGAGGTGCTGGTGCTGGACGCCGGCCGGGTCGTGCAGCGTGGCTCGTACACCGATCTCGCCGCCGGGGAAGGCCCCTTGCGCCGGATGCTGGAGCGCGAGCGGGAGACCGCACGGGCGCCGGAAGGGACCGTGGTCGAGCGGGAGAGTGCGCGGGTGCCGGAAGGGGCCGTGGGCGTGCAGGTGTGAGCCGGGCGGCGCGACAGCCGACTTTCCTCCCCAATCAGGACTAACTACTCTCGGGGTATGCCGGAGCAGGACCCGAAGGACTCACTCGAAGCGGCTACCCGGGCGACCCGCAGCCTGCAGGGCCTGTCCACCGAGATCACCGCCCGCATCCCTCAGCTGCTGGAAGCCATGCGCTCCGTCGGCGCGGGGCTGGAACTGCACTCCACCCTCGACCGGATCTGCGAGACGGCCGCCGAACTCGCCCGATCCCGCTACGCCGCCATCGGGGTCGTGGACGAGGAGGGCGAAGGGCTCTCCGACTTCGTCACGTACGGAGTGCCGGACGAGGTGGCGGAAGAGATCGGGCACCGCCCCGACGGGCACCGGGGACTGCTGGGCGCGCTGATCCACGATCCGGTACCGGTGAGGCTCGCCGATCTGACGGCCGATCCGAGGTTCGCCGGTTTCCCGCCCGGCCATCCCCGGATGCGGACCTTTCTCGGCGTCCCGATCCGCGTGCAGGGAGAGATCTTCGGAAATCTCTATCTGGCCGAGAAGGACGACGGCGGCGAGTTCAACGACTACGACCTGCACATGGTCCGGGTGCTCGCCACGGAGGCCGGGATCGCCATCGGCAACGCCCGGCTGTACGAGGCGGCACGCCAGCGCGAGCGGTGGATCGACGGATCGGTGGCCGTGACAACCGCCCTGCTCTCCGGCGGGGACGCCGACGACGCGCTCTCCGTCGTCGCCGAACAGGCCCGCCGGCTGGCCGACTCCGCCGCCGGGATCGTACTGCTGCCCACCGAGGACGGCGGGCTGGAGATCGTCGCCGTCTCCGCGGACGACCCCTCCTCCTCGCTCGGAGTGATCATCGGGCCCGAGAGCTCGGTGGCGGCGAAGCTGCTGGGCGGCGAGGCGGTCTTCGTGGACGATTCGGCCACCGACCCCCGCATGGTCACCAGGCTGGCCCATCGGTACGGCCCGAGCATGCTGCTGCCCCTGCACAGCGGCGGGCGGGTGCTCGGCGCGCTCGCCACCCCCCGCGCCCGGGGCGGCAGACCCTTCACGGAGGCGGAGCGGACCCTCGCCACCCAGTTCGCCTCGCAGGCGGCGCTCGCGCTGATGATGGCCGAGGCACAGCGGGACCGGGAGCGGCTGGCGGTCTACGAGGACCGGGACCGGATCGCCCGCGATCTGCACGATCTGGTCATCCAGCGGCTGTTCGCCACCGGGATGATGCTGGAGAGCGCCCAGCGCCGGTCGGTCGTGCCCGAGGTGCAGACCGGGGTCGGCCGGGCGGTCGACGAACTGGACGTGACCATCCAGGAGATCCGTACCGCGATCTTCGCGCTGCAGCAGGAACCCGCCGAGGCGCCTTCGGGGCTGCGCACCCGCGTCCTGCGCGAGATCAACATGGCGGCGGTCCCGCTGGGCTTCAAGCCCTCGCACCGCTTCCTCGGCCCGGTCGACTCGCTGGTCGGCGAGCTGACCGGCAAGAACCTCATCGCGGCGCTGCGGGAGGCGCTGTCCAACGCCTTCCGGCACGCCGAGGCGTCGTTGATCGACGTGGTCGTCGACGCGACCGCCACGCTGCCCGACGGGAGGGACGCGGTGCGGTTGTCGGTCGCCGACGACGGAGTGGGCATCCCCGAGGGCGGCCGCCGCAGCGGGCTGCGGAACCTGGCGCGCCGGGCGGAGTCGCTCGGCGGCGCGAGCTGGTTCGGGCCCGGGATCGGGGAGGACGGGGGCGGTACGACGGTGGTGTGGGAGGCGCCTCTGTGAAGGCGGCCGGGCCCTGCCTCTTCCGGAGGAGGGGGCTCAGCGCCCGATGCCGGACGCCCGGCGCTCGGCGATGATCCGCTCGATGACGACCGCGACACCGTCCTCGCCGTTGGTGGAGGTCCGGCCGGAGGCGGCGGCGAGCGCGGCCGGGTGGGCGTTGCCCATGGCGTACGACGTGCCCGCCCAGCTCAGCATCTCCACGTCGTTGGGCATGTCCCCGAAGGCGACGACCTCGGCGGGCGAGATACCGCGCTCGGCGCAGCAGAGCTCCAGCGTGCTGGCCTTGGAGACCCCGGGACCGCTGACCTCCAGCAGGGCCGTGGGGCTGGACCGGGTGAAAGAGGCCCGCTCACCGGCCGTCGCACGGGCCAGGGCGAGGAAGTCGTCCGGGGCGAGTTCGGCGTGGTGGGCGAGGAGCTTCAGTACGGGGACGCCGGTGCCGGGCGGCTCCTCGTGCAGCAGCTTCTCGGCTACGGCGACCGAGGCGCACGGGTCCAGGTGGAACGGCGGGTAGTCCGGTTCGTAGTGGATGCCGGTGGCCAGCTCGACGGCGAAGGTGGTGCCGGGGGCGGCGGCGCGCAGCGAGTGGACCACGTCGAGGGCGATGGCGCGCTCCAGCGGCCGGACCTCGACCAGCTCGCCGCCGGCGTGCAGATCGGCGACCGCCGCGCCGTTGGCGCAGATCGCCAGGCCGTGGCCGTGCACATGGTCGCTGACGACATCCATCCAGCGGGCCGGGCGCCCGGTGACGAAGAAGACCTCGATACCGGCCTCCTCGGCAGCGGCGAGCGCGGCGACCGTACGGTCGGAGACCGTCTTGTCGTCGCGGAGCAGGGTGCCGTCCAGGTCGGTGGCGATCAGCCGGATAACGGCAGGCGAAGGCGAGTCGGTAGCTGAGGTCACCGGGCCATTCTCGCGCACGAGGGTGCACGGGCGTGCGGAGGGGCGCACATCTGAGGATGCGCGCCCCTGACCAGGCGAACATGCCTGGTGTATATGCCAACGGTCCCGACGGTGGGCGGGTCAGTGGCCGAGCTGGGCCAGACCCTCGGTGGCGATGCGCTCGAAGACCTTCTCGTCCGCCGCGAAGTCGGAGTCGGGGATCGGCAGGTGAACGACGATCTCCGTGAAGCCCAGCGCGAAGTGGGTGCCCGCGAAGTCGACGAAGGCGTCGAAGGACTGCAGCGGGCGGTCCGGGGTGAAGCCGGTGAGGAGGATCTTGTCCAGCTCGGCGACATCCCGGCCGATGGACTCGCAGGCCGTGCCCAGCTTGGTGAGCTGTCCCCGGATGGCCTCCACGGACTGCTCCGGGGTACCCGACTCGTACAGCTTCGGGTCGCCCGTGGTGACCCAGGCCTGGCCGTACCGGGCGGCGAGCTTCATTCCGCGCGGGCCGGTGGCGGCCACCGCGAACGGCAGCCGGGGCCGCTGCACACAGCCGGGGATGTTCCGGGCCTCGTTCGCCGAGTAGAACCTGCCCTCGTGCGTCACCGAGGGCTCACGCAGCAGCTGGTCGAGCAGCGGTACGAACTCGTCGAAGTGGTCGGCCCGTTCGCGCGGCGTCCACGGCTCCTCGTCGCTCCGGCGCAGTGTCGTGGCGTCGAAGCCGTTGCCGCCGGCGCCGATGCCGAGGGTGAGGCGCCCGTCGGAGACGTCGTCGAGCGTGATGAGGTCCTTGGCGAGCGTGACGGGGTGCCGGAAGTTGGGGGAGGTGACGAGGGTGCCCAAACGGATACGCTCGGTTGATGCGGCGGCAGCGGTAAGGGTGGGTACGGCGCCGAACCAGGGCTGGTCGCGGAAGCTCCGCCACGACAGGTGGTCATAGGTGTAGGCGGCGTGGAAGCCGAGGCTCTCGGCTCGCTGCCACACTTTCTTCCCCTCGGCCCAGGGATAGATCGGAAGGATTACGGTGCTCAGACGCATGGGCAGAGCCTACGCGGCGGCCGAGGGCCGCCATCCTCCCGTCCGACCTCGACGACTTGTCCCGGTTGTGCGGCAGCAGTCCGGCTCATCGGCCTCTGACCGCAGCACTGTCCCGAAGTCGGTCACCGGAGTCCGCAAGAGCAGGGTGCCGGTCGGTTTCGCAGGTCAGTGCATGATGCATGAACGAGGCGCGACTGACGTGGACCTGTGCCCCACCGCCCACGGGCCCGTCGTTCGTGTCACGCCTCGGTCTGCTGCCAGACCGCGGTGAGCGCTGTGATCGGGTCGGTATCGGCCGGTGCCGCGGGCCACCATTCGCCGTCGTCATCCTGGAGGTAGGGGTACCAGCAGGTGTCGGGGCCCAGGCGCAGCTGGATGCCGTGGTCGGTGAGGGTGAGGCGGTTGCGCCAGGTCCGGAGAGGGCCGGGTGCGGTGGTCATCTCGGTGAGGGCTGTGGTCAGAGTGGCGCGGGCGGCCGACATCGTCGCCGGAGCTGGGGTGTGGGGTTGTTCGGCGACGGTGAGGCCCGTCGTGCCGCCGTGGCGCCAGGCGCGGGTGAGGCGGGCGAAATCGGTCGGTCTGGTGCCGGTGTTCTCGATCAGGTGGTGGAACCACTCGGGGCCGGGGCTGCACGCGGCGATCCGTACCGTGTCCTGGTGCTGGGTCAGGTGCAGGTCGGCGGTGTCACCCGCGAGGAGCCGTACGGCGCGTGAGGCGGTGTCGGCTACGAGGTGCTCCAGGTCCGTGGAGGTTAGGCCGCTGCCGGGTGGTGGGGCTACGGGCAGGGTTGCGGTGTGGGCGGCCGGTGCGGGGAGTTCTGGCAGCCCGGGGGCGTGTTCGGCCCAGTTGGTGTACGCGGCGGAGGCCGGGACGCCGGTCGGGGCCGGCGGGCTCGCTGCCTGCCGGGGCACCGTACGGCGTGTGCGCAGCTGGGCGAGGACCTCCTCGCGGCCTCGGCCGCGCAGCGCGAAGAGCACGAACGGGTCGGCGTCGATTGCGGCGGCGATGGCGTAGCAGAGCGCGGCGGCGTGTTTGCAGGGGTATCCCCAGTCGGGGCAGGAGCAGTCCGGGTCGAGTTCGGTGGGCTGAGGGAGAAGGGGGACGCCCGCCTGGTGGGCGTCGTCGACGAGTTCGGCGGGCATCTCGCCGTCGAGGAGCGCCGCCAGATGCCCGGCACGGGCCGCGACGGTGTCGAGCAGGGTGTCCCACTGGGCGTCGGTGAGGACGGGCAGACGGACCGAGGAGCGGTACGGGCTCGGCAGACTGCCCTGGACGGCGGCCTTGACCCGGCCCGGGGCGACATCGGCTGGGCCGACCTTGCCCTGACGGGCGTAGGTACGTCCGCGGGACAGGCGTCCGGCGTCCAGGGTGGAGTCCTCCAGGGCCGTCACCCACGCCTGGCCCCACCAGGTCGTGGCGAAGGCGCGCTTGCCGCGGGCGGGTGCGCGGCGCTGGCCGGGGAGTGAGCGGGTCATGACTGCCTTCCCAGGGCGACGAGTTCGGCGAGTTCGGCGTCGGACAGTTCGGTCAGGGTGGCCTCGCCGGAGCCGACGACGGCGTCGGCGAGCGCGCGCTTGGACTCCAGCAGTAGCGCCACCTTGTCCTCCACGGTGCCCTCCGCGATGAGCTTGTGCACCTGGACGGGCCTGTCCTGGCCGATGCGGTAGGCGCGGTCGGTGGCCTGGTCCTCGACCGCAGGGTTCCACCAGCGGTCGTAGTGCACGACGTGGGTGGCGCGGGTGAGGTTGAGTCCCGTGCCCGCCGCCTTCAGCGACAGCAGGAACACCGGTACCTCACCGCGCTGGAAGCGCTCCACCATCTCCTCGCGCCGCGCGACGGGGGTGCCGCCGTGCAGGAAGAGGGTGGGGGTGCCGCGTTCGGCGAGATGTTTCTCCAGGAGGGTCGCCATCTGCTTGTACTGGGTGAAGACCAGCACCGACTCGCCCTCGGCGGTGATGGTGCCGAGCAGCTCGTCGAGCAGGTCGAGCTTGCCGGAACGGCCGCCAAGCGGCGTGGACTGGCGCAGATACTGGGCGGGGTGGTTGCAGATCTGTTTCAGCCCGGTCAGCAGCTTGAGCACCAGACCGCGGCGGGCGATGCCCTCGGATTCCGCGATCTTCGCCAAGGTCTCGCGGACCACCGCCTCGTAGAGGCCCGCCTGTTCGGCCGTCAGCGCCACGACCCGCTCGGTCTCGGTCTTGGCCGGCAGCTCGGGCGCGATTCCCGGGTCGGACTTCCTGCGGCGCAGCAGGAAAGGGCGCACGAGACGGGACAGGCGTTCGGCGGCCTCGGGGTCCTCGCCCGACTCGATGGCGCGGGCGTGCCGGTCTCGGAAGGCCGCGAGGGGGCCGAGGAGCCCCGGAGTGGTCCAGTCGAGGAGCGCCCACAGCTCGGAGAGGTTGTTCTCCACGGGCGTGCCGGTGAGGGCGACGCGGGCGCGGGCGGGCAGGGCGCGCAGCTCGCGGGCGGTGACGGCGTAGGGGTTCTTGACGTGCTGCGCCTCGTCCGCGGCGATCAGCGACCAGTCGGTCCCGGCGAGGGCTTCGCGGTCGCGGCGCAGCACCCCGTAGGTGACCAGGACGATCTCGTCGCCGGCCAGGTCGTCGAGGTGGCGCTCGCCGCCGTGGTAGCGGCGCACGGGAGTGGACGGCGCGAACCGGGCCGCCTCGCGCTCCCAGTTGCCGAGCAGGGAGGCTGGGCAGACGACGAGGGTGGGGCCGGCGGTGGTGGGGTCGGTCTGGCGGTGCAGGTGCAGGGCGAGCAGGGTGATGGTCTTGCCCAGGCCCATGTCGTCGGCGAGGCAGCCGCCGAGGCCGAGTCCGCACATCTCCGCCAGCCAGGCGAGGCCCCGCTTCTGGTAGTCGCGCAACATGGCCTTGAGCGCGGCGGGCTGCGGGGCGGGAGTACGTGACTCGGGATCGCGGATACGGGCGACGAGGTCGCCGAGCGCGCCGACCGCCTCACAGGGGATCTGCTCGCCGTCCCTTTCCACCTCGCCGGTCAGCGTGGCACTCAGCGCCTCCATGGGCGTGAGCGGTTCCATCCGGCGGCGCCTGGCGCGGGCCACCAGCTTCGGATCGGCGACCACCCACTGGTCACGCAGCCGGACCAGAGGGCGGCGCGTCTCGGCGAGGACGTCCATCTCAGCCTCGGTGAGCGGCTCGCCGCCGAGCGAGATCTGCCAGCGGAAGTCGAGGAGCGCGTCGGCGTCGAGGAGCCCGCCCGCACTGGAGCCGGGGGCGGTGCGCTGCCCGATCTCCGCGGTCGCGGTGAGTGCCTTGACCAGCTCGCGCGGCCAGTGCACGTCGATGCCGGCCGAACGCAGTGTGTCGGTGGCGTCGCCCAGCAGGTCAAGGGCCTCGTCGTCGGACAGGCGGAGTTCGTCGGGAACGGCGTCCTTCAGCAGCCGCTGAAGCGGAGGCCAGGCGCGGGCGCCGCGGCGCAGCGCCAGCAGCGTCTCGGTCTCGGCGCGCGGGCCGAGCAGCCGTTCCACCTCGTCCGGCTCGCTCCACAGCCGGGCGGCCTCGACGACGAGCCCCGGATCCGCCGCGGTGTGCAGCTGCGGCACGGCCCGGAACACTCGGCGTCGTCCCTCCGGGGGGTCGACGCGCAAGGAGACGCCGACATCGGCGGTGAACGCGGCGGCGGTCTCCTCGGCCCACTCGCGCAGGGCGGGTACGGCACGCGTCTCGCGCCAGGCGTACGGCAGCGCCCCCATGGCGAGCGGCGCGGCCGGGGTGCGGACCAGGTCGTCGGCGACCGCGTCGCAGAACTGGCGTACCAGCGCGGCGGGTTCGGCGATCCGCACCGGAGGGGGGCCGGGCTCGGGCAGACAGTGGGCGTGGGGCGGGAACGCGGCGGCGAGGGCGTCCAGGGTCTGACGCTGGGCGGCGGTGAAAGGCCCCGCCTGCCAGGTGTCGTAGCCGGCGGGGGTGAGGGCGGGGTGGAGACGGCCGTCGGCGAGCAGCCGGAGCGCGAGGCGGGCGGCGGCCTGCCAGGCGGCGGCGGACGGATGCGGTGGCCGCGCCCCGGTCAGGGCGGCGACGGCGAGGGCGGCGGGCAGCGCGTGGCCCGTCACCTTGCGCCGCCTGACCGAGCGGCCGTGCGGCAGCACCAGTTCCACCGTGTCGGTCTCGACGCCGGTGGGTGCCGTGCCCTCGGCGGCGGCCGCCCCGGCGGGCTGCCACAGCAGCAGCCGGCCGAGGCGGGCGGGCTCGCCGGGCAGGAACACCGCCGCCCAGCCGTTGTCGAGCAGGCCCCGCGCCCAGGAGGCCGACTCCGGTGCCGCCAGCGGCAGCACACTCCTCCGGCCCGTGCCCGGCTCCCGTACGACGACTCGTGCCACCTTCCTCAACTCCGTCCTTCTGTGAGCGAGCCGCGCCGGGCCTCGCTCATCACCACGTACCCGTCGTTCTCCGGTGAGTTCCGCCGCCCCGCCGTCACCGGCGGGAGCGCGCCTTGTTCGCCGCGGTGCGGATGCGTTTGGCCAGCCGCTTGTCGACGTCGCGCAGGCTCTCGCCCAGCTCGGCAAGCACCTGGGCGGTGGCCGGGTGCTCCACTCGCCACAGCTCGTCCACCCGCTGTTCGAGTTCCTCTGGTGCCACGTTCGGGTTCTCCTGGAAGCCCAGGAGCAGCTCCTCGTCCTCCTGGGCACCGACGAAGAGCGAGAGACCGTCGATGAACAGCCACAACCGGGCCTGCTCCGCGCGCGCCGCATCCGCGTACGCGTCCGCCTCAGGGCGTGCGCCCAGGGCCGCGGCGGCCACCTGGCGGCATCCCTCGACGTCGGAGTCCGCCGCCTTGTGCAGCACGCGCAGTGCTCGCGAGTCGTCGAGTACGGCCAGCACCGGCTGGACCACGGCGCGTCTGGCCGCGATGTCGGGGCCGTCGCCCGCACAGGCGTCGAGCAGTCCAACCGCGGCGTCGGCCCCGGAACGGTGCTTCAGCCACCCTTCGACCTCCTGGCGCGTCTCCTCGGGGGAGTAGCCCAGAAGGCCCTGGAGGAGGGTGTCGGCGTCGGCTTCGGCGTACTCGCCGAGCAGCGGTGCGATCGCACCGCATTCCATCAGGTAGGCACGCAGTCCGTGGCGGCCGAGCGGGGTCAGCCGCATGCGGTCCCCGTTCTCCTGGTCCCACGGCCGGCCCGGCGCGTCCAACCAGGCATCCGAACCGGCGAGCCCGCGCCTGCTGACGGCGTTCAGCGACGTGGCCAGGACATCCTCGGTCGCGACATCACGGTCACCGGGCACGAACTCCACCGCGCCCAGGTAGGCGAGCTCTGCCGCCAGGTCCCGGAAGGCCGTCGCGATCAAAGCCAGGAAGAAATCGAGCTCGGGCCCTTCAGCACCCGCCTCTCGGGCTTTCGCCCGCAGGTCGTCGATCTCCACCCAGGCGCCGTCCAGGGCGTCGTACAGCTGCCCGATCAGCGCGTCGGCGATCTCGGCCGACAGCTCGCCCAGCTCGCCGAACGATTCGTCCAGTACCCCTGTCCCGTCGATCTCCTCCAGCAGGTCGCCCAGGGTGACGGACCAGAGTTCCAGAAGATTCTCACCGGCGAAGTCGGCCGTCTCGCCGCCCCAGGCGCGGCCCCCGCTGATCGTGATCAGCCCGCGGTTCACGGCGAAACTCCACGGCTCGTCGAGAACGTCCACGTCCTTGGCGCTACGCAGCGCCTTCAACGCACGGGCCCGGGCGGCGGCCTCGGCGTATGGCGAGTCCTCGTCGGCGAACTCCCATAGCCGGAGCTCGTCGACGGCCTCACGGGCGAGCGCGGGCCGCAGCACCCGGCCCGCGGTGACCTGCCGTCCCTCGCGACACCAGGCGGTGAGCCGCAGCGCCGAGTCGAAGAGCGGGACATCCCGCACAGCCGCCGCGAGGTCCTCCCGCGGAGCCAGGGTCACCGGGCGCAGCACGGGCATACTCGCGACCGGTCCGTCGACTCCGGCGTCGACCGGGCCGCCCGACCCTCGACAGCGCCCGCAGGCGCACGATGCCGTGCCCTCGGCAGCCGGCTGTCCCCCACCGCCGCGCCCGGCCCGGGTACTGGCCGGCGGCTTCGCCGTGCCGGGCACCGTGTCCGGCGTCAAACGGGCCAGCCGCTCAGCGATCCCGCCCCGGGGAAAGGCCGCCGGGTCGTAGCCGGCCGACCGCAGCTCGGCGACCAGCCCGTCGTACGGGCCGTCTCCCGCCCTGTCAGGTACTTCGAGGTGTGCCAGTATCTCGCCCAGGCCCCACACCCCGCCGATGTCCTCGGCCGGTACGTCGGCACGACGGCCGCCGACGCAGCGCACCGCTCGCTCCGCGCCGACCGGTCGCGGCAGTGTCTTCTCCAGCGTGATCCGGTGCTCCCAGTCATCGCCGAAGTCGTAGACATAGCGCAGCCGCGCCCCATCCTCGGGCAGAACATCACCGAGCGCGGTGGCGTGCTGGTCGCTGCTGCCGGGACTGAAGCCGAGATCGATGTCGGTGAGCAGGGCCGCGTCGCCGTACACCTGGCCGGACTCGTCGGTGAAGAGGTGCAGATGGCCACCCTGCCAGCCGAAGGCGGCCTGGACGGCGTCGTGCAGGGTGCGAAGAGAGGTGTCGGACGGCAGTACGAGGCGCCGCCACAGAGGCGGCTGGGTGCCGTGCAGCACGATCTTCAGTTGGAGATCGGATGGGGCCGCCCCCGTGTCTCGTCGCATCTTTTGTCTCCCACCTGTCCGAGGCCGCTCGAATGGCCCCAGCATGACGGTCGCGTGTGTTCCGACTCAAACCGGATCACTTCGGCTGCGGCCATTTCGGTCGCGGGGGCCCCGGTATCGCTCGCAGCGGATACCCTGCGTCCGCGCACCGACCTCGCGGCCCCGCCATTCGCGGACGCATACCTGGCGGGAAGGCAGCCGTGGGGTGCGCATATCGCAGTATGCTCGCGTCATGGCGGATACGACGCGCATCACGGTGACGCTGCCGACCGAGCAGGTCGCCGAACTGAGGAAGCTCACCGACAACGTTTCCGGTTATGTCGCCGAGGCGGTGGCGCGGCAGTTGCGGCACCAGCTTCTGGGGGCGGACCTGCTGAGCCACCAGGAGGAACACGGGGCCTTCACCGAGGAGGAGCTGGCGGAGGCCCGCTCCAGGATCTCCGGGACGGCGAATGTCGGCGGGTCGGCGAGCGCGGCGTGAACGATCATGTCGAGACCGTGGTCCTGGACTCCCAAGGGCTCTCCGCCTGGATCGCGCAGGACCGCAAGATCCATGCCATGTTCCAGGTGTTCCACGCCATGGGGGCCGATTTCGTCATCGGCGCCAACACCATTGTGGAAGTCAGCCATGCACGCGTGAACATGCCTCGGCTGCGGTGGGCGCTGTCCCGCGTCAAGGTAGAGCCGGTGACCGAGGGCGCGGCGAAAGCGTCCGCGGAACTGCTCAAGGCCGCGGGCCTGTACGGCCACAAGTACGCGATCGACGCGACAGTCGCCGAGGTGGCACTGCGCCAGCCGGGGCCGGTGGTCGTACTGACGTCCGACATCGACGACATGGCGCGGCTGTGTGGGGGCCGCGTCCGGCTCATCGGCATCTGAGCGCACGGGCGCAGGTGCCCGTGCCCCGGCCCCGGCCCCGGAGGGGATCCGCCCTGTTCACACCGTGATGGGTGAAAAGGCTTGACCGAGGTGGCGAGGGTGCCCAGGCGCAGTCGGCGGGTGGCGGCGGCCGCGGCGGTGAAGATCGGTACCGCACCGAACCAGGGGCTGTCGCGGAAGGTCCGCCAGGCCAGGGGCCGTAAACCGGTGGGCCCGCTCCGCATGGGCGTGCGACTCCTCGGTGGGACGGAACACCGGACCGGGCGCGGGTCAGGTGATCGGGCCGGGCACCCGCCGACCGGGCGGCCGAGTAGCTGGTCAGTCGCGGAACCGCAGGAACGCGGGCGGCACGGCAGCGGTGAGCCAGACGCCGTTGGCGCTGACGTAGAAGGTGTGGCCCGCGTGGTGCATCGCGCCCGCGTCCACGGACAGGACGACGGGCCGGCCGCGCCGGGCACCGACCCTGGTCGCCGTCTCGCGGTCGGGCGAGAGATGGACGTGCGTGCGGTCCATGGGCCGCAACCCCTCGATCCGGATCGAGTCCAGCGCGTGGCCCACCGTGCCGTGGTAGAGGTACGCGGGCGGTTCGGCCGGCGGCAGGTCGAGATCCACCGGGACGGTATGGCCCTGGCTTGCGCGGATCCGGTCGTTCTCGACGGCGAAGCGCTGCTTGTCGTTGACGGCGACGACATGGTCGAGCTCGGCCCGGGTGAGGGGGAAGTTGTTGCGGGCCACGGCCCGCAGCAGCGTGTCGATCGGCACCCAGCCGTTGGCGTCGAGCGTGATGCCGATCCGCTCCGGCTGATGCCGCAGGTGTTTCGAGAGGTACTTGGACACCTTGACGGTGCGTCTTTCATCCATACCGGCAGGGTGCCAGTGAGGGTCTTCCCGGTGCATGCGGGTTTTGCTCACGACGTGCCGAAGTAATTCTCTCCACAGGTTTGATCCACAGTCAGTTCGACTTATCCACAGGCTAATTGGCGTTTCTGTGGACAAGTTCGAGTGAAATCAACCGCTTTGGTCAATTTGCTCCACTTTGCTGGTAAGTGACACAAGTGCATCCAATGTCCGTGATTGCACCTCGCGTTCGGCGGCTGCCGCGACGAAGGCGGAGACGTTCTCCGCGCCAACCAGCTGTTGGACAGCCCGGATCGTGCTCGGCGGCAGATCCACTCCGCGTGCCGTGAGCGACGGGGAATCCGCGCCGATGGGTGTGTCCGCACCGAGGTGATGATGCAGATGACGGGTGGCGAACGTCCTCATGGCACGGGCCAGTTCGGCGTCCACCGTCTGCTGGGCGAGCGGACGCAGCCTGCGCACCATGGCGGCGGCCTCGGCCGCGTCCGAGTCGGTCGGCGGCCGATGGCCGAGATAGCGGGCGAAGACATGCTCGGTGGTGAACTCCAGGAAACGCGAGGCGATCTGCTCGACCTGACCGCGAAGTTCCCTCAGATGCCCGGAGATCGCGCTGAGCGGCACGCCCGCCGCGTGCAACTCGACCGCCACGGCCAGCTCCTGGGGGCTCGGCACCAGGAATTCGTCGTCCCTGCCCGGAATGCGTTCGAGTACGCCGAGGTCCACCGCCTCGGCGACCGCCTCGTCGTCCGGGGTCCCGCCGAACTTGAGGTTCAGCTCGTCCCGGGTGATCCGGTCGGCCTGTTCGTCCGTCCAGGGGCCGTGCACCTCGGCGACGAGCCCGAGCACCCCGCCCAGCCCGCGGCCGGTGTCCCAGGCGTCCAGGAGCTCCTTGATGCTGGCCAGGGTGTAACCGCGATCCAGCAGATCGGCGATCTGCCGGAGCCGGGCGAGATGGGTGTCCCGGTACACATTGGCCCGGCCGCGCCGCTCCGGTGTCGGCAGCAGGCCGCGGTCCTGGTAGGCGCGGATCGTGCGGACGGTGGCCCCGCTCGCGTGCGCCAGGTCCTCGATCCGGTACTCGGCGGCGGCCTGCCGGTCCGTCGCCGCCGACGACCGCCCGGGGCCGCTCACAGCGGCGGCTTCAGCCGGGCGATCCCGCGCAGCGCGCCGGGGCTGAACCGGGACAGGAGGCGGGCGCCGCGGGCCTCCGGTGTCACCGGCACGACGGCCTGGTTGCGCACCACCGCCTTGAGGATCGCGTCGGCGACCCGCTCCGGCGGGTAGTTGCGGAGCCCGTACAGCCGGCTGGTCCGCTTGCGCAGACGCTTCTCCTCCGCGGCGTCGGCACCGGCGAAGTGCGTCGTCGCGGTGATGTTCGTGTTGACGATGCCGGGACAGATGGCGCTGACCCCGATCGACCGCTCGGCGAACTCGGCCCGCAGGCATTCGCTGAGCATCAGCACCGCCGCCTTGGAGGTGCTGTACGCGGGCAGCGCCCGGGACGGTTGATAGGCGGCGGCGGAAGCCGTGTTGACGATATGGCCGCCCTGGCCGCGCTCGGCCATCTGCCTGCCGAAGATCCGGCAGCCGTGGATGACCCCCCACAGATTGACGTCGAGGACGTTCTTCCAGTCCTCGCTCGTGGTGTCCAGGAAGGAGCCGGACAGGCCGATCCCGGCATTGTTGACCAGGACGTCGACGATTCCGTACTCGGCGGCGACCTTCTCGGCGAGCTTCTCCATCGCCTGCTCGTCGCTGACGTCGACCGCCTCTCCCCAGGCGGCCGGGGCACCGATCAGCCGGGCCATCTCGGCCGTCCTGGCGGCTCCCTCCGCGTCCCGGTCCACGGCCACCACCCGGGCACCCGCTTCGGCGAACGCGAAAGCGGTGGCCCGGCCGATGCCGCCGGCCGCGCCCGTCACGAGGACCAGCCGGCCGCCGAACCTGTCCGCGTACGCCCCGGTCGGCGCGGTGTCCTGCACCGGGCCGCCGTTCTCCTTGGCGGCCTCGTTCGCGGCGACGAACTCGCTTATCCAGGCGGCGAGCTGGTCCGGCCTGGTGCGCGGCACCCAGTGCTTGCCGTCCAGCGACCTGCGTACCAACTGGGGTGCCCACAGCTCCAGTTGGTCGTACAGCTTCTCCGAGAGGAAGATGTCGCCGGTCGGCGTGATCAGCTGGACCGGCACATGCGCGTAGGCGTCGGTGCGCGGTCGGCTCAGCCGGGCGCGGACGTTGTCGCGGTAGAGCCAGGCGCCGTGCGCCGCGTCGCCGGGCAGTGAGGCTGTCGGGTAGTCGCCCGCCGGTACCTTCTCCAGCCGCTGGAGTATCCGCGGCCACTGCTTGCCGAGCGGGCCGCGCCAGGCGAGCTCGGGCAGGACCGGCGTATGCAGCATGTAGACGTACCAGGACTTGGCGCCCTGGCCGAGCAGCTGGCCGACCCGGCGCGGGGTGGGCCGGGTCATCCGCTGCTTGATCCAGTGCCCGAAGTGGTCCAGGGAAGGGCCGGACATCGAGGTGAACGAGGCGATCCGGCCCTCGGTCCGCTTGACCGTGGCGAACTCCCAGGCCTGGACCGAACCCCAGTCGTGCCCGACGAGATGCACCGGCCGGTCCGGGCTCACCGCATCGGCGACGGCCAGGAAGTCGTCGGTGAGCTTCTCCAGGGTGAAGCCGCCGCGCAGTGGCTTCGGGGCCGTGGACCGGCCGTGCCCGCGCACGTCGTACAGCACGACGTGCCACTGGTCGGCCAGCTGCCGCGCCACGTCCGTCCAGACTTCCTTGCTGTCCGGGTAGCCATGCACCAGGACGACCGTCGGCCGCCCCTCCTCGCCCAACTCGGCGACACACAGCTCGATTCCGCCCGTACGCACCCGGCGTTCGCGCGCCCCCGGCAGGCTCCGCAGATTCATGCCGCCATCCTTTCCTCGGCCCAGCGCCGCACATGCGGCAGATCGTCGTCCAGCCAGAAGGCGCTCTGCTCGGGGTTCTTGGAGTCGGTGACCACCAGGATCTCCTCGAACTTGGCACCAGTACCGCGGAATCCGAGATGGGGCTCGACCGCCCACAGACCGGGCTGCGGCGGATGGTCGGAGAAGTGGTACGGACTCCACAGCGGCGACCAGCCGTCCCGGTGTCCGTGCAACGCGTCGCTCATCAGCCCCTTGAGGGACTGGGTGCCGAAGCCGAACACGTGCGGGGACCAGCGGCGTTCGGCGACGCGGTCGACCTTGTGGGCGATGACACCGAAGGGGTAGGCGCGGTGCCTGTTGGCGTACCCCTGCCTGATCATCAGGCGTTCGACGTCCTCGTATATCTCGCGCAGCGAACGCCGCTCGCGCACCTCGCGCAGTATCAGCTCGCGGTGGGCCTCGAGATCGGCCAGCAGCTTGTCGTGCAGGGGGTTGAGCCCGAGACAGCCGGAGTAGCCGATGTCGGCCGTGAAGCCCTTGTAGACCGGAGCCATGTCGAGGATGAAGGGCATCCCCGGCTCCAGCTTCCGGTTGGTCGGGAAGAACTGCAGGGGAATCTTGAAGCCGGCGAAGGCCGTGCGGTCCCCGAACCAGGCGAAGGGGAGGTGGAACCAGTCCCGCACCCCGCGCTCGCGCAGCCAGTCGCGCTGCATACGGGCCGCCTCGCGCTCGGTCACCCCGGGCCGGAGCCGGCCCGCGACCGCCTCCGCGCAGGCGTACGCGAGGCTTTGAACCTCTCTGAACCCCCGCAGTTCCGGGGCCTTTTCGTCCTTCACTGCCGAGGCCATGCCACCGTCCGTTCCCTGCCGTGTGCGGTACGTGTCCGTAACGTGACACTGATGAATGTGACAATGTCCGGCGACTACGTCAAGAGGTGCGCGAGACCTGTGGACAACTCGGTCGGGCCCTCCCCCCGGCCGCGGGTCTCATCCCTCCTGGTGGCCCCCTACGGGTCCGTACATCTGGAGTCGGATGCCGATCCAGCCGCCAGGGCTGACGACTGATGTGGCGCGCGCCACTACCTTCGGATTGTGACTGTGATCGCGACCGAAAGCCTGAGCAAGCGGTTCCCCCGGGTGACCGCGCTTGACCGGCTCTCCTTGGACATCGGCCCCGGTGTGACCGGCCTGGTGGGTTCCAACGGAGCCGGCAAGTCCACATTGATCAAGATCCTGCTGGGTCTGTCCCCCGCCACCGAAGGCCGGGCCGCCGTGCTCGGGCTCGACGTCGCCACCCGTGGTGCCGCCATCCGGGAACGGGTCGGCTACATGCCCGAGCACGACTGCCTGCCACCGGACGTCTCGGCCACCGAGTTCGTCGTCCACATGGCGCGGATGTCCGGACTGCCGCCGACGGCAGCGCGCGAGCGCACCGCCGACACGCTCCGGCACGTGGGTCTCTACGAGGAGCGCTACCGTCCCATCGGCGGCTACTCGACCGGCATGAAGCAGCGCGTGAAGCTGGCGCAGGCGCTGGTCCACGACCCGCAGCTGGTCCTGCTCGACGAGCCGACCAACGGCCTCGACCCGGTCGGCCGCGACGAGATGCTCGGGCTGATCCGCCGCGTCCACACCGACTTCGGCATCTCGGTCCTGGTCACCTCGCACCTCCTGGGCGAGCTGGAACGCACCTGCGACCACGTCGTCGTCATCGACGGCGGCACGCTCCTGCGCTCCAGCTCCACCAGCGACTTCACCCAGACCACCACGACCCTCGCGGTCGAGGTCACCGACAGCGACACCCACCCGGACGGCACCGAAGCGTTGCGCCAGGTCCTCACCCGGGCCGGCGTGAAGTTCATCGGCCATGACGGTCTCGATGCGCAGGGGCTGCCCGGCGCGGGCCACATCCTGCTGGTCGAGGCGACCGGCGACGAGACGTACGACATCGTGCGCGACGGCGTCGCCGGGCTCGGACTCGGCCTCGTACGGATGGAGCAGCGGCGCCATCACATCGCCGAGGTCTTCCGTACCGAAGGGGCACCCGCGTCCGCACCCGCGGCGCAGAGCGTGCCCGCGACCGCGGAACGCCGTACAGCAGAAGGGGAGCGGTCGTGATGAGTACCGAGACCGAGACCGAGACCGGGACCGTGACCGGGAGCGAGACCTCCCGCATCCACAACATCGGGTACCGCTCCTACGACGGCCCGCGGCTGGGCCGTGGCTATGCGCGGCGCTCGCTCTACTCGCAGTCCCTGCGCGGTGCGTTCGGACTCGGCCGTTCCGCCAAGTCCAAGGTGCTGCCGATGCTGCTCTTCGGCGTGATGTGCATGATCGCGGCGATCATCGTCGCCGTCGCCATCGCCACCCCCGGATCGACGGCCCTGCCGATGAAGTACACCGCGTTCGCGATCTATCTCCAGGCCGTGATCGGCCTCTTCCTCGCCGCGCAGGCACCGCAGTCGGTCTCCCGGGACCTGCGTTTCAAGAGCGTGCCGCTGTACTTCTCGCGGCCGATCGAACGGGTCGACTACGTCGTGGCCAAGCTGGCGGCCATGGCGACCGCGCTCTTCATTCTCACCGGCGCGCCGCTCGTCATCCTCTATGCGGGCGCGCTGCTCGGGAAGTTCGACTTCGCCGACCAGACCAAGGGATTCGGACAGGGACTGGTCTCGGTGGCGCTGCTCTCCGTGCTCTTCGCCGCGCTGGGCCTGCTGATGGCCGCGCTGACACCGCGCCGCGGCTTCGGTGTCGCCGCGGTGATCGCCGTACTGACCATCACCTACGGCGCGGTCTCCACGGTCCAGGCGATCGCCTGGCAGACGGGCTCCGCCGGGGCGATCGAGTGGCTGGGGCTCTTCTCCCCCATCACGCTGATCGGCGGCCTGCAGACCGCGTTCCTCGGGGCCAACTCGGCCTTCCCCGGAGCGGCGGCCCCCGATGCCGGGGTCGGCGTGGTCTATCTGATCGTTGTTCTCGCGCTCGTCGCCGGCTCGTACGCCGTACTGATGCGCCGCTACCGGAGGGTCGGGCTGTGACCACCATCGAGATCGACCACACCTCGCGCTGGTTCGGCAATGTGGTCGCCGTCAACGACGTGAGCATGACGGTGGGGCCGGGCGTCACCGGTCTGCTCGGGCCGAACGGCGCCGGAAAGTCCACGCTGATCAACATGATGGCCGGCTTCCTCGCCCCGTCGACGGGCACGGTCACGCTGGACGGCAGGGCGATCTGGCGCAACGAAGCCGTGTACAAGGAGATCGGGATCGTGCCGGAGCGGGAGGGCATGTACGACTTCCTGACCGGCCGCGAGTTCGTCGTCGCCAACGCGGAGCTCCAGGGGCTCGGCGACGCGGAGGCGCGGAAGGCGCTGACCACGGTCGAGATGGAGTACGCGCAGGACCGCAAGATCTCGACGTACAGCAAGGGCATGCGCCAGCGCGTGAAGATGGCGTCCGCCCTGGTCCATGAACCGTCCGTGCTGCTGCTCGACGAGCCGTTCAACGGCATGGACCCGCGCCAGCGGATGCAGCTGATGGAACTGCTGCGACAGATGGGTGCAGAGGGCCGTACGGTGCTCTTCTCCTCCCACATCCTCGAAGAGGTGGAGCAACTCGCCTCCCACATCGAGGTGATCGTGGCAGGACGGCACGCGGCGTCCGGCGACTTCCGCAGGATCCGCCGTCTGATGACGGACCGCCCGCACCGCTATCTCGTACGGTCCAGCGATGACCGCGCCCTCGCCGCCGCGCTGATCGCCGACCCGTCGACGGCCGGTATCGAGGTGGACCTGGGTGAACGGGCCCTGCGTATCCAGGCGGTCGACTTCGGACGCTTCACCGAGCTGCTGCCGAAGGTCGCACGTGAGCACGGAATTCGTCTTCTGACCGTTTCGCCGTCCGACGAGTCCCTCGAATCGGTCTTTTCCTATCTCGTAGCGGCCTGAGTAGTGGCCTGAAAGGAGCTGTGAAGCGTCATGTACGACCCCACAGTCGCCCGGCTCACCTACCGGGCCCTGCTCGGCCGGCGCCGGGCCGCCATCCTGTTCGTCCTGCCGGCGCTGCTGGTGGTCATCGCCGTCGCGGTCCGGGCGTTCGCCGGGTCCGACGACCAGGTGGCCTCGGACGTGCTGGGCGGCTTCGCCATCGCCACGATGGTGCCGCTGATCGGTGTGATCGCCGGAACCGGGGCCATCGGCCCTGAGATCGACGACGGATCGATCGTCTACCTGCTGGCCAAGCCGGTGAAGCGGCCGTCGATCATCTTCACCAAGCTGATCGTGGCCATCGCCGTGACGATGGTCTTCTCCGCGCTGCCCACGCTGATCGCGGGCCTGATCCTCAACGGCAACGGCCAGCAGATCGCGGTGGCCTACACCATCGCGGCACTGGTCGCCTCGATCGCGTACAGCGCGCTGTTCCTGCTGCTGGGCACCGTCAGCCGGCACGCGGTCGTCTTCGGCCTCGTCTACGCGCTGGTGTGGGAGGCCCTGTTCGGCACCCTGGTGCCCGGGGCGCGCACGCTCAGCGTCCAGCAGTGGTCCCTCGCGGTCGCCGAGAAGGTCGGCGGGGCGGGCGCGATCACCTCTGACGTCGGACTGCCGACCGCGACGGTCCTGCTGGCCGCGGTCACGGTGGTGGCGACCTGGTACGCGGGCCAGAAGCTGCGCACGCTGAAGCTGGCCGGGGAGGAGTGACCGGGGGTCTGCCTCCCGGCGCATCCACCCGAGCGCTCCGTTCCTGATCTCTCCGGAACTCGTCAACCCTCGCCTCCTGGGCGGGGGTTGACGCATTTCGGACAGTTGTACGCGTAACTGTACGGTTATCCGTTCGTTGGGCAGGGTGCGTGGAGGCAACTGGGATCTGTGGCGTCGTAGCTTTCGTGAAACAGGGATTGCCGATGCCGGCGAGGGAGTACCCGCCGGGTCGGTCATTGAGTGAGTGGCAACCGTGAGCGTTCTCCGCCCCTCGAAGCCCGGGACAGGGCTGCCCGTCGCCGGTTTCACGATCGGAAGGCATGTCCATGCCCACAGAAGTCGCCCTGCTCGAATCGCGTGCGCTGCGCGTGGAGCAGATGGAGCGCGTCGATGTCCTCGACAAGGTCAAGAGCCTTGTCATGCTCCCGGACGGAATTCACCTTCGCACAGAGGATGTGGCTCGATACTTCGAAGTATCCACAACCGCCGTCAGAAGGCTCACCGACCGCCATCAGAACGAGTTGATGGAGAACGGGATGCAGGTGCTGCGTGGCGCTGACCTGCGCTCCTTCCATAGCGACATGATGTCGCTATGGGCGGGGGAGGTGCCGGAAAGTTATCCACAGGCGGCGACCCGGCTCCGGGTCTACACCCGCAGGACCGTCCTCAACGTCGCGATGCTTCTTCGCGACAGCGACATCGCCCGATGCGTCCGTACGTATCTGCTCGACGCCGAGCAGGACCTGCGCGCGGGGTACGCCTCCCTCGAACACCGCGTCACCCGGGGGGAGAGCTGCCTCGCCGGAGTCGGCACCGCGCTCCAGGAGCTCGGGCCCGTCCTCAACCGGATGTCGCACCGGCTCGACAGCCTCGACCGGCGGCTGGACGTCACGCATCAGGTCGTCGGCGCCATGAGCGTGCGACTGGGCCACATGTCCGAGGACATCGTCCGTATCGACGGCAGGATGGATGAACTCGCCCGCAACCTGAAGGATCCGAGCCGCCGCCACAGCAAGCAGCGCTGATCCGGCAGGAGTTCGCATCCTTTCGGCGCTGCCCGGAGAGGGGTGCCGCCCCGAAAACGGGTGGCGTCGAAAGGCCGTCCCCGGCACAGTGATGGGGACGGCACCCGCCGACACGCACGCCACAGGCCGGGAGAGGAGCGCGACGATGACCGAGAGTCCGAGTCCGTCGAGTTCCCCGCAGGGCGGGCCCGAGCCGGCGCCGGAGTAGTCACCGACGACTCCGCCGTGCCGCTCGGAGCGGAACGCCCCGGGCGGCCTTGTCTGCGCATCGCGCGGCCGCCCACCCGGAGGATTGGCCGAGTGGTAAGGCAGCGGCTTGCTAAGCCGTCGTCGGGGCCGTGAACCCCGCGCGCGTTCGATCCGCGCATCCTCCGCCGCAGCAGGGCCGCGTACCGGTACGCGGCCCTGCTCCATGCTCCTACGGCTGGAGCAGCTGTTCCAGCACCACAGCGATGCCGTCGTCCTCGTTGGACGCGGTGATCTCCTGGGCCACGGCCTTCAGGTCCTCGTGCGCGTTGGCCATCGCCACGCCCCGCCGGGCCCAGGCGAACATCGGGATGTCGTTCGGCATGTCGCCGAAGGCCAGGGTGTCCGCGGCCTTCATGCCCAGCCGGCGCGCGGCCAGCGAGAGCCCGGTCGCCTTGCTCAGCCCCAGCGGCAGGATCTCCACCACTCCCGGACCGGCCATGACCACGTCCACGAGGTTGCCGACGGCCGCGCGCGCGGCCGTCGCCAGAGCGTCGTCGTCCAGATCGGGATGCTGGATGTAGACCTTGTTCAGAGGCGCGGACCACAGCTCGGCCGGGTCCTCCACGAAGACGGCCGGAAGCGGACCTTCCTGTACCCGGTAGCCGGGGCCGACCATCACTTCGCCGTCGAGCCCGTCGCGGCTCGCCGCCAGGGCCAGCGGACCGACCTCGGCCTCGACCTTGGACAGCGCGAGACCGGCGAGCTGCCGGTCCAGCGTCAGCGAGGTCAGCAGCTTGCGCTCGCCCGCGTGGTAGACCTGCGCGCCCTGGCCGCAGACGGCGAGCCCTTCGTAGCCCAGGTCGTCCAGGATGTGGCGGGTCCAGGGGACCGCGCGCCCGGTGACGATGATGTGCGCGGCACCGGCCGCGGTGACCGCGGCCAGTGCCTCACGGGTGCGCTCGGAGACCGTGTCGTCGTTACGCAGCAGCGTGCCGTCGAGATCGGTCGCGACGAGCTTGTACGGAAAGGTCACTTGGCGACCGGCTCCAGAACCTCGCGCCCGCCCAGATACGGCCGGAGCACCTCGGGCACCCGTACCGAACCGTCGGCCAGCTGGTGGTTCTCCAGAATCGCCACGATCGTGCGCGGTACGGCGCAGAGCGTGCCGTTCAGCGTGGACAGCGGCTGGAGCACCTTCTTGCCGTCGCGGGTGTCGCGCATCCGGACGGACAGGCGGCGGGCCTGGAATCCGTTGCAGTTCGACGCGGACGTCAGCTCGCGGTACTTGCCCTGCGTCGGGATCCACGCCTCGCAGTCGAACTTCCGGGAGGCCGAGGCGCCCAGGTCGCCGGTGGCGACGTCGATCACCTGGAAGGGCAGCTCAAGAGCGGTGAGCCACTGCTTCTCCCAGTCGAGGAGCCTGCGGTGCTCCGCCTCGGCGTCCGCCGGGTCGACGTACGAGAACATCTCGACCTTGTCGAACTGGTGCACCCGGAAGATGCCCCGGGTGTCCTTGCCGTACGTACCGGCCTCACGGCGGTAGCAGGGCGAGAAGCCCGCGTAGCGCAGCGGCAGCTTCTCGGCATCGATGATCTCGTCCATGTGGTACGCGGCGAGCGGGACCTCGGAGGTGCCGACCAGGTAGTAGTCGTCCTTCTCCAGGTGGTACACGTTCTCCGCGGCCTGGCCGAGGAATCCGGTGCCTTCCATGGCGCGCGGGCGGACCAGCGCCGGTGTCAGCATCGGGATGAAGCCGGCCTCGCCGGCCTGCGCGATCGCGGCGTTGACGAGGGCCAGCTCCAGCAGTGCGCCGACACCCGTCAGGTAGTAGAAGCGCGAGCCGGAGACCTTGGCGCCACGCTCCATGTCGATGGCGCCGAGCTTCTCGCCGAGCTCCAGGTGGTCCTTGGGCTCGAAGCCCTCGGCCCCGAAGTCACGGATCGTTCCGTGCGTCTCCAGGACGACGAAGTCCTCCTCGCCGCCGACCGGCACGTCCTCGTGGACGATGTTGCCGATCTGGAGCATCAGGCGCTTGGCCTCGGCGTCGGCCTCGTCCTGTGCGGCGTCGGCGGCCTTGACGTCGGCCTTCAGCTGCTCGGCCTTCTTGAGCAGCTCGGCGCGCTCGTCGGGCGAGGCCTTGGGGATGAGTTTGCCGAGCGCTTTCTGCTCGGAGCGGAGTTCGTCGAAGCGGACACCGGACGACCTGCGCCGCTCGTCGGCGGAGAGAAGGGCGTCGACGAGTTCGACGTCCTCTCCACGGGCGCGCTGGGAGGCGCGAACACGGTCGGGGTCCTCACGGAGCAGGCGAAGGTCAATCACCCCTCCAGGCTACCGGTGTGCACTTCCCCCGCTCGAACCGATATTGCCGAGCGTGTCACTTTGCCCTAATTGCCTGAATTGGCAATGCTGAGGGAGATTGTGCGGCCGGGGTGGATCCCGATCGTCAATAAAAAGAGCCTACTCGCCTAAATGGGGCAGAAGGCTTCACTCGTCTTGACGTATCCCCCGTGCCTGGAAGGGCAGTTGATCGTTGCTTGTCCACAGGCTCCCGTGCTTCCGAAAGTTATCCACAGGGTGTGAAGAAGATCTGTGGATGCCGGAAGATGTCATTCCGAAAGTTGCGTGATGGCTCGCGGATTTCCCGTTCAAACCCACTTCAGACGCTCGTTCGGGTGGGAATTTCCCGTCCTAAAGAGTTGATCAATGGAATTGGGGCGACACGGGGTGCCTCGGGTGACCTGCCGACCTGTGGACGCATCTGGACCGACTGGAGCAATTTGTCGACCATGTCGCAGGGGAGTGTCGACTTGTCCCCAGGCCGGGAACCGTCCCTGTGGATAACTTTGTGGATGCCGAAAATCGGCAGATAGCACCGGCGGCGACGCGTTGGGCATCGACGGTATGGGCATCGACGGCGCGGGCGGCGACGGCGTTGGGCATCGACGGCGCGCTGAGACCCGGGAGGAGGCCGACTCGCTCCCGTCCCGCAGGACCGAAGTCCTGTCAGCCCCTCGCGTCCCCGGTTCCCGACTCCGTCAGCCTCGGCCGTCCAGGTTCCTGGTCAGCCAGTCGGAGGCATCCGTGAACGCGGCGTCCGACGTCCCCGCGCGCAGCGGCCGCACGTCCTGCAACGCCACGCCTGCCCGCGGGTACGAACCCAGGAAGCGCACCTTCGGGCAGATCCGCTTCAGCCCCATCAGCGCCTCTCCGACCCGGCGGTCCGCGATGTGCCCCTCGGCGTCCACCGCGAAGCAGTAGTTCCCGATGCCGGCCCCCGTCGGCCGCGACTGGATCAGCATCAGGTTCACCCCGCGCACCGCGAACTCCTGGAGCAGTTCGAGCAGGGCACCGGGGTGGTCCTCGCCCAGCCAGATGACCACCGACGTCTTGTCCGCGCCCGTCGGTGCCGCCGGCCGGGCGGGGCGGCCCACCAGGACGAAGCGGGTCTGCGCGTTCACCGCGTCATGGATCTCGGTCACCAGCGGTTCGAGGCCGTACGTGGCCGCCGCGAACTCACCGGCGAAGGCGGCGTCGTACCGGCCCTCCTGCACCAGCCGGGCGCCGTCCGCGTTGGAGGCCGCCGACTCCCACACGGCGTCCGGGAGATGGGCGGCCATCCAGTTGCGCACCTGCGGCTGTGCGGCCGGGTGTGCGGTGACCGACTTGATGTCGGACAGCTTGGTACCGGGCCGCACCAGCAACGCGAAGGTGATGGAGAGCAGCACCTCGCGGTAGATCATCAGCGGCTCGCCGGTGGTCAGCTCGTCGAGCGTCGCGGTGATGCCGCCCTCGACGGAGTTCTCGATCGGCACGAGCGCCGCCGCGGCGGCCCCGCTGCGTACCGCGTCCAGAGCGGCCGGTACGGAGACCATCGGGACGAGTTCGCGGGTGGCGGCTTCCGGGAGCGTACGGAGGGCGACCTCGGTGAAGGTACCTTCGGGGCCGAGATAGGCGTAGCGCGTGGCGGACATACCGTCACCCTAATGCGCCCCGGTGGCTCAGGACTCCAGAAGTCGCTGCCCCACGTACTCGCCGTCCGCCGCACCGCCCGGCACCGCGAACAGGCCGCTCGCCTCGTGCCGGATGAACGGGGACAGGGCGTCACCCCGGTCCAGCTTGCGCTGTACCGGGACGAACCCGCGCAGCGGATCCGCCTGCCAGCAGATGAACAGCAGACCGGCGTCCGGAGTGCCGTCCGCCGAGATGCCGTCGTGGTACGAGAAGGGGCGCCGCAGCATGGCCGCGCCGCTGTTCCTCTCGGGGGAGGAGATCCGGGCGTGGGCGTTGTCCGGGATCAGGAGCTTGCCGTCGGGGCCGGCCCTGTCGAGGTCCATCGCGGTGGTCTCGGTGCCGCCGCTCAGCGGAGCGCCGTCCTTCTTCCGGCGCCCTATGACCTGCTCCTGTCGTTGCACCGGGAGCTTCTCCCAGTCGTCGAGCAGCATTCTGATCCGGCGCACGACCGCGTACGAGCCGCCCGCGAGCCAGTCGTACTTCGCGTCGGTTCCGCCCGGGACGAAGACACGGCGCTCGAAGTCGCTCTCGGTCGGTTTCGGGTTGTTGGTGCCGTCGACCTGTCCCATCAGATTGCGGGCGGTCATCGGCTGGGCCGTGGCGCCGGGGGCGCGGTTGAAGCCGTTCATCTGCCAGCGGACCCTGGCGGCGGGGGCGGCCTCCTTCTGTACGGCACGCAGTGCGTGGAAGGCGACGAGCGCGTCGTCCGCGCCGATCTGGACCCAGAGGTCACCGTTGGAGCGCCCGGCGTCGATGCGGTCGGAGGAGAAGGGCGGCAGCGGGTCGAGCCCCGGTGGGCGGTTGCCGGTCAGGCCCGTGCGTTCGAAGAAGGTCCGGCCGAAGCCGAAGGTGACGGTCAGCGAGGACGGTCCGGCATCCAGCGCGATCCCCGTGTCATGGTCCGGACCGTCCGCCGCGCCGCCCCCGGCCGGATCGCCGGCCATCAGGCGCTCGGCCGCGGCCGACCACCGGCGCATCAGGGCAGCGGCTTCCTTGCGTCCGGCACCGGGCACCAGGTCGAAGGCGACGAGATGGCCGCGCGCCTGAAGCGGAGTGGTGATCCCCGCTTGATGTTTCCCGTGAAACATCACCTGGGTGGAGCCGACCGTGGTCAGTGCGGCGGCTTCGGCGGGCCGGGTCGCGGCATAGCCGGTCGCGCCGCCCGCCGCGCCCAGCACCAGCCCGGTCGCACCGGCCGCGCCCGCGCTGCCGATCAGCCGACGCCGGGAGATGCCTCCGCCGCCACGGGCACCGTCGTCCCCGCTGCCCGCGCCGTCCCGGGCTCCGCCGGCCCGGGTCTTCCTGCTGCTGTCTGTGCTCACGATCCTGCTCAACCGATCTTCACGTTCTTGTCGATGGTCGTCTGATCGATGTCCGAGGTACGGACGGTCACGGCGACCTTCCAGTTGCCCGGCATCGGGATCTGGACGCCGTCGGCGGTCCAGTGGCCCTCGGTCAGCCGGGCGGGGACGACGGGGAGCGGGCCGATGTCCTTGGACTCCAGCGTGAAGGCGACCTTCACCTCGGGGACGTCCATGGCCTTTCCGTCGGCGCCGTCGATCCAGATGTGGAGCTCATTGGCGCCGGTACCGGCGGGGGCGATCTCCATCCGCACCGTTCCCCTGCCGTTCGTGCCGCCCGTGTCGAAGGGCAGCTTCAAGCTGACCGGGCCTTCGGCCGCCGGGGCGGTCGCCGCCGTCGACGCGCGGGCCGCCTCTTCCTCGGTACGCGCCGGCTCGGTCGAGGTCAGCACGGTCGTCACCGCCAGCAGTGCGACGGCGACTCCCACTTCCGCCAGCACCGACCGGCGGAGCCCGGACCGTTCGGGGTCGGCGTCGCGGATCCGCTTCTTCTGGGCGGTGGCCACGGCGGCCTGCTGCCGGGCGAGTTGAGCCGCCCGCGCGGGGTCCTCGACCGTGGACGCCGATGTGCCCGGGGTCTCGGCCTCGTCGGACGCCGCTGCCTGGGGCCCCTCCCCGTCCCCGGCCTTGGACCCCGTCTCCGCGCCGCCCCCGCCCGCGATCAGGCGCGCCGTCCAGCGCCGCGAGAACCAGGCGATCCCGACCAGGACGGCGACGAGCCCCACCTTCACGAGCAGCAGTTGCCCGTATCCGGTGCCGGTGAGCGCGGACCAGGTGCCGACCTGGCGCCAGGACTGATAGATCCCGGTCGCGGCGAGCACGATCACACTGCCGAACGCGATGCCGGAGAAGCGCCGTACGGCCGTGGCGTCGATGTCGGGGGTCCGGTAGAGCGCGACCAGCAGGGCCGTGAGACCACCGAGCCAGGCGGCGACGGCCAGCAGATGGAGCACGTCGACCGGCATGGCGATGCCGGGCTGGATCCCGGTCGAGGCGTGCTCGGCGAGCGCCCACGTACCGGCGATCCCGGCGGCGATCACCGTGCCGCCGATGGCCAGCCCGAAGGTGAGGTCCTTCTTCTCGCGCTCGTCCTCGCGCTTGGCGTAGGCCCCGAAGAGCACGGCGATGAACAGCGCGGAAGCGCCGAGCAGCAGCAGCCGGGAGACGAGTGCGGCGCCGGGCTTGGTGTCGAGCACGGCCTTCAGGCCGTCGAGGTCGAAGGCGTCCGCGAGCTTCCCCGACCCCGTGTACGGGTTGCGCAGGAGCAGCATGGCCAGGGTGGCGACGGTGAGGGTCATCCAGCCGCGTACGACCAGGTGCTGGAGGGGGCGTGCACCCGCCCCGCGCTGCCAGCAGGCCAGCACGAAGGCGGAGCCGCCGGCCAGCAGGATGAAACCGGCGTACGCGGCGTAGCGCGCGATGCCGTAGAGGGTGCCGACGACGCCGCCGCCGGCCTCGTCCGTCGGGAGTGCCACGGCGGTCTTCGAGGGTGCTCCGACGGAGAAGGTGAAGGCGCCGGACACGGGGTGGCTGTCCGCGGACACGGCCTGCCAGGCGACGGTGTACGTCCCGTCGGGCAGTCCGGCGTGCAGCGAGACGCCGTACTTCACGGTGGATCCGCTCTGCAGATCACGGGGCGCGGCGCCGGTGTCGGCGCGTTTGCCGGCGGGGTCCAGGATCCGGATGGAGTCGTCGCCGAGGGCGACCTGCTCGGAGAAGGTGAGCGTGACCTCCTTGGGGGCGGTGGCGACCACCGCCCCGTCCTGCGGATCGCTCCCGGTCAGTGCGGCATGCGCGGACGCCTGGCCCGCACCTCCCAGCAACAGGCCGAACACCATGCCGACGAGGGCGGCGAGGAGCGCGGCCGCGGCGAGTGGACGGCGTGTCGAGGGAGTGGACGGGGGCGGTCCGAAGTGCGGGGCGGTGGCTGTCATGACGAGTCAGTCCCTCACTGCTTCTTCGGGTTGTGGGTGGTCTCCTTCACGGGAAGGTCGACCTTTATCGGGTCGGCCTTCTCGAAGTGCAGCTCCACGGACACCTTCTCGCCCTGCTTGGGCCGCTGCTTGAGTTTCATGAACATGATGTGGTTCCCGCCGCGCTCCAGATCCAGCTCGCCGCCCGCGGGCACGTCGAAGGACGTCACCATGCGCATCGTCTGGTTCTTCGTCTCGTGGATCGTTATGTCGTCGGAGAGCGGGCTGGTGACGGAGGTGAGCCGGTCGGACGTCCCGCCGCTGTTCTTCACGACGAGGAATCCGGCCGCCATGTCGCTGACGGGCTGCGGCATGAACGCGCCGGTCACCTTCAGCTCGGGCTTGCCGTCCGAGGACGAGCAACCCGCCAGCGTCAGCCCCGTGGTGAGGGCGATGACGCAGGCGAGGGTGGTGCGGCGGTTCACGGGGTCTCCCCCTTGACGATCTTGGGGAGGTCCTTGGTGTAGTCGTCGGGCGAGGTGTCCTCGCTGTAGATGAGGTAGCCCTTGTCGGTCTTCGGGGAGAACGCGATGACCTGGGACCCGTGCATCGAGACGACCGTGCCGTCCTTCTCCTTCTTCGGCGCGTCGATGCCGATGCCGATCTGGCGTGCGCCCGCCTGGATGGTCGGGAAGTCGCCGGTGAGGCCGATGAAGGAGGCGTCCTGGGACTTGAGCCAGCTGCCGAGCGAGGACGGGGTGTCCCGCTCGGGGTCGGTGGTCACGAAGACGACCTGGAGCTTTTCCTGGTCGGCCTTGGGCAGCGACTTCTTGGCGAAGGCGATGTTGCTCATGATGAGCGGGCAGACGTCGGGGCAGTTGGTGTAGCCGAAGTAGATCAGGGTCGGCTTGCCCTTGGTCTGCTCCCGGAGGTCGTACTTCTTGCCGTGGGTGTCGGTGAGGACGAGATTCGGCTTGGTGAACGGCTGGTCCAGGACGGTCGCGGCCTTGGTCTTCGCCTGGACCGACACGTCGGCGATGGGCTTCTTGGCGCTGTCGTCGCTGCTGCCGCAGGCGGACAGGGTGAGCGCGGCCGCGGCGACGAACGCCGCGGCCAGCACCGTTTTCTTAGGCATGGAGCACTGATTCCTGGTGGTCGGTGGGACGTGTGGAGCTGTGGATCAGGCGGTGCGGCGGCGGCCGGCGAGGACGCCGAAGGCCACGCCCGCCACGCCGATGACGATGCCGACGATGCCGAGGACCCGGGCCGTGGTGTCGCTGGAGGAGGTGTCCGAGGCGGCCGTCGTCTGCTTGTCCGTTGCCTGGGCGCCGGCGTCGGCACCCTTGGCGTCGGCGGCCGCGCCGTGCTCGCCGGTGGTCGGCGCGGTCAGCGCGAGGACGGGCGCCGGGCTCTCGGGCTCGGCGGCGCCGGCCTTCTGCTCCTCGATCCAGCGGACGACTTCCTTGTTGTCGTACGTCTGGATGGCCTTGAACACCAGCTGGTCGGCGTCCTCGGGGAGCTGGCCGATGGAGAGCGGGAACTGCTGGAAGTCACCGGGGCGGATGCCGCGCTCGTCCTTGTCGCCCTCGGCGGTCCAGGTGACCTTGGAGACGGCCTCGTTGATCTTCTTGCCGTGCATCTCCATCGGCTTGGCCAGCTTGCTCTTGGTGACCTCGATGTCCCAGCCGGGTACGGCCTGCGGCATGACGGAGGCCAGCGGGTGGTCGGTCGGGAAGTTGACCTCGACCTTGGTCGTCGAGGCGTCGTCGCGCTCGTTGGGGACCTTGAAGTTGACGGTGGCGTAACCGCCCTTGGCGGCCTCGCCCTGCGGCTGCACGCTGACGTGCGCGGAGGCCGTACCGGCGAGGATCAGGACGGTGGACGCGGCGACGCCGCCGGCGAGGGCGATGCGGGAAACGTTCATGACAGGGATCACTCCACGAAGCACGAAGGAAAGGTGGTCCGGCGCGCGGGTGCGCGACGGCATCACGACACCTCTCCTCTTCCCCCTGAGCGGCGCGCATGCGCCGGCCGGGTACGGCACGGAGCGATCCGTGCGCCGGATGGAGGGTGTCGCGTCAGGCTGCGAGCGCGTACGCGGGCGGCGGACCGCGCCTGATCACCAGGTGCTGCAACGGGTCCCCGGTGGCGAGGGGCGGGGCGTCGACCGCCGTACGGGCGATGCGCGGCCCGGTCGTCGGGCCGCCGGGAAGTCCGGCGCGCAGGGCGTCGACGAGGGCGAGCGCCGCGCGCAGGGCGCGCAACCGGGCCCCGGCCGCGATCTGCTGGGCGCCGTGCGCGGACAGCCGGACCAGCCGGAACAGGGCGATCTCGCCGCGGCGCAGCAGCCAGCCGGTGGCCGCCGCGGCCAGGAGATGGCCGAGCAGCATGGGCAGGTCGGGCAGCAGGGCGGCGAGGGCGGCCGGATCCGTGCCGGACGCGGCGGCCACGTGGTGGTGGTCACCGGCCGTCACCGACGCCGGGTCGATGCCCGCGGTGGTGACGATGCGGTGCGCCTCGGCGGCGCTCAGCTGGGCCGGCCCGGCCCCGCACACGAGGCTTGCCGCGAACCGGATCAACGAGTCGTCGCCCGCCGCGGAGTTCGCCGGGGTGCCGTGCGTACCCATGCCGAACAGGGAGTGCAGGGCGATCTGCCCGCCGGCCAGTGCGGCGGCGATGGATGGCAGTGAACGCTCGCGTCCGGCGAATGGTGCCACCACCGCGAACACCCCCAGGAACCCCGCGAGCAGGGTCCACCAGGGGACGGCGGCGCAGGAAGCCAGGGAGTGACCTGCCGCGGACAGCGCGACGCAGACCGCGGTGAACACCGCGGCCCTCATGAGCCGCAGACCGGCTCCGGCGCGTGCGACAGGCATAGACATGGCGGGGCCATCATCGCACCGAGCCCCGGGGCTCCGTACGGCAGGTCCGGAAGGTCGCCTTCCGTCCGATTGGGCCCACGGGCCGGGCATACACGGGTGTACGGAGAGCTGGTATCCGCCGAATGAGCGGTCTCACATCCGGTCTGCGCTTACGAATGGTGTTGCGCGGCAATACGTATCGGTATGTCGAGCCGCAGCCAGGAGGCTGGAGCATGAGCATCTGGTGGTCCCTCCATTTGCGGCGCGAGGCTGCGAGCGTTCCGCTCGCCCGTCGCTTCCTGCTGGGCACCATGGAGACCGCGGGCGTGGACCCGGACATCTCCTTCGATCTGTCGGTCGCACTCAGCGAGGCCTGCGCGAACGCCGTCGAGCACGGCGGTGACCACAGGGTCCAGGAAGACCAGGAAGGCCAGGGCGGCCAGGGCGTTCTGCGGGATCCGTGGGACGTATGGGACGAGCTGCCCGGGGCGGCCTCCGGGCAGTACCAGGTCACCGCTTATCTGGACGGTGAGAAGTGCCGTATCGAGGTCGCCGATTCGGGGCCCGGTTTTCCCGCCCGGCGCACGTTCCGCACCTCCGCACAGCGGCACGGGCCCCAGCAGCACGAAAACCATCAGCAGCACGAACCCCAGCAGTACCCGCCGCTCAACGCCGAGGACGGGCGGGGCCTCTGTCTGATCGAGCAGCTCGCCGACCACGTGCACTTCGGCAACCGCCCCGGCAGCGGTGCCGTCGTCAGCTTCGACAAGGTCCTGAAATGGCGGAAGGACGCCCTGCTCATGGTGTCCTGAGCAGAGCGTCCTTCGCCGGGTCTTCCCGGTTTCCCGGGACTTCCGGTCCTTCCCGGGTCGTCCCGGATGTTTCGGATCAGCCCTTGAGCCGGGCCATCCATTCCTCGACCTCGTCGGCCCGACGCGGCAGCTTGTCGGAGAGGTTCCGGTTTCCGTCCTCGGTGACGAGGATGTCGTCCTCGATCCGGACGCCGATGCCCCGGTACTCCTCGGGCACGGTCAGGTCGTCGGTCTGGAAGTACAGACCGGGCTCGACCGTGAGGCAGACGCCGGGCTCCAGCGTTCCGTTGACGTACGACTCGGTGCGCGCGGCGGCGCAGTCGTGGACGTCCATGCCGAGCATGTGGCCGGTGCCGTGCAGCGTCCAGCGGCGCTGGAGCCCCAGCTCCAGGACCTTGTCCACGGACAGGTCGCCCAGCAGGCCCCACTCGACGAGCTTCTCGGCGAGCACCCGCTGTGCGGCGTCGTGGAAGTCGCGGAAGCCGGCGCCGGGCTTGACGGCGGCGATGCCCGCCTCCTGGGCCTCGTACACGGCGTCGTAGATCTTCCGCTGCAGCGGCGTGAACGTGCCGTTGATCGGAAGGGTGCGGGTCACGTCGGCGGTATAGAGGTCGTTGGTCTCCACACCGGCGTCGAGCAGCAGCAGCTCGCCGGAGCGCACCGCGCCGTCGTTGCGCACCCAGTGCAGGGTGGTGGCGTGCGGGCCGGCGGCGCAGATCGAGCCGTAGCCGATGTCGTTGCCCTCGATGCGGGCACGCAGGAAGAAGGTGCCCTCGATGTAGCGCTCGCTCGTCGCCTCGGCCTTGTCCAGGACCTTCACGACGTCCTCGAAGCCGCGCGCGGTGGCGTCGCAGGCCTTCTCCAGCTCGGCGATCTCGAAGGCGTCCTTGACCAGCCGGGCCTCGGAGAGGAAGACGCGCAGCTCCTCGTCGCGCTCCGCGGTGACCTTGTCGGTCAGCGCGGCCTCGATGCCGGCGTCGTGGCCGCGGACGTTGCGGACCGGGCCGGTGGCCTCGGTCAGCGCGGTGGGGAGCTCGCGAACGTCCTTCGCCTGGATGCCCAGCAGCTGCTCGGCCTCGGCGAGGGAGTGGCGGCGGCCGACCCACAGCTCGCCCTGGCCGTCGAGCCAGAACTCGCCGTTCTCGCGGTTGGAGCGCGGCAGCAGGTGGATGGTCGCCTTGTGACCGTCCTCGGTCGGCTCCAGGACGAGGACGCCGTCCTGGGTCTGGTCGCCGGTGAGGTACGCGTACTCGGTGGAGGAGCGGAAGGCGTACTCGGTGTCATTGGAGCGGGTCTTCAGGTTGCCCGCGGGGATGACCAGTCGCTCACCGGGGAAACGCGCGGAGAGCGCGGCGCGGCGGGCGGCCGTGTGTGCGGCCTGGGCGATCGGTTCGAGGCCGTGCAGTTCGGTATCGGCCCAACCCGACTTCATGTTCGCGGCGAGTTCATCGGAGACGCCCGGGTACAGGCCGTTCTTCCGCTGCTTGACCGTCTCTTCTTCCTCGGTCTCCGGGTTCTCCGGGGTGAGCTCCTCAGCCACGATTTGTCTCTCCTTGATACGACACTGGACCCCGTCCATCGTACGGGCGTACGGAAGGGGGCACAGGGCCGGAGGACCTGTTACACGGCCGGGCCGGGGAATGCCGGGGCGCTCAGTCGAAACGCGCGGCCAGGACGACCACGTCCTCCGCGTCGTCGTCGCGGTCGAGCCCGTCCGGCAGCACGGTGCGCAGCACATGGTCGGCGACGGCTCCGGCGTCGAGACGCATCGCCTTCGGCACGGAAGCGGCCGCCGAGTGGAGCCGCGCGAACGCCCGGTCCGTCGAGTCGCCGGTGCGGCGCAGCAGTCCGTCGGTGCAGAGCAGTACGGTCTCGCCGGGCGCCGGGGTGATCTCCACGCTGGGCGCCTCCCAGCAGGCGAGCATGCCCAGCGGCGCGGAGACCGAGGTCTCGACGAACTCGGTGCGCCGGTCGCCGATCACGAGCGGCGGGGTGTGGCCCGCGCCGGCCAGCAGGATCTTGCGCTCGGCGGGTTCGCAGTAGGCGAACAGCGCGGTCGCCGTACGGGCCGGTTCGGTGAGCCGCAGCAGCAGCTCCAGGTCCGAGAGCACGGCGACCGGATCCTCGCCCTCCATCACCGCGTACGCCCGCAGGCCGGCCCGCAGCCGTCCCATGGCGGCCAGGGCGCTGGGCCCGGAGCCGTTCACCGAGCCCACGGCGAGACCGAGCGCACCCTCCGGCAGCGCCAGTGCGTCGTACCAGTCGCCACCGCCCTGCGGCGCCCGGCGGTGGCGGGCGGCCAGCTGTACGCCGGCGACCCGGGGCAGCCGGCTGGGCAGCAGCTCCTCCGTGATGGTGGCGATGTCGGCCCTGGCCCGCTCCAGTTCCAGCAGCCTGGCCAGGTGCTCACCGGCGTACCCGGCGTAGAGGCCGGCGAGATGGCGCTGGCGCTCCAGGGGTTCGGCGGGTTCGTCGTACAGCCAGACGGCGGCACCGAGTCTGCCGGTCGCCTCGGCGGTGATCGGCACGGCGTAGCTGGCGGCGTATCCGAGCCGGGCGGCGACTTCGCGGCGGCGGGGGTCCAGGCCGGTGTCGCCGGGCAGGTCGGGGGTGGTCAGCGCTCCTTCGGTGTCCGGGAGTCCCTCCAGGATCCGGCCGTAGGAGGTGGCGGTGCGCGGCACCGTCTCGATCAGTCCGAGCTCGGCATGGGCGAGCCCGAGGCCGATGGTGCTCACGGGGCCGCGGCGGTCGGACGGTTCGAGGACGACCAGGCCGCGGCGGGCGCCGACCAGGGCGGCTCCGGCGTCCAGCAGCTCGTGGAGCGCGTCGTCGAGGGTGCCGGTTCTGGCCAGCCGCTCGGTGAGTTCGTGCAACGTGGTGAGGTCGGAGACCCAGCCGGCGAGCCGGTCCTGGATGAAGGCTCCCGGGGCGGACGGTACTTCGGACAGGGGCCCGGCAGTGTGCGCTGAAACCGGAACTGTGGGATCGATTCCAGCCACTTTCGGCAGGTGTGGGGCGCTCATGGATGTCTGCTTTCCGACCAGTGCGTTTCGTCGAATAGCATCGCAAACCCCCATGTCATTCTGCGCCGCTACCAGTGCATCCGCATGTACACGTGCACCACATGTACACGCACAAGTGAGGCGATGTCCAGCATTGTCACCACGGGAAATGTGGTGTCCAAGAGACCGTCAAGTTGGCCTAAAAATGCACCCTGCGACAGCCATTTGGGGTCGACTGGGCGTGCTCGACAGGGGGTGTTCTCAGGGTGAAGTCCTAGAGGGAGCGTCATTTCGGGCATGCTGGGTACGTAATCGATGAAGGCCAGGGGCAGTTCTGATCGCCCCGGAACCCGGCAGACGGCCCGGACGTCCTCTCTTGTGACGGCCACGCCCCCACCCCCGAGTGGCGGGGTTTGCACCTTGGGACGGCAGGCGCGATACATGCGCTGCTCCTCGCCATGCTTGTCCGGACTGCTCGTCCGGACCCGTCTCGCACCTGCTCGAATCGGCTCGGCCCATGCTCGGTACCGACGACCCACCCGTACCGCAGACCTGAAGAGCATGTACGCACAGTGAAGTGATGCACACGTACGGCAATTCGCACGTGGTGCGATGTGGACCCTCGGCGTTCAACGGAAAGGAACGAGCGCTCATGCGCGAGATCCTCGGAAGGCGACGCAGGCTCCGGCTCCGGCGCAGGGGAAGGCCCGCCCAGCTCGACGCGGCCCTGACCTGCGCCACCGCATGGCAGTGGCCGGTGCTCCCCGGAGTGGGACCGGAGGCGGCCGGTGGTCGCGGTGGCCGCGGTCGTGGTTGCGCCTGTCCCGATCCCGAGTGCGCCGTGCCCGGCGCACATCCCTTCGATCCCGGTCTCCTCGCGGCGACCACCGACGAGCGCCTGGTGCGCTGGTGGTGGACCAACCGGCCCACCGCTCCGATCGTCCTGGCCACCGGGGGGCGCGCCCCGTGTGCGCTGAGCCTGCCTGCCGTGGCCGCCGCCCGAGCGCTGACCGAGCTGGACCGGATGGGCGTGCGGCTCGGGCCCGTGGTGGCGACGCCGACCCGGTGGTCGCTGCTGGTCGCCCCGTACGACCTCGAACGGCTCGGCGAGCTGCTGCACGCCCAGGACTGGGTGCCCAGTTCGCTGCGTTTCCACGGCGAGGGCGGCTATCTGGTCCTTCCGCCGTCCGAGGTGGGGGCGGGGCAGGTGCGCTGGGAGCGGGCTCCTTCCCCGGAGCCCCGGCCGCGTCCGCACGGAAGGGGGCCGGTTCCGGCGCCCGCCGCGCCGTGGCTGCCGGATGTGGGTGCGGTGCTGGACGCACTGGTCGAGGCGAGCAGCGGCGCACCGGACGGCGGCAGTCGGCTCGCGTACTGACGGGGCGGTGGCGGGCGCGCATCGTGCCCGCCACCGGAGCAATGGGGTGGGCCGCACCGACCCGTATTCCGTCGGAATATCCGGCGGACCGTCAGAAACTCATGCGAAGCCGACAGATGAGGCCACGCGATTATCCGGGCGATGGTTATCCGGGTGGTCGTTGTCCGGCGATCGTTATCCGGATGGCGGATGCGGCCCCGGATGTGATCGCGGATGTGATCCCGGCCCATGTCTCACAATGCAAAGTCTGCCGCTGCAAAGTCCGGCGGCAGAAGGCTTTCTGATGGTCATTCCGGAACGCCCGGACGGATTTATCGAATATCTATTCGAGTGAGTTCGGGGCGGGCTATTCGTGGAGATCGCCTGGCATCCGGCAGTCGGCATCTGTCCGAGACCGATCGGTCCCCGCGTGGCACACCGACGCCCAGGGCCCAGGGCTTCTGTCGCGGTCACGGCTCCGTCGGTCCTCCGCCCCTCCCGTTCCGCCGGGCCAGGCCGGTGTGCCCGTGAAGGTGCCGGTGCGGCGGGGCGGTCGTGGGCCGCAGCGCTCGATGAACGAGGAGCGTACGGGCGAGGAGGCTTGTGCGCGGGCTCGTGCGCCGCGTTGCGCACTGTGCGCCGTACCCGGAAATGAGAATGCCCGATCGCTGGCGACGGGGGATGCACCAGCGACCGGGCTTCTAGAACGGTAACAAGAGATCTGCCGTTCGCAAATTCGATCTCGCGTATTCGGACAGCGATTTACCTGTGAGTACGGCGAGTTGTGACGCGAGTCACCCGAAGGGTCCGGTGGACCCCGGGGGGCGTCACTGTCAGCTGAGCGTCACCTGGCGGTTGGTGAGCCCGCCGCGGGCCCGCCGCTCCTCGGCACTGAGCGGCGCGTCCGAGTCGAGCGCCGCGGTCAGCCGTTCGGCGAACTCGGCCGCGGGCTTCTCGCACTCCTCGGCCCCCATCGTGCTCGGCAGGTCCCAGACCGGGACCATCAGCCCGTGTGCCCGGAAGGAGCCGACCAGCCTGGTCCCCTCGCCCAGCGAGGAGGTGCCGGCGGCGTGCAGCCGGGCGAGCGCGTCGAGCAGCCGCTCCTCGGCGTGCGGCATGACCCAGCGGAGGTGATTCTTCTCCGGGGTCTCGCACCAGTAGGCGGCGTCCACACCGGCGAGCCGCGTCGTCGGGATCGCCGCCTCGTTCGCGCGCTCCAGGGAGGCCGACACCTCGGGCGTGGCGTTCTCCGCGTCCGGAACCCAGAACTCGAAGCCGGAGTGGACGACGGGCTCGAACGCCGCACTGGGGTCGAGCACGTCCTGCAGCCGCGGACCGTCGGCCGGCACGCGCTGCGCCGCCACGGGCGAACCGGGCTCGGCGTCCAGCGCCCGCAGCAGCGTGTCCGCGAGGTCACGGCTGAGGTCACCCGACGGGGTGTCGTTCTGCAGGGCGAGCAGCACCGAACCGTCGTCGCGGCGAAGCGCAGGCCAGGCCATGGGCAGGACGGTCGCGAGCGTCACCGAGGGCATGCCCTCGGGCAGCCCGTCCTTCAGTGTCAGCGCGACCGTGGCGGCGGGCACCAGTTCACGCAGCGCGACCCAGTCGCACTCGCCGGCCAGACCCTCGAAGGGGCGGTGGACGAGCTCGGTCACGGCCTGGGCGGCGGCGCGGCCGTGACACGCCTTGTAGCGGCGGCCCGAACCGCACGGGCAGGGCTCGCGAGCCCCGACCACCGGGATCTCGCCATCCTTGAGTTGCTGCTTCCCGGCCTTGGTCTGAGGGCGCTTCTTGGCCATGGTGGGCTTTCTCCCGATTGCGACAGTGCGGTCTGGGCCGCGAGCCTAGCCGCCCCTGTCGTGCGCGGGACACATGCGCCCACACGTCCGGCGGTACCGGAGTGCGGAACGCGCGTTTCCGCGAGGACGTGCCCTGATGCCTCGACGACGCCTCGGCCGTCACGGCGGCCGGTGTCCCGGCCGGAAGGTCAGCCCACGTCGTCGAAGGCGTCCGCGAAGCCCAGCCCGTCGAGCGACACGCCCGCTCCCGGCACACCCGTCCCCGACACGGCCTTCCCTGACACGCCCGGCACGGAAACGGCCGGTGCGCCCGGTCTGCCCGGCCTGCCCGGCACCCCGGACACCTGTCCCTCTCCCTCGTTGACGAGGACCCAGACGGTCACTTCACCGGACGAGCTGTCGCGTACGCCCCACTCGTCGGCGAGCGCGCTGATGATGTTGAGCCCCCGGCCGCCACGCGCCGTCACCGACGGTGTGGCCGGAACGGGGCGGGTCGGACCGCCGCCGTCCGTCACTTCGACGGTCAGCCCGCCCGTTCTGTCGACGCGCCACGCCGCGCGGACGTCGCCGTCACCCACATCCGTGTGCCGGCCCAGCGGCCTGCCGTGCCGGCAGGCATTGCTGAGCAGTTCGGAAAGAATCAATACAGCATCGTCGACGACCGAGTCCGACACCCCGTGGCTGCGCAACTGCTCGCGCATCCGGTGCCGCGCCTGGCCCACGCCCGCAGGGCCATGGGGTACGGCCATGCTCGACGACGTGGGCACTTCCTGTGCCACCACCAACGCCACCCCCGAGACCTCCTTTGCCCCACGCCACGGAGTGGATGCCCTCCTGGACTGGACCGGAAACCGGCCAATGGACTGCCAGTGACGCACTCGTAACGATCGAATACGGTTCGAATGCGCCGGTGTACTCCGTGTAACTGATGTTAAGAACGTCCCAGTTGTGACAGAACCTGTTTCGGGCGGTTCGTGATGATTGCCTCGACGCCCAGGTCGACGCAGAGTTCGACGTCCTCCGGTTCGTTCACCGTCCAGACGTGCACACGGTGCCCCGCGCGGTGCAGCCGCTCGATGTATGCGGGGTGGTTGCGTACGATCCGCATCCCCGGCCCCGCGATCCGCGCCCCGGCCGGCAGCCGCCCGTCGCGCAGTCGTGGCGAGACGAACTGCATCAGGTACACGGTGGGCAGGGCGGGGGCCGCGGCCTGGACGCGGTGCAGGGAGCGCGCCGAGAAGCTCATGATGCGTACCGGCGACGGGCCGTCGGCCGGCGGGGCGTCGAGCTCGAACTGCTTCAGCAAGTGCAGCAGCCGCTCCTCGACCTGGCCCGCCCAGCGGGTCGGGTGCTTGGTCTCGACGGCCAGCTGGAGCGGACGCCCGGCGGCCCGGGTCTCGACGACGAGTTCGAGCAGTCGTTCCAGGGTGAGTACGGAGGTGAGCTCCCCCGGCACCGGATCCCAGTCCGGGGACTCCGACTCCTCGCGGTCCTTCCAGGAGCCGAAGTCGAGGGCGGCGAGCTCGGAGAGTTCCAGGGCGGAGACGGCGCCGCGGCCGTTGGAGGTGCGGTTCACCCGGCGGTCGTGCACGCACACCAGGTGGCCGTCGGCGGTGAGCCGTACGTCGCACTCCAGGGCGTCGGCGCCGTCCTCGATAGCCTTCCGGTACGCGGCCAGCGTGTGCTCGGGGGCGTCGTCGGACGCGCCCCGGTGAGCGATGACCTGGATGGGGTGGTGCGTGGATTGCTGCCGTGCGTGGGTCACCGCGTCATCGTGTCACCGGGAGGCGACCGCTGTGCGCACGTTGCGCGGCGGATGTGTGCACCTCTGCGCCGTGACTGCGCCGCGACTGCGGTGCGTCTTGCACCGGGGGATCGTTTTGCCCGATGTAAAGATTGGTGTGCGGATGCACAGGTCCTGCTTACAGTGGCCTGACGTGCCTTGGGAAAAGCTGTTACCGGACACGTACACAGCGGATCTCTTGCCGAAATTGATGTGGAACCGAGGAGTAAAGAGCTGTGAGCACAGAGAACGAGGGCAACGAGGGCACTGCGGCCGAGGCCGTTCCGCCCGTTCCGTCCGTACCTCCCGTGCCGGCCGACGTTCCTCAGGAGTCGCCCGGGAGCCTGCCCGCGTCCACCCCCGCCCCGACGGGGGAACCGGCCACCGCGGCCACCACGCCCATGGCTTCCGTCCCGGCGACGCCTTCCCACGAGCCTCATGCGCCGCACACTCCCCATGCACCCCAGTCGGCGGCCGAAGCCAACTGGCCGCCCCCGCCCGCCGTGCCGGCGTACGCCTCCCACGGTGCGGACGGCGGCGGTCCGGTATGGGGCGCCCCGCCCCAGCCGTACGCCCCCGAAGGCCCGCGCAAGCGGGGCATGGGCGGTCTGGTGGCGGCGGTGGCGGCCGCGGCGCTGATCGCCGGCGGCATCGGCGGCGCCCTCGGCTACTGGGCGGCCGACCGCAACGACACCTCCGGCTCGACCACCGTCTCGGCGTCGGCCAACCCGCAGGACCTCAAGCGCGATCCCGGTACGGTCGCGGGCGTGGCGGCCAAGGCGCTGCCCAGCGTGGTCACCATCGACGCACAGGGCGGTGACGGCGAGGGCGGTACGGGCACCGGCTTCGTGTACGACAAGGAGGGCCACATCCTCACGAACAACCACGTGGTGGCCTCCGCGGCGGACAGTGGCCAGCTCACGGCGACGTTCTCCGACGGCAAGAAGTACGGCGCCGAGGTCGTCGGCCGGGCACAGGGCTACGACGTCGCCGTCCTGAAGCTGAAGAACCCGCCGTCGGGGCTCACCCCGCTGGCCCTCGGCAATTCGGACCGGGTCGCGGTCGGCGATTCCACGATCGCCATCGGCGCTCCGTTCGGCCTGTCCAACACGGTCACCACGGGCATCATCAGCGCGAAGAACCGCCCGGTCGCCTCCGGCGACGGTTCCGGCGGCAGCAACTCGTACATGAGCGCCCTGCAGACCGATGCCTCGATCAACCCGGGCAACTCCGGCGGTCCGTTGCTCGATGCGCGCGGTGCGGTCATCGGCATCAACTCGGCCATCCAGTCGACCGGCAGCAGCGCGGGTCAGACCCAGGCGGGCTCCATCGGCCTCGGCTTCGCGATCCCGATCAACCAGGCGACGAACGTCGCCCAGCAGCTGATCAAGACCGGCAAGCCGGTCTACCCGGTGATCGGAGCCACGGTCACCATGAACGAGAAGACCGGCGGCGCGGTCATCTCCGACCAGGGCGCGGACGGTACGGCGGCCGTGTCGAAGGACGGACCCGCTGACCGGGCCGGCCTCAGGGCGGGCGATGTCATCACGAAGTTCAACGACACCGTGATCGACAGCGGCCCGACCCTGATCGGCGAGATCTGGACCCACAAGCCCGGCGACCGGGTCACGCTGACCTACAAGCGCGACGGCCGGACGGCAACGGCCCAGGTCACCCTGGGGGAGCGCAACGGCGACAGCTGACCGGGCGACGCCCGCCGCAGCGGTGATCCGACGGCTACCGAAGCCTGCTGAGGCCCGTATCACCCACGCGAACCGCCACGGACCCGAGTTGCGGCGGAGTGGGCGAGCGACCGGGATTGCCCGGCGGAATCAATCAGCCGGTAGGCTGTAGGCGCTCCGTCACAGGTGGGCGGAGCAGGGGTGGGTTGCCCGAGCGGCCTAAGGGAACGGTCTTGAAAACCGTCGTGGCAGCGATGTCACCGTGGGTTCAAATCCCACACCCACCGCAGATGAACGGCCCCCGACCGGAAGTCCGGTCGGGGGCCGTTGTTCTGCGCGTTGCCGGTGCATTGGCTGTGCGTTGGCTGTGCGCGGATGCCGCTGCGGTACGCACTGTTCCGGACGGACTGCGGGAGATCGCGGAGTCCTGGGGTGGTGTGGCCCAAGTCCCTTTTATCCGTGGCCCGTTCGCTGACCAGGGGTGCAGGTGTGACGGCCGGTTCGGCCGGTCGGCCGGCACGGTTCGATACCAGCCATTCACGCCGACGGCACCGGCTGCCGGTGACGATGTTTGTCGCTTGATGTGGCACCACGTAGCGCCTCGTACTACTAGATTGTCAAAGCACCACGAGACCGATCATGATTTGTGCTCCACCGTTCATCAGCTGCCATTCGGCAGTCAGTCACTACGAAGAACCCTGGTGAACACCATGTCCAGTCAGGCTGTCGGTCCGCACCACCGCGCACGGCCGGGCTGACAGTGCTGGACGGCCGCGACGTTCGCAGTAGTTCTGACCTGATCCGGTTGTCCGGGGACCCCCACGTTCCCGGCCGAGAGTATGAGGCACGTTCTGTGAAGGTTCGTACGAGGCGGTCGGCCACCTTGATCTCCGGGGGACTGGCGGCGGTGCTGTTGGCGGGTTGCGGCTCCGAGGATCAGATCTGGCCGTTCGAGAGCAAGGACAGGATGGTCGTCGGCATGTCCGACGGCATCCTGGCGACGGATCCGGCCGCGGGGTACGACCCGGGGTCCTGGTTGCTGTTCAACAACGTCTTCCAGTCGCTGCTGAGTTTCCCGCCCGGGGGTTCCATCCCGGTGCCGGAGGCCGCCGACGAGTGCGGTTTCTCGGATGGCAGCAAGACCTACACCTGCACCCTGCGCGACGGGCTGAAGTTCAGCAACGGCCACAGCCTCACCTCGGCGGACGTCAAGTACTCCTTCGACCGGGCGATCAAGATCAACGACCCGGCGGGCCCGGCACCGCTGCTCTCCACCATCTCGTCGATCAGCACGCCGGACGACAAGACCATCGTATTCCGGCTCAAGGTGCCCGACGCGACATTCCCCAGCAAGATCGCATCGGGTGCCGGCTCCATCGTGGACCGCCGGGTATATCCCAAGGACAGTCTGCTCAAGGGCGGTAAAACGGTTGGCTCCGGTCCCTACAAGCTGGACTCCATAGACAAGTCGAAGGCCGACTTCTCGGTCTATTCCGGCTATCACGGAACCGCCGAGGTGAAGAACTCCGGCGTGACGATGAAGCTCTTCCAGGGCGATCAGCAGGCGCTCAAGACCGCTCTGGAGAAGGGTGATGTCGATATCGCGTACCGCGGTCTCACCGCCAAGACGATAGCCGCCCTGGACACCTCGCCCACCGCGGAGAAGGACGGCATCGACGTGGTCCAGGGGAGCAGCGCGGAAGTCCAGCACATGGTCTTCAACGTCGCCGACCCGGTGGTCGGCAAGCTCGCCGTGCGCAAGGCCATCGCCTATCTCGTCGACCGTTACGCCCTGGTCAGCGAGGTCTACCAGTCCACGGCGACACCGCTCTACTCGATCGTCCCGGTCGGCATCACCGGGCACGGCAACTCCTTCTTCAACACCTACGGCGACAGTCCGCAGCCGCAGAAGGCGAAGGACGTCCTGAGGGATTCCGGTATCACCGACAAGGTGAGACTCACCCTTTGGTCCACTCCGAGCCGTTATGGGCCCGCCACCGACGATGAACTCCAGACCATCGCCGATCAGTTGAACAAGAGCGGCCTGTTCGACGCCAGTATGAGGTCGGTCCCGTTCGACCAGTACGAGAAGGGCATCGCCGACGGCAAGTACGGCATCTATGTGAAGGGCTGGGTGCCGGACTATCCCGACCCCGACAACTTCACCCAGCCGTTCTTCGGTGACGGGAATGTCCTGTCGAACAATTACGAGAACAGCGACATAACCAAACGGATCATCCCGCAGACCTCGTCCATGACCGACCGCTCGAACACCCGGACGCCGTTCATCAAGCTGCAGGACATCGTGGCGCATCAGGTGCCGCTCCTGCCGCTCTGGCAGGGGAAGCAGTACGCGGTCGCCAACGAGAACGTCCGGGGTCTGCAGAACTGTCTGGACACGTCGACCGTTTTCCGGTTCTGGGAACTCAGCACCGCGGATTAGGGTCGTCCGGCGGACGGCCTCCGGGAGCCGCGTCCGGCGCGGCCGTGGTGAGACGGGCCGCCGACGCGATCGTGGCGCGGGCCTCGCGTTCGGTGAGTCCGGTGCGGACGGCGGCGTGGGTGAGGGCTTCCGCCAGGGCGTCGCCGTAGCCGTGTTCGTAGGCGCGGCAGGCCGCCCAGAAGAGCCGCGTGTTGCGCTGGCCCTCGCGTGCCGCGAGGACGAAGCGGACCAGTCCCCGGCCCCGGTCGGGCCGGGCGGCGGCGCCGGGCCGGCGGCGCGCGGGAGGCATGAGCAGGCGCAGGAGCGCGAGGGGGCAGCGTGCCGGAGGCAGGCCGACGGTGCCCGGGGCGAGTCGGTAGCGGCCGTGCGGGGTGACCGATCCGGGTCCCACCAGGTAGCCACCGGCGCCCCGGATGTCGATGCCGGGAGCGAGGCGGCTCGCGGAGTTCGGCACGGGAACGCCGGGCGGGCCGGTCAGCCAGATGTGCCGCCCGCCGCTGGGGGTGAGGACCATGACGGTCGGCGGGATCGTGAACAGGTGATGCAGGGCCAGCCGGCGGAGCGATGCGGCGGAGTCGCTGCTGCCGGTGGTGTCGATATCCAGGTCGATGCCGATGAGGTGGTGCGGGGGCCGGCCGCAGGCGATGCCGTAGCCGGTGGCCCAGGGGGCGGCGGCGAAGAGGGCCCGTACGGCGGCCGGGTCCGTGGTGGCGTCGTGGACACCGTGTCCGGGCAGGCCGCACGCGCCGCGGCAGGTGGACCGGCGGTCGTCGCTCCGGTGCGGAGAGGGCAGGGCGGGGAGCTTGCGGGCGGTCAGCGGGATGACGGGGAGCCCGCGCGCGGCGGCGGAGAGTGCGTGGGCCAGGGCCAGGGTGGCGGTCTGCCGGTCGGTGATGGCCATGGTTCTATTTTCGTTCAGGTGTTCGAAAAAGGGAAGGGAGCGGGGCGTCGGCGAGCCGGGCGCCGGAACGCTTCTTCCCATGGGGTGTACGGGATCGAGTGGTGGGGCGGTGCCCGGATGGGGCGCATACGGGGTGTGGGCTGGGGCTTTTGGGGTGCACAAAGGTTTATCGGTGCTTCCTCACGCCTGCGGGGGAATCGGATCGCATGGGTGGTTCGCCGGGGATCCGGTGGGCAACTCTGGTCTCGCGACGTCGTGACCAACACCGGGGCGGTCGGCCAACTGCCTCGGAACAAGCCGTACTTCCGGTTCCTGGAGGAATTGACATGGCAAGCATCCGTACCGCTCGTGCCCTCGCCGCTGTTGCCGCCCTGCCCCTCGCCGCCGCGCTCTTGGGTGGTGTGGCCCAGGCCGACAGCGGCTCGTTCGCGAACGACGGATCGAACGCGGCCGTTGCGACGGTCGTCGGCAGCGGCGTCGGCGGCAACAACTCCGGCAACTCGTCCACGTCACAGCAGCAGGCCGTCGGCTCCGGAGCGTCGAACCGGAGCAACTCCGCGCAGGTGAACGGCTCGGCGTTCACCGCGATCGACCAGCACAGCGACAACGTCGCGGTGAACTTCACCAACCTCTGGTGAGCCGTGGCCGGTCGTGGGCCGGTCGGGGGGCGGGTCAGGGTCGGTGGAACAGCGGTCCGCGCGAGGGTGCTTCGGCACCCCCGCGCGGGCCGTTCCGCGTTGCGGGAGAGAGGGCGTGCGGGCCGTGGCGAGGGCGTCGGTGGCCTTGACAGTGGCCATGTATCTGACGGACAGTCAGAAATCCTGATCCGTACGCCCGTGTCCGGGAGGCAGCCGCCGTGCACCTCGCCCAGACGGAACGTCAGCGACAGCTGCGCGCCGAACTCCGCACGTACTTCCGCGAGGTGATGCCCGGGAGGGACGCGGGGACGGCCCCGGGTGACGGGGACCCGGCCGGGCAGCGGCGGGTGCTGCGCAGGATCGGCGCCGACGGGATGCTCGGACTCGGCTGGCCCGTCGAGTACGGCGGCCAGGGGCGAGGCGCCGACGAGCAGTTCATCTTCTTCGACGAGGCGTACCGGGCGGGGGCGCCCGTCTCGATGGTCACCCTCAACACCGTCGGCCCGACGCTGATGAAGTACGGGACCGACGAGCAGAAGGCGTACTTCCTGCCCAGGATCCTCAGCGGCGAGCTCGTCTTCGCCATCGGCTACAGCGAGCCCGAGGCCGGTACGGACCTCGCCTCGATGCGCACCAGAGCGGTGCGGGGCCGCGTCGGCGCCTCCGGTCCGGACGTCGCCTCCGGCTCGGACGGCCCCGGGAGCGCCGGGAGCGCCGGGAGCGGCGAGGGCGGCGAGGGCGGCGACCACTGGGTGATCGACGGGCAGAAGATCTTCACCAGCAATGCCCAGAACGCGGACTGGATCTGGCTCGCCTGCCGCACGGATCCGGACGCGCCCAAGCACCAGGGCATCTCGATCATCCTCGTCCCGACCGACGCCCCCGGCTTCGCCTGGACACCGATCGAGACCGTGGGCGGGCTCACCACGACGTCCACCTACTACGACGGGATCCGGGTGCCCGTCACCAATCTGGTGGGTCCGGAGAACGGCGGCTGGGGACTGATCACCAATCAGCTGAACCACGAGCGGGTGGCTCTCGCGGCGATCGGGATGCAGGCCGAGGACTTCTACGAGGCGGCTCTCGCCCACGCCCGTACCCCCGACCCCGTGACGGGCAGGCGCCCGGCCGACGAGCCGTGGGTGCGCGGCCGGCTGGCCGAGGCGTATGCCCGGCTGGCGGCGACGCGCCTGCTCAACTGGCGTCTGGTGGGCGACGTCGGGGGTGGTTCGCCGGCCCCGGGCGAGGCGAGCGGCGTGAAGTTCGCGGGGACCGAGAGCGCCGTCGAGGTGTACCGGATGTGCCAGGAGATCACCGGGGAGGCGGGCACGGTGCGGGGCGGTTCGACCGGTTCCTTCGGGGACGGGGAGCTGGAGCGGATGAACCGCGCGGCGCAGATCAACACCTTCGGGGGCGGGGTGAGCGAGGTGCAGCGGGAGATCGTCGCGACGATGCGGCTCGGCATGAAGAGGGGCAGGCGGTGACGGTCGTGCGGGAGGGGCGGCAGATGTCCGAGGGACGGCAGGTTCCCGAGGGGCGGCAGATGTCTGAGGGACGGCAGGTTCCCGAGGGGCGGCAGATGTCCGAGGGGCGGCAGGTGTCCGAGGAATCCGACGAGTTGTACGGGCGGCTCAAGGAGTTCGAGGGGCGGGCGGCCGCGACCGCGGGCACCGGCAAGGACCCGGTCAACGAACCGATGATCAGGCACTGGTGCGAGGCGATGGGGGACACGAACCCGGCGTACTCGGGGCCGGAGGCGGTCGCTCCGCCGACGATGCTGCAGGCATGGACGATGGGCGGCCTGTCGGGCCACACCGACCGCTCCGCGGCGTACGAGGAACTCTTCGGCCTGCTCGACGGCGCGGGATACACCTCGGTGGTCGCGACCGACTGCGAGCAGGAGTATCTGCGCCCGCTGCGACCCGGGGACCGGATCACGTTCGACGCGGTCGTCGAATCGGTCTCGGAGCGGAAGACCACCAAACTGGGGACGGGCTATTTCGTCACCACGCGCATGGACGTCCGGGCGGACGGGGAGCCTGCCGGGACGCACCGCTTCCGGATCCTCAAGTACACCCCGGCGGCACCGAAGCGGGCGTCGCGCGGCGGTGGGCGGAGCCTGCGCCCGAGGCCGGTGATCAACCGGGACAACGCCGGGTTCTGGCAGGGCGTCGCCGAGCACAGGCTGCTCATCCAGCGCTGCGGCGACTGCGGCACGCTGCGATTTCCCTGGCTGCCCGGCTGCAACGCCTGCGGCTGCCAGGAGTGGGACACGGTCGAGGCGAGCGGTGAGGGCACCGTCTTCAGTCAGGTGGTGATGCACCACCCGCCCTTCCCCGCCTTCGGCGCCGACGGGGCGGGCGGGCCGTACGCGGTGGCGCTGATCGAGCTGGCGGAAGGGGTGCGGATGGTCGCCAATGTCATCGGCGTGCCGTACGACAAGGTGCGGACGGGAATGCCGGTCCGGCTGGAATTCCTGCGTACGGACCCCGAGTTGGAGCTTCCGGTCTTCCGGGGAGGCGAGAGCTGACATGGATTTCGCACCCACCGAGGAGCAGGCCGCGGCACAGGGGCTCGCGGCGCGGATCTTCGGCGATCTGTCGACGCCCGAACGGCTGGCCGCGGCCGGCACGGGGACGGACGCCGGGCTGTGGAAGGAGCTCTGCGCGGCCGGACTGACCGCGGCGGTCGAGGAGACCGGGCTGCTCGGCCTGGTGCTCCTGCTGGAGGAACAGGGGCGCACGACGGCGCAGGTGCCGTTCGCGGCGAGCTGTGTGTACGGGCTGCTGGCCGTCGCCGGGCACGGCGGCGACGAGCAGCGGGAGCGGCTGCTGCCGCCGCTGCGGGACGGCACGGCCGTCGCCACCGGGGCGTTCCCGGCACGTGGTGGGATACGGGCGGACGACGGCGGGCGGCTGAGCGGCAGCGTGCCGTACGTGCCGTGGCTGCGGGACGCGGACCTCGTCCTCGTCCCGGACCGGGAGCGGCGGCTGTGGATCGTCCGGACCGGGGACGCCGGTGTGCTGACCGAGCCGGTGGAGACCACGGCGCCGTGGTCGGCGGCGCGGCTGGTCCTGGACGGGGCGTCCGGGGAGCGGCTCGGCGGCGCCGGGGCGTACGCGGCGGTGCTGGCCGCGGGCCGGACGGCGTTCGCCGGACTGCAGGCCGGGGTGTGCGCCGGCTCGCTGGCCCGCGCCGTCGCCCACACGAACACCCGGGAGCAGTTCGGGCGCCCGCTCTCCACCAAGCAGGGGGTGCTGCTGCGCGCCGCCGACGCCCATATGGACACCGAGGCGATCCGGGTCACCGCGTACGAGGCGGCCTGGCGCCATGACGCGGGGCTGCCGTACGGGCCCCAGGCACTGACCGCGGCCTGGTGGGCGTCCGAGGCGGGAAAGCGGGTGGTGCACGCCGGACAGCATCTGCACGGCGGTACGGGCGCGGACCTCGACCACCCCGTGCACCGCCACTTCCTCTGGGGGCGGCAGCTCGACGCCTACCTGGGATGCGGCAGCGAAGTGCTTCAGGAACTCGGTGAGTCGCTGGTGAAGGAGGGCACGGAGTGAAGGCCGGTGATGAGCTCGCGCCGCTGGAGATCGCGGTGACCCGCACCCTGATCGTGGCGGGTGCGATAGCCTCCCGCGACTACCAGGACGTGCACCATGACGCGGAGCTCGCCCGGGAGAAGGGTTCCCCGGACATCTTCATGAACATCCTGACGACCAACGGCCTGGTGGGCAGGTACGTCACCGACCGCTTCGGCCCGTCGGCCGTTCTCCGCAGGGTCGCCATCAGGCTGGGCGCGCCCAACTACCCCGGGGACACCATGGTCCTGAGCGGCACGGTCACCGCCGTCGGGGCCGACGGGACGGCCGAGGTGGCCGTCGTCGGGTCCAACGGTCTCGGACGGCATGTCACCGGCACCGTGACCGTAGGCGTTCCGCAGGGGGCGGCATGAGTGTGCGCAGGGCCGATTCACTCGGCGGCAGGGCGGCGGTCGTGGGGATCGGCGCGACCGAGTTCTCCAAGGACTCCGGGCGCAGCGAGCTGAAGCTGGCCGTCGAGGCGGTGCGGGCCGCCCTCGACGACGCCGGGCTGACCCCCGCCGACGTGGACGGCCTGGTCACCTTCACCATGGACACCAGCCCGGAGATCACCGTCGCCCAGGCGGCCGGCATCGGTGAGCTGTCGTTCTTCTCCCGCGTCCACTACGGAGGCGGGGCGGCCTGCGCCACCGTCCAGCAGGCGGCCCTGGCGGTGGCGAGCGGGGTGGCCGACGTCGTGGTCTGCTACCGCGCGTTCAACGAGCGCTCCGGGCGCAGATTCGGCTCCGGCGTGCAGCAGCGGGAGCCCACCGCGGAAGGCACGGCGCTCGGCTGGAACCTGCCCTTCGGGCTGCTCACCCCGGCCTCCTGGGTCGCCATGGCCGCCCAGCGCTATCTGCACACCTACGGGCTGACGCCGGACGTCTTCGGTCATGTCGCGGTCACCGACCGGCGCCATGCCGCCCGGAACCCCGCCGCGTACTTCTACGGGAAGCCGATCACCCTGGCCGACCACGCGGCGTCGCGGTGGATCGTCGAACCCCTGCGGCTGCTCGACTGCTGCCAGGAGACCGACGGCGGGCAGGCGATCGTCGTCACGAGTGCCGAGCGGGCCCGGGACCTGCCGCAGCCGCCCGCGGTGATCGTGGCCGCCGCGCAGGGCGCCGGGCGGGCGCAGGAGCAGATGACGAGCTTCTACCGCGACGACCTGACCGGCCTGCCGGAGATGGGAGTGGTCGCCCGGCAGCTCTGGCGCAGCTCGGGCCTCTCCCCCTCCGACATCGACGTGGGGATCCTCTACGACCACTTCACCCCGTTCGTCCTGATGCAGCTGGAGGAATTCGGCTTCTGCGCGCCGGGCGAGGGGGCCGGCTTCGTCGCGGCGGACGCGCTGCCCCTGAACACGCACGGGGGCCAGCTGGGGGAGGCCTATCTGCACGGGATGAACGGCATCGCGGAGGCGGTCCGGCAGATCCGGGGCTCGTCGGTGAACCAGGTGCCGGGGGCGGCCAGGACCCTGGTCACGGCGGGCACCGGCGTACCCACCTCGGGCCTGATCCTCGGCACGGACGGCTGAGCGGACGCGCTCCGGGGCGGCGCCCTTGGCCGGGCGGGGGCTCAGGGGTGCCCCGGACCCCCCAGGACGACGACTCCACCTACAGGAGGTGGAGCAGCCCCCACCCCTACACCCTGAGGCGGACGCGGTTTCGGGACCTGGGGCCGATCCCCGGAGCTGCGCCCACTTCTAGCGTGGAACCATGACCACGCCAGTCTGCACGGGCAGCTCCGGGGGAGCCGCCACCACCGGACACACGCCGCACCCAGGACACGTGTCGCACACCCTGCACATCACGGGGCACGGCTCACACAGCCAGCACGGAACGCAGAGCACGCACCTGTCCCACACACCGCGTACCGCACGCGCCCCGTACGCCTCGCGGACCCCGTACGCCCCGTATCCGTCGTTCTCCTCCTTCGTCCGGGCGAGAGGGCCCGTGCTGCTGCGCGCCGCGCGCTCGCTCACCGCCAACCCGAGCGATGCCGAGGACCTGCTGCAGACCGCGCTCACCAAGACGTACGTCGCCTGGGAGCGGATCGAGGACCACCGGGCGCTCGACGGCTATGTCCGCCGGGCCCTGCTGAACACCCGGACCTCGCAGTGGCGCAAGCGCAAGGTCGACGAGTTCGCCTGCGACGAGCTGCCCGAGCAGGAGGCCGTCCAGGGGCCCGACCCGGCCGAGCAGCAGTCGTTGCACGACGCGATGTGGCGTGCCGTGCTGAAGCTGCCGGACCGGCAGCGGGCGATGGTGGTCCTGCGCTACTACGAGGACCTGAGCGAGGCCCAGACGGCCGAGGTGCTCGGGGTTTCCGTCGGCACCGTGAAGAGCGCGGTGTCGCGGGCGCTCGGCAAGCTGAGGGAGGACCCGGAGCTCGCTCCGGTGCGGTGACCCCGGGTGACGGCGGCGCGCCGACCGGGCCTGATTTTGCCGAACGAGACCGATTCGTGCTCCCGGAGCTAGTGACATACCGAACGGTATGTGAGCAGAATCAGCGCAACCTTACTGCCGCGTAGCGCCCACCGGGAGGACGCCGTGCTGAGCACCATGCAGGACGTACCGCTGACTGTCACCCGCATCCTGAACCATGGGATGACCATTCACGGGAAGTCGCAGGTCACGACCTGGACCGGCGAACCCGAGCCGCAGCGGCGCAGCTTCGCCGAGATCGGCCGACGGGCGACGCAGCTCGCGAACGCGTTGCGCGACGAGCTCGGTGTCGATGCCGACCAGCGGGTGAGCACCCTCCTGTGGAACAACGCCGAGCATGTCGAGGCGTATCTCGCGATTCCCTCGATGGGCGCGGTGCTGCACACGCTCAACCTCCGGCTCCCGGCCGAGCAGCTGGTCTGGATCGTCGGGCACGCCGACGACAAGGTCGTCATCGTCAACGGCTCCCTGCTGCCGCTGCTCGCACCGCTCCTCCCCCACCTGACGTCGGTCGAGCACGTGATCGTCACGGGGCCGGGCGACCGCTCGCTCCTCGACGGGGCGGCGCCCCGGGTGCACGAGTACGAGGAGCTGATCGCCGGCCGCCCGACCCACTTCGACTGGCCCGAGCTGGACGAACGCCAGGCCGCCGCCATGTGCTACACCTCCGGCACCACCGGCGACCCCAAGGGCGTCGTCTACTCCCACCGCTCCATCTACCTGCACTCCATGCAGGTCAACATGTCCGAGTCGATGGGCCTGACCGACAAGGACACCACGCTGGTGGTCGTCCCCCAGTTCCATGTGAACGCCTGGGGGCTGCCGCACTCGACGTTCATGTCCGGCGTCAACATGCTCATGCCGGACCGGTTCCTGCAGCCCGCCCCGCTCGCCGAGATGATCGAGCGCGAGAAGCCGACCCACGCCGCCGCCGTCCCCACCATCTGGCAGGGACTGCTCGCCGAAGTCACCGCCAACCCGCGCGACCTCAGCTCCATGGCCCGCGTCACCATCGGCGGCGCCGCCTGTCCGCCCTCCCTCATGACGGCGTACGACAAGCTCGGCGTCCGCCTCTGCCACGCCTGGGGCATGACGGAGACCTCGCCGCTCGGCACCATGGCCAACCCGCCCGCCGGACTGACCGAGGAGGAGGAATGGCCCTACCGCGTCACCCAGGGCCGCTTCCCGGCCGGTGTCGAGGCGCGGCTGGTCGGCCCCGGCGGCGAGCACCTGCCGTGGGACAACGAGTCGGCCGGTGAGCTGGAGGTGCGCGGCCCCTGGATCGCCGGGGCCTACTACGGGGGCGCGGACGGCGAGGCCCTGCGCCCCGAGGACAAGTTCAGCGAGGACGGCTGGCTGAAGACCGGCGACGTCGGCGTGATCAGCGAGGACGGCTTCCTCACGCTCACCGACCGGGCCAAGGACGTCATCAAGTCCGGCGGCGAGTGGATCTCCAGCGTCGAACTGGAGAACGTGCTGATGGCGCACCCCGATGTGGCCGAGGCGGCGGTCGTCGCCGTCCCGGACGAGAAGTGGGGCGAGCGCCCGCTGGCGACCGTGGTCCTCAAGGACGGCGCGAGCGCCGACTACGAGGCGCTGAAGGACTTCCTCGCCACCTCCGGCATCGCCAAGTGGCAGCTGCCGGAGCGCTGGACGATCATTCCGGCCGTGCCGAAGACCAGCGTCGGCAAGTTCGACAAGAAGGTGATCCGCAAGCAGTACGCGGAGGGCGAGCTGGACATCACCCGGCTCTGAGCCGGGGGCCGTGGACACGACGGGGGCGGTACGGGAGTGATCCCGCACCGCCCCGGTCATTTCCCGCGTCTCAGTTCGTACCGATCTTCGCGAGCAGATCGACGATGCGCGACTGGACCTCTTCGCTGGTGGACCGCTCGGCCAGGAAGAGAACGGTCTCGCCCGAGCTCAGCTTCGGCAGATCCGATCCGTTCATGTCGGCGGCGGAGGTGTAGACGACCAGCGGGGTGCGGTTCAACTGGCCGTTCGCGCGCAGCCAGTCGACGATGCCGGCCCGGCGGCGGCGTACCTGCATCAGGTCCATCACCACCAGATTGGGCCGCATCCGGGTGGCGAGCGACACCGCCTCGCTGTCGGTGGCGGCCTGCGCCACCTGCATGCCGCGGCGCTCCAGGGTCTCCGTCAGCGCCAGCGCGATCTCCTCGTGCTCCTCGATCAACAGCACCCGGGGCGGATGCTGTTCGCTGTCGCGCGGGGCGAGCGCCTTGAGGAGGACGGCGGGGTCGGCACCGTACGCCGCCTCCCGCGAGGCCTGGCCCAGCCCGGCCGTCACCAGCACCGGCACCTCGGCCGCCACCGCCGCCTGACGCAGCGACTGCAGGGCCTTGCGGGTGATCGGGCCGGTCAGCGGGTCGACGAAGAGCGCAGCGGGGAACGCCGCGATCTGGGCGTCGACCTCCTCGCGCGAGTGCACGATCACCGGCCGGTAGCCCCGGTCGCTCAGCGCCTGCTGGGTGGAGACGTCGGGCGCGGGCCAGACGAGCAGCCGGCGCGGGTTGTCCAGCGGCTCCGGGGGCAGCTCGTCGTCGACCGGCTGCGGCGACGGACGGTTGGCGACCTCGACCGCGCCACCCGGACCGTCCAGCGGTTCCGGCCCCTCGGCGCCCTCGTCGGGTGCCCCTATCGCGTACGAGCGTCCCTCGGCCTCCGGCCCGGAACGCAGCGGGCCCTGCGCGGGGCCGGTCTGCGCCCCACCGGCGGGGGAGGAAGCGGGCGCGGACGGCGCCGACGGGGCGGCCTGCGGAGTGCGCTCGCCTTCCGGTGGGGCGGCGAGCTTGCGGCGCCGCCCGGCACCGCCGAGCGTCTGGTTCTGCTGGTGCGCGATGTGCTGGGCGAAGGGCACGCCCTGCCCGAGCGTCCGCACGCTGAACGCGCGCCCCTGCGTCGAGTCCGACGAGCCGCCGGGCATCGGGGCCTCCGCGGGCAGCGGCTGCCTGCGCGTGTCCGGCACGGGTGCGATCCGCGGGTGGTCCGCCTCGCCCTCCGCGTCCTCCTCGCTCTCCGGGGAACCCGGGGTGGCCGCGACGGCCGTGGCGCCGGTGGCGTGCGTGGTCCGTCCGGCCGCGGGCCGGTCCGCACCGTCGCCGGGCAGGTCCTCGGACTGCTCACCGGGAACGGCGGGCTCCTCGGGCCGACCGGGCTGCTGGGGAGCCTCGGAGTGCCGGGCCCGGCGACGGCCGGTCGGTACGGGATGCGCCTGCGGCGGTGTGTGGTCGTCGTCCGGCGCGCTGCGCACGGAGTCATGGCGTCCCGGCAGCGAGGCGTCCGCGTCGGCGGCCGTGGCCGGGGAGCGGTCGGCCTCCGCCGGCGGGAGGGCGAACGCGGTACGGGGCCCTGCGGGCTCGGCCCGGTCGGTCCGCTCCTGGGCGGCCGCCAGCGCCCGCCGGGCCCGCCGCCCGGTCGGCTGAGGCGCCTGCGACGCTCCGGGCCCGGAGCCGTCACCGGGCTGCGGGAACCCCTCGGGGTCGCCGGCCGCGGCGGAAGCCGGAGCCGCGGTGGAAGCCGGCAGGGCCAGCTGGTTCTCGGCTCCCTGACGCGCGCGGTGTCCGCCCGCGGGCACCGGCACCGGCATCTGCCCCTCTGCCGGAACGCCCTGCGGCGGCACGGTCTGGCCGAGCTGCGGCCGGCCGCCGCCACCCTGCGCGCCCTCGGCCGCCGTCACCACGGCTCCCTCGGACGGCGCCGGGGCCGCGGGCAGCGCCAATGCCTGCCCGGCGCCCTGCTGCCCGGACCTCTGCCCCTGCTCGGGCAACTGGGCCGGCCGGTCCGGAAGCGAGTGCTGGGCCCCGGTCTCGGCCGGACTCGGCCGCCCCCGCCTGCGCCCCGAACCCCCGCCCTGCGTGTCCTGCGCCCCCGGCAACGTCTGCGCGTCCTGCGCCACGGGCTCACGACGCGCCCGTCGCCGCCCCGTCGGCTCGGCCGCCGCCGTGTCACCGCCGGACCCGGCATCCGCCCCGGAAGCACCCACCGGGCTCTCCAGGAACGCGTCCGTGGACGCCCGACGCGCCCGTCGCCGCCCGCCGCCCGGCTGCTGCCCAGCCGTCTCGGGCCCGGCACCTGGCTGCGCCCCGGCCACCGGCTCCGGCTCGGACGCGGACGCCGTCACCGTGCCCGAACCCGCGCCCAACGGCACTTCCAGCACATACGCGCTGCCGCTCATCCCCGGCACCTCGTGCGTCTGGAGCACGCCGCCGTGCGCCCGCACGATCCCGCGCACGATCGGCTCGTGCACCGGGTCTCCCCCGGCGAACGGACCGCGCACCTCGATCCGTACGACCTCGCCGCGCTGCGCCGCCGCGACGACGACCGTGGAGTCGACGTACCCGCCGCCGGGCACCACCCGGGCCTTGCCGGTCGAGTCGACCCCGGCGACATCCGCGACCAGATGGGCGAGCGCGGTCACCAGCCGGGCCGCGTCCACCTCGGCCTCGATCGGCGGCGTGTGCACGGCGAACTGGGCGCGCCCGGGACCGATCAGCTCGACGGCCGCGTCGATACCGGCCGTCACGACCGAGTCCAGCAGCACGTTCGCCTTGGCCAGCTTCTCGGAGCCGGCGTCCAGACGCTGGTAGCCGAGCACGTTGTCGACGAGGGTGGTCATCCGGGCGTAGCCCGCGGCCAGGTGGTGCAGGATCTGGTTCGCCTCGGGCCACAGCTGTCCTGCCGGGTCGGCGGCGAGCGTGGAGAGTTCGCCGCGCAGCTCCTCCAGCGGGCCGCGCAGCGATTCGCCGAGCACGGCGGTGAGCTGGGTGTGCCGGGCGGTCAGCGCCGCCAGCCGGTCGGCCTGCGCCTCCAGCTCGGCCGCGTACCGCTCGGTCCGGTCGGCCAGCTCCGTGCTGTGCCGTTCCGTCAGCTCGGCGACCTCGGCGGTGTGGCTCCCGGTCAGTTCGGCGACCTCGGCCCGGTGCTGCGCGCCGAGCTCCTCGTACGGCCTGCGGTCGGTGAACGTCATGACGGCGCCGACCAGCTGGTCGCCGTCCCGGACCGGTGCGGTGGTCAGATCGACCGGCACCTGCGCGCCGCTCTTGGACCACAGGACCTGGCCGCGCACCCGGTGCTTGCGCCCGGACCTGAGGGTGTCGGCGAGCGGCGACTCCTCGTACAGGAACGGCTCGCCCTCCGCCCGCGAGTGCAGGATCAGCGGATGCAGCTCGTGGCCGCCCAGGTCGCTGGCGCGGAAGCCGAGGATCTGCGCGGCGGCGGGGTTGACCAGGACGACGCGGCCGTCGGTGTCCGTACCGACCACGCCCTCGGCCGCGGCCCGCAGGATCATCTCGGTCTGCCGCTGCGAACGGGCCAGTTCGGCCTCGGTGTCCACGGTGCCCGACAGATCCCGTACGACGAGCATCAGCAGCTCGTCACCCGTGTAGCTGCCGCTGTAGGTGCTCTGGAAGTCGTTGTACGCGGCCTGCCCGTCCTCCAGGCTGGCGCTGGTGACCTCGACGGGGTACTCGGTGCCGTCGGTCCGCCGCGCGGTCATCCGGGTCGGCTTGGTACGGACGCGCTCGGCGGCGGTCTCGGGGCGGCGCATCGAGCCCGGGATCAGCTTGGAGTCGAACTCGGGCAGCAGATCGAGGAGCCCGCGACCGACGAGCGCGGTGCCCGGCGTCTCGAACATTTCGAGCGCGATGGTGTTGGCGTTGACGACCGTGCCGTTGCAGTTGACGAGCAGCAGCCCGTCAGGGAGTGCATCGAGTATGGCTGCGAGGCGAGCAGCGCCTCGGGATGGCCTGCTGCTCACGACGACGCTTCCTCCCTGGTTACCGCACCTTGCCGACAGCGGGCCCCATCTTGCCCCTCGGGCCGCGGGCTGTCACTGGAGGAGTCTAAAGGCAGTGAGGGGGCGTGGGGCTGCGGATGAGGGGGAGCTCTCACCAAGGTTCTGTGCATACGGTGTACGACTCCGTCCTGGCCGGCCCGGTCAGCCGACGTTCGGGAGCACCGGCCGCAGGCTGTTCCAGCGGGCGATCTCGCAGCCATTGGTCCGGCTGAAGACCGTGTCGACGCTCCGCCCCCGCCAGGTCCCGCTGACCCGGGCGGTGGCCGGTCCCCCGAACTGCTGGGTGCACAGCGCGTCCTCGGGCACCGGGGCGAACGGGTCCGCGCCCTCGCCCGTCAGCTCGTCCAGCCGGTCGCAGGCATGCCGCGCCACCGGGTGGCTGCCGCCCGCCGGACCGCACCGCAACTCGAAGGCGCCCTCGGCCGCGGCGTTCCCGGAGCCCGAGACCGTGATCGTCAGCTGGGTACGGGCGTCGTCCCGCAGCACGGGCAGTGACAGCGGCAGCGGAAGCGGAAGGGGGCCGGTGACCGCGGTCGCGGTCGGCGCGGCGGCGGACAGCGCGGCTAGGGACGCGACGGCGGTGAGGGCGAGGCGGCGCAACATGCGGGCTCCTGTGCTCGTGCACTTCGGCGGGAGTGCCGGTGGAACGGACGGAAGGACGGGAGGACGGCGCCTCCGTCATCACTAACGCTCCGCACGCCACGGCGTTGCGCAACCGCAGGCGCTTTGCCCTCGCGCCCGACTGCCTAGTACCGTAGGCGTCGATTGGTGAGGCACCGCTCAACTGTGTCATCATCTGCACGCACCACTCGCGCTCGCGCGGGGTGTGCTGGAGGCGTCGCCTAGTCCGGTCTATGGCGCCGCACTGCTAATGCGGTTTGGGTCTTAAAGCCCATCGAGGGTTCAAATCCCTCCGCCTCCGCTCTCTGACCAGGGAGTTCAGCCTGTTTGGCTGAACTCCCTGAGTCGTTTTCAGAGCCGTTCCGGCGACCGACGGCAGGCCCCGGCTACTTCCGGGTCGCGCAGGGGTCGCAGCAGGAGGGGGCCGGCTCGACGCAGATGGTGACGGCGTCGGTGTTGTTGGTGGAGTCGGGATCCTTTTCGTTGGCGGTGGCGGTGGCGGTGTTGACGACCGGGCCGGCTTCGGTGGCCTTGGCCCGCAGCACGAGGGTGGCCCCGGTGCCGTCGGCCAGGGTGCCCACGGCCCACCGTCCGGTGGCCGGGTCGTAGCTTCCGGGGCCGTCGGCGGACAGGAAGGCGAGACCGTCCGGGAGCCGGTCGGTGACGGTGACGCCGGTGGCCCGGTTCGGGCCGGCGTTGTGGACGGTGATGCGGTAGGTCACGGTCTGCCCGACGGTGACGGTGGTCGCGTCGGCTGCCTTGACCACGGTCAGGTCGGCGGCCGGGTTGACCTGGGTGACCTGCTCGTCGGAGGTGGCCGTCAGCGGCTCCGGGGTGTCGCCGAGCCGGTTCTCGTAGGAGGCGGTGGCGGTGTTCCTGATCTGCTTGCCGCCGGCGGCCCGGTCGATGGTGACCCGGTATTCGGCCGTGGTTCCCGCCGGCAGGGTCTCGGTGTTGGGCAGGCTGCCGCCTTCCCCGGTGGTGGTGTTGCCGAGCGCGAAGACGACCTTGTCGCCCTGGGCGTCGTAGTACGCCTGGTCGTCACCCCGCGCGTCGGTCTTCGGCCCGGCGTTCGGGCCGTCGACGATGCGCAGGGAACCGGGCAGATACGTCGTGCCTTGCGGGATCACGTCGGTCAGGACGAGGTTCTCGGCCGCGCCGCCGCCCTCGTTCCTGGCGTTGACGCGGTAGGTGATGACATCGCCCACCTCCAGCGGCCCCGTGGGAGCGGCGGTCTTGGTGAGCACCAGGTAGGGGGCGGTGCCGAAGAAGATGCCGTCCAGGAAGTTGCCGATGCTCTGGTTGCCGCCGGCGGCGGAGACGGAACGGAAGGCGAAGCGCGTCAGCGTCTGGCCTGCCGGGACGGTGTAGGTGCCGGTGTAGTAACCCCAGGCGGTGTTGCCGTCGGTGAAGCGTCTCTGCTGCACCGCGGAGCCCGGCGCGCCGATGTCCAGCGCCATGGTGTCGTCCCCCTGGCGGCCGCGGTGGTACAGCCGCCAGTACAGCTTCGTACCGGGTGCGGTGGGCAGGTCCTGGTAGAGCGTGGAGACCTGATTGGCGTTGAGTTCGGCGAACTGGGTGCCGTCGGCCGCCGGTACTCCGTTGAAGCCCGTATGCCACAGCTCGATCATGTGGTCGGTGGCGGTGGTGAGCCAGCCCGGGACCCGCTTGGGCGCCTGCGTCTGTGAGGAGTCCGGCAGGATCTCCACACCGGTGACGACGGGCTGTTCGAAGCTGCCGTTGGCCAGGGCGACCCGGAGCGGAGCAGGAGGTGTGGACATGGTTTCTTCCCCTCAAGTCGACGCTGCTGGAACGCACCGCCGTCCGGCCGCACAACTGCGCGCCGTGGCGGAGTCGGTACACCCAGTAGCGCAATGCATTCGGGTGATCGCGTAAAGCGATGAACGGGGCGGTTCGGCCAAACCCGCGCGGCAGGTTTGTGAAACCCGCCCCCGGGCCACTCCCGCCACAACGCCACCCGCGCCGCCGTCGGTGCGCCGCACCCGTCGCACCCGTCTCCTGGTTCTCACCCGCCCACCCCGTCATGGCCGGAAGCCTCCGCCGCGCCTCGTGCGCCCACCCCTGCTCGGGGTGAATCGGTCACCAGCGAAGTTGACGCTTCCGGCGCCGCAGCGGCGACCGCGTGAACGTCCGTGGAGATGGGGGCCGCTGACACGCGCCCCGGCGCCCGGCCCGCCGACGCGGGGCTCCGGCCACATACGGACCCACCCCGTCCGCCGACCGCCCCGCAGCGGCTGCGGCGCCCCGCCCCCGCAGCCGCTGAACACGGTGTTTCCGCAGGTCGAAGCGGGTGTGGCTAATGGATTTCGCGCTACGGCGCAGGTCATGTAATGTTGTTCTCGCAACGCCGACCGGGGAGAAAAAACCGGGAAGCACAAGCACTCGTAGCTTAACGGATAGAGCATCTGACTACGGATCAGAAGGTTGCAGGTTCGAATCCTGCCGAGTGCACAGCAGGCGAGAGGCCCTCAGGAGAAGTCCTGAGGGCCTCTGTCGTATGTCATGACGGCGGAGGTTGATGGCAATCTTTTCCGGGGGCGGCCGTCGGACCGATCAGACGGCCACGAGGAACCCCGTGCCGTCGTCAGCGTCCGCCGCGTTGCCGCCACCCGTCAGCGCATCCCGACGCGGTCGAAAGCGGAACCGCTGGGAGTCCAGCCGCGCGAAGGTGTAGATGTCCATGGTCATGCGGATCACGGCGGCCCGCTGCGCGGGCCGCGCGGCGCGGCGGCCCCGGGCTGCAGCCGGCTCCACGTCTCCGCCACCGCCTGCGGCGGCCCCGCCCGTTCGCGCCGCAAAAGCCCGAGAAGCGGGCACCCAGGCCAACGAAGAACCACGACGGCAGCCCCTCGGCGAGCACGGCCAGCAGGAGTGGGGCGCAAGCCAAGTTCGCATCAGGCAACGCAGATTGCCGTTCAACCAGCTGTAGCCGGGGCGGCTGGCCTGGGCGGAGGGTTCGGTTCAACCAGCCTTGCGGTGTGCGTTCCAGGCGGTGGTGGCAGTCGCGAGGCGGAGGGTCCATGGGCCGGGGTCGGCGGTGCTGATCTCGGACCAGACGTTGGCGTTGGCGGCGGCGAAGGCGGTGATGCCCTCGGCGGGGGCGGTGTGCCAGGCGGGGATCTCGGCGGCCCAGCCTTCGGCCGATGCGGGGGTGTGGCCAGCGGCGATGAGCCAGATGACCCAGTAGCCGGCGTCGAGCCAGGCCGCTCCGCGAGTCGCCCAGACCCAGTCGACCAGGCGGGCCCGGTCGCCCTGGGGGACGTGGTCGTCAACGAGGACGTTGGCGTTGTTCAGGTCAGTGTGTAGGAGGTGGGCCCCGGCGAAGAGGCGGAGGTCGTCGGGGTGGGCAGCGTAGTGCTCCAGGCGCTGTTCGGCGTGGCGTAGTTCGATGCCGGGGCAGGGGGTCGCCCCGAGGCGGCACAGGAGGGCGGCGACTTCGGGGGGCCCTATCTGTTTCGTCAAGCCTGGCGGGGCTGGTTCGTAGGAGTTGATCCTGGTTTTCGGGAACGTCCCGCGAAGAGGGATGTTCCCGGCGGATCGGGTGCCTGGTGGGCAGCTCGACGGCTGGCAGGACGGGGTGGCCGTGCCGGCGTGCGGACGTGATGAGGACTGAAGGGTAGGGATGGGGTGTCAGGCGGCGATGTCCGCGGCCGGTCGGGCTGTGGCCGCCAGTCGCCGGGACCGCACGGCCAGGATGATCATGACCGCCGGGATCAGGAGGTCGTTGACGAGGACTCCGCCGGTGTTGCCGGGGGCGTGGTCACCGTTGGCGAACCACTGGTAGACGTGGCCGACCACGGCTCCCCAGAGGAGCATCCCGCCGCCGAGACCGATGGTGATGCGCTCGCGTGCGGATGCCGAGGCGGCCCGGAAGCCCATGACGGCCAACCCGAGGTTGGCGAAGGCGATCTCGAACATGAAGGGCGTCCGGTCGAAGCCGATCGCGGTGGCCATGACGTCCGGGAAGGCGAGGAACGCGACCGTCATCCACAGGCTGCCGCAGCCGAAGGCGCCGATGGCCCACCAGCGCTGCCAGGTTTCCAGTGCCTGCTGGGGTGACTGGGCGTGGCGGGTCCGTACGAAGGCTCCGATGGTCGGTATCAGGATCCAGACCAGGGGGAGCGCGGACTGGGCGACGTACGAGAAGGTGTCCATGCCTCAATCTTGACTAGTTAATATTAACAAGTCAAGAGTCGGGTATAGTGAGTGGTGTGGATGACGGACTCGCAGACCTGCTGCACCGCGTGGTCATGCTGCTGAGTGAGGCGACCAGGCAGCGCACGGACGACCCCGACGGGCTGACCTACAGCCAGATACGGCTTCTGGGCACGCTGGAGGACATCGAGCCGACGACGCAGCATCGGCTGGCACAGGCGCTGTCGGTGTCGGATCCGGCGATCAGCCGGGCGCTACGACCGCTCGAAGCGGGTGGCCTGGTGCAGATCACCGTCGACCCCGAACACGCGCGGCGGCGGCTGGTCCGCCTCACCGAGGCGGGCCGGAAGGCCTTCCACGCCGCCGGTAAGCCGCTCTACGACGAACTCCGCGCCGGGCTCGTCGCGGCCGGTTTTCCCTATGAGCGCTATCTCCAGGACACGCTTCGGCTCGCCGAGTTCCTCGCATCCGACTGAGGGCGCCGCCGCGCCCGCCGTTCCCTCAGCCCGTGATGTGGAACGGGGTGTCGGCGAGCTTGTCGCTGTCCAGGCCGCGCACCTCGAACGACTGCTGCTGGTGCGAATCGACACTGTCCTTCGGGACCGTGACCTCTGCGGCGAAGCCGCCGTCCGGGTCGGCCGTGATGTCGCGGAGGTCGAGGGTGGCGCCGTACGTGCCGTTGAACGTGATGCGCACCTGCTCTCCGGCCGCGAAACCGGAGCCCGTGATCGTGACGGTGGCTCCTATGGCGGCCGAGTCGGGGGCGGCCATGATGCGGGCGGCCGTGGGGGACGGTGCCGGGGGCGGTGGTGTGGACGGAAGGCTCTGCACGGGGCGCGGGGTGTCCGAGGTGTCCGAGGTGTGCTGCGGGGCCGGGGGCGCTGCGGCGGCGGGTGCCTTCGGGGAGGTGCCGCCCGCGACCGTGGTCGCGATCACGGCGGCGAGGATGGTGGCCGCGCCGGTGATGACAGCCGCGATGATCACTGTCCGGTGGCTGCGATCGGTCCTCCCGGCCGGGTCGCCGGTGGTGCGGGTGTCGTCGGAGTCGGACACGTGGATTCTCCAACCGATCATGTCTGGAAAGCAGTTGAACAGGATACTTGGCACGGCTCTCCGGAGACCTCCGGATTTCCTGTCTCCGCGCGGGGCCGCCGAGGCCGTCCGCTGACGTCGCTCCGGAGGTTCGTTCATGGTGGTGGCCATGGGATGGCAGTGCACCGGGCTGCGGTGGCCCGACGCGCAGGGGCCGCCCGTGCTCGGCTGGCGGCGCGGCGGGGCCGTGCGGGCGAGTGCGCAGATGTACGGGGCGGAGTTCGGGTTCCGGGCCCAGGGGGAGCGGGGCTGTGTCGGGGCGCGCGGGAACGCGTGTCCGGTGGGGGCCGTGGTGTCGGGGCGGAGCACGGGGGCGCGGTGTCCGGAGTGTGCGCGGCTGGACCGGGCGCATTCGGTGGCCGCCGACACGATCGCCGATGACCCGAGGACGTACCGCGTGTATCTGGCCTGGTTCGGGCCGGGAATGGTGAAGGTCGGGATCACCGCCGAACAGCGGGAAGCGGCGCGGCTGCGCGAGCAGGGGGCCGTGGTGTTCAGCTGGCTGGGGCGGGGGCCGTTGATGGCGTGCCGGCGGACCGAGGAACTGCTGCGGTCGGCGCTCGGGGTGCCGGACCGGATTCCGTATGCGAGGAAGCGGGCCGTTCGCGGGGCGCTGCCGGGGGCGGCGGAGCGTGGTGCCGAGGTGGCGGAGCTCTACGGGCGGGCCGCGGCGCTGGAGGGGGCCGGGTGGCCGGAGTCGCTGGAGCGGCTGCCGTTCGAGGCGGTCGATCACGCGGGGCTGTTCGGGATCGACGGGGTGGTCGAGGTGGCCTCGGCGGTGACCGAGTTGGTGGCCGGGGGTGCGGTCGCGGGGCGGCTGGTGGCGGCGGCCGGGCCCGATCTGCATCTGGCGACGGCCGACGGGGTCGTGGTGCTGGACACCCGGCTGATGACCGGGTGGGAGCTGGTGGCGGCGGACGCGCGGGCCGGGGTCGGGGTGCCGGTGGCCGACTTCGGGGGCGGTGGCGTGCAGGGCGGGCTGTTCTGAGATCGTCGGATCCGTCCGGACCGGTGGGAGCCGGACCGGCCGGATGGTGAGAACGGTGAGAGGGGCGCGGGATGAGTGGTGACGCCGACGACGTCGTGCGGTTCTGGGAACGGCTGGGGCTGCCCGGGATCATCGATGTCCATACGCACTTCATGCCGGAGCGGGTGCTCCGGAAGGTCTGGGCGTACTTCGACTCCGCGGGGCCGCTGACCGGGATGGAGTGGCCGATCGAGTACCGCCACGACGAGGACGAACGGCTCGCCCTGCTGCGTTCGTTCGGCGTGCTCCGGTTCACCTCGATGCTCTACCCGCACAAGGCCGGGATGGCCGCCTGGCTGAACGGCTGGGCGGCCGGCTTCGCGCGCCGGGTGCCCGACTGCCTGCACACCGCGACCTTCTTCCCGGAGGAGGGCGTGGAGCGGTATGTGCGCGAGGCCGTCGAGGCGGGGGCGCGGGTCTTCAAGTCGCACGTACAGGTCGGCGCGTACGACGCCAATGACCCGCTGCTGGAGCCGGTCTGGGGGCTGCTCGCGGAGGCCGGGATCCCGGTGGTGATGCATTGCGGCTCGGGGCCGGCGCCCGGCAAGTACACGGGCCCCGAGCCGGTCGGCCGGCTGCTCGCCCGGCATCCGCGGCTGCCGTTGATCGTGGCGCACATGGGGATGCCGGAGTACGCGGAGTTCCTGGCGCTCGCGGAGGCGTATCCGCGGGTGCGGCTCGACACGACGATGGCGTTCACGGACTTCACGGAGGACTTCACCCCGTTCCCGCCGGCCGAGCGGGGGCGGCTCGCCGCGCTCGGGGACCGGATTCTGCTGGGCACGGACTTCCCGAACATTCCATATCCGTACGCGCATCAACTGCACGCGCTGGAACGGCTGGAGCTGGGCGACGACTGGCTGCGGGCGGTCTGTCACGGGAACGCGAGCGCGTTGTTCGAGGTTGGCTGACGGCCCCTCGGCGGCGCTGCTTTCTCAGGGAATTCACAGAATCGGGTAAGGACCCTTTCAGAGGAGCCTCACAGGGTTGGGGCATGACGACGACGACCTCGCCCCAGGGGCGTACCGAACTGCTGAGGGCGGACCGTACCCCCGTCCGTGTGCTGGTGGTGGACGACGAGGCTCCGCTCGCCGAGCTGCTGTCCATGGCCCTGCGTTACGAGGGCTGGGAGGTGCGCAGCGCCGGGGACGGTACCGGGGCCGTCCGGATGGCGCGCGACTTCCGGCCCGACGTGGTGATCCTCGACGTGATGCTGCCCGACACGGACGGGTTCGCCGTGCTCGGCAGACTGCGGCGGGAGCTCTCCGAGGTCCCCGTCCTGTTCCTGACCGCGCGCGACGCGGTGGAGGACCGGATCGCCGGCCTCACGGCGGGCGGCGACGACTACGTGACCAAGCCGTTCAGCCTGGAGGAGGTCGTGGCGCGGCTGCGCGGGCTGATCCGGCGGTCCGGCACGGCGGCGGCCGTGCGCAGCGAGTCGACCCTCGTCGTCGGCGATCTGGTTCTGGACGAGGACAGCCACGAGGTGAGCCGGGCCGGGGTGTCCATCCATCTCACCGCGACCGAGTTCGAGCTGCTGCGTTTCCTGATGCGCAATCCGCGGCGGGTGCTGAGCAAGGCGCAGATCCTCGACCGGGTGTGGAACTACGACTTCGGCGGGCAGGCGAACGTCGTCGAGCTGTACATCTCGTATCTGCGCAAGAAGATCGACGCGGGGCGGTCATCGATGATCCACACCCGGCGCGGGGCGGGATATCTCATCAAGCCCGGTGAGTAGGCGCCCGTACCGGTGGCGAGGACCGTGGACGCTGCGGACCCGGCTGGTGGTCTCGGCGGTCACGCTGATCGCCGTCGTTGCCGCGGTCATCGGATCGGTCACCACCATCGCGTTCCACAGCTACATGTACGGCAAGCTCGACGACCAGCTGGCCGCCATCGCCGTACGGGCCGCGAAGCCGCCCGGCGGGGGACCGATGCCCGGTGGCGGTCTGCCGCAGGGCCTCGACCCGCTGGCCTTCGTCGACGCGCGCGGGCTGCCCGTCGGCGCCTTCGGGGCCGTGGTGGCGGACGGCGCGGTCACCGCCTCGCGCGTGGTCGTGGAGAGCACCTCCACGCCGGGGCCCGGGGTCGAGGACAGCGGGCAGCCGATGACCGGCGCCCAGCGCAGTGCCCTGGCGGCGGCGGGTGTCACCGCCGGGAGCGGGGCGAGGAGCGTCGACCTGCCGGGGCTCGGGGGCAGCCGGGTGGAGGCGGTCACGGACCCGCACGGGACGACGATCGTCGTCGGCCTCCCCGCAGCCGAGGTGAGCGGTGCCCTCACCACCCTGATCCTCGTCGAAGTCTGTGTCACCGGCGCCGGGCTGAGCGCGGCCGGGCTCGCGGGCGCCGCCATGGTCGGGGTCGCGCTGCGGCCGTTGCGCCGGGTCGCCGCGACCGCGACCCTGGTCTCCGAACTCCCGCTGCACAGCGGTGAGGTGGCCCTCCTGGAGCGGGTCCCGCAGGCCCAGGCCGATCCGCGGACCGAGGTCGGCCAGGTGGGCGCGGCGCTCAACCGGATGCTGGGCCACGTCGGTTCGGCGCTGTCGGCGCGGCAGGAGAGCGAGACGCGGGTGCGCCAGTTCGTCGCGGACGCCAGCCACGAGCTGCGCACCCCGCTGGCCTCGATCCGCGGGTACGCCGAACTGACCCGGCGCGGCCACGAGGAGACCGGCCCCGACACCCGGCACGCCCTGGGGCGGATCGAGTCCGAGGCGGAGCGGATGACGGGCATGGTGGAGGATCTGCTGCTGCTCGCCCGGCTGGACGCCGGACGCCCGCTCAGCCTTGAGAGCACCGATCTCTCCCCGGTCGTCGTCGATGCGGTGAGCGATGCCCGCGCCGCCGGGGAGCGCGGCCACCACTGGCGCCTGGAACTGCCGGACGAGCCCGCGACCGTGCACGGCGATCCGACCCGGCTCCATCAGGTGCTGGTCAACCTGCTGGCGAACGCCCGTACCCACACCCCGCCCGGTACGACCGTCACCGTGCGGGTGCGGTCCGCGGTCGGCCGGCCATGGGTGACGCTGGAGGTCGGGGACGACGGGCCCGGCATTCCGCCCGAACTGCTGCCTCATGTCTTCGAGCGGTTCGCGCGCGGTGACGCCTCGCGCTCCCGCAGCGCGGGTTCCACCGGGCTCGGGCTCGCCATCGTGCAGGCCGTCGTCGCCGCGCACGGCGGCCGGGTCGAGGTGGACTCGGTGCCGGGACGCACGGTGTTCGCCGTCCATCTGCCCGCGGAGGCTGTGGTCGGGCCTTCGGTCGAGCCTGCGGTTGGGTCTGTGGTCGAGCCTTCGGTCGGGCCTGCGGTCGAGCCTTCGGTCGGGTCTGCGGCGGGGCCTTCGGTCGGGCCGCACTCACAGCATGGGGACAGGCTCAGCACATCGGCGTGACAGCGGGGTTGGCGAACGTCGGTCACATGCGAACCGACACTCCTTGGAGCACCCTGCCGGCCCGGGACCACCTCCTCGCCGGAGCGGTCGATGCGGCGAGTGCGCCCGTACTCGATGTGGTGGTACCCGTCTACAACGAGGAGAAGGACCTCGAACCGTGTGTGCTGCGCCTGCACGACCATCTGCTGCGCACCTTCCCGTACGCCTTCCGGATCACCGTCGCGGACAACGCGAGCACCGACCGGACGCCGCAGGTGGCGGCCCGGCTCGCGGCGGCGCTGCCCCGGGTGCGGTCGTACCGGCTGGAGGAAAAGGGCCGGGGGCGGGCGCTGCGCACCGTCTGGTCGGGATCGGACGCACCAGTGCTGGCCTACATGGACGTCGATCTCTCCACCGACCTCAACGCGCTGCTGCCGCTGGTCGCCCCGCTGATCTCGGGCCACTCCGACCTGGCCATCGGCTCCCGGCTGGCCCGCAGCTCGCGGGTGGTGCGCGGATCGAAGCGGGAGTTCATCTCGCGCGCCTACAACCTCATCCTCCGCTCGTCGCTGGCCGCCCGGTTCAGCGACGCGCAGTGCGGGTTCAAGGCCATCCGGCGCGATGTCGCGGAGCGGCTGCTGCCGATGGTGGAGGACTCGGGGTGGTTCTTCGACACCGAGTTGCTGGTGCTCGCCGAACGCGCCGGGCTGCGCATCCACGAGGTGCCGGTCGACTGGGTGGACGATCCCGACTCCACCGTCCACATCGTGCGGACGGCGACCGAGGACCTGAAAGGCGTGTGGCGGGTGGGGCGGGCGCTGGCGGTCGGCGCGCTGCCGCTGGACCGGCTGGCCCGGCCCTTCGGGGACGATCCGCGCGACCGCGCGCTGAGCGGGGTGCCGGGCGGACTGGCCCGGCAGCTCGTCGGGTTCTGTGTCGTCGGCGCGCTCTCCACGCTCTGCTACCTCGCCCTGTACTCGCTGTTCCGGCTGGGCGCCGGCCCGCAGATCGCCAACGGCTGCGCGCTGCTTGTGTCGGCCGTCGCCAATACGGCTGCCAACCGGAGGCTCACCTTCGGCGTACGGGGCCGGGGCGGGGCCGTACGCCATCAGGCGCAGGGCCTGGTCGTCTTCGCCATCGGCCTCGCACTGACCAGTGGCTCACTGGCCGCGCTGGGGGCGGCGTCCGGATCGCCGTCGCACTCCACGGAACTCGCCGTGCTGATCGCGGCCAACCTCGCGGCGACGGTGCTGCGGTTCCTGCTCTTCCGCGCCTGGGTCTTTCCGGAACGCCAGGACCGGAACCCCGCGGCGCCCGAGGCCGCCCCCGCCGCTCCTTCGGCCGGGCACGCCGATGACACCCACCACGAACTGGGGAACGTCCGATGACCACGCTGCACCCCGACCACCTCCCGGCCCCGCCGGATGCACCGGCGCCCGCGCCGCCCACCGCACCGGCCCACGGACGCCCGAACCGGTCCCTGGCGCACCGCGTGTGGCGGGGCAGGCCCGAGGACCCGCGCTGGGCGAGGCCGGCCTTTCTCGCGTTGCTGCTGGTCATCGGGCTCACTTACCTGTGGAACCTCAGCGCTTCCGGATACGCCAACTCCTTCTACTCCGCCGCCGCCCAGGCGGGCAGCCGGAGCTGGAAGGCCTTCTTCTTCGGCTCGCTGGACGCGGCCAACGCCATCACCGTCGACAAGCCCCCGGCCGCCCTCTGGCCCATGGCCCTGTCGGTGCGGATCCTCGGCCTCAACTCCTGGGCGATCCTGGCCCCGCAGGTGCTGATGGGGGTGGCCACGGCCGGGGTGCTGTACGCGGGCGTACGCCGCCGTTTCAACGCCGTGGCGGGGCTGATCGCGATGGCGGTGTTCGCGCTCACGCCCGTGGCCGCGCTGATGTTCCGCTTCAACAACCCGGACGCGCTGCTGGCGCTGCTGATGACCGTCACCGTCTACTGCGTGCTGCGCGCGATGGAGCACGGCCGCACCAAGTGGCTGGTGTGGGCGGGTGTCGCGGTCGGGTTCGCGTTTCTGGCGAAGACCCTCCAGGCGTTCCTGATCCTGCCGCCGCTGGCCGTGCTGTACGCGGTGTTCGCGCCGGTCCCCGTGCGCAGGCGGCTCGGCCAACTCGGGCTCTCGGCCCTCGTGATGGCCGTCGCGGGCGGCTGGTGGGTCGCGATCGTCGAACTGTGGCCCGCCTCCTCGCGTCCGTACATCGGCGGCTCGCAGAACAACTCCTTCCTGGAGCTGACCTTCGGCTACAACGGGCTCGGCCGGATCAACGGCGAGGAGACCGGCAGCGTCGGCGGCGGGGGCGGTCCGGGCGGCGGCTCCGGCGGTCAGTGGGGCGAGACCGGCATCGGCCGGATGTTCAACTCCGAGATCGGCGGCCAGATCTCCTGGCTGCTGCCCGCCGCGCTGATCCTGCTGGCCGCGGGCGTCTGGCTGACCTGGCGGGCGAAGCGGACGGACACGGCCCGCGCGGCCTTCCTCGCCTGGGGCAGCTCGCTGCTGATGACCGCGGCGGTGTTCAGCTTCATGGCCGGCATCTTCCACCAGTACTACACGGTGGCCCTGGCTCCCTACGTCGCGGCGCTGATCGGCATGGGCGCCACGGTCCTGTGGGAGGAGCGCTCCCGCTGGTGGGCGGGTGCGACGCTCGGTGGCACGGTGGCCGTGACGGCGTACTGGTCGTACGTGCTGCTGGGGCGGACCCCGGACCACCTGCCGTGGCTGCGCACGGCTGTGCTCGTCGCCGGGATCGCCGGCGCGCTGGGTCTGCTGCTCGCGTCCCGGCTGGGGCGTCGACCGGCGCTCGTCGCCGTGGGCCTGGGCCTCGTCGTGTCGCTGGCCGGGCCGGCCGCGTACACCGTGAGCACGCTGAACACCGGACACCAGGGCTCGATCGTCACGGCCGGCCCGTCCTCCGGCGGCATGGGCGGCCCCGGTGGTGGTGGCGGCCGCGGTGGTCCCGGCGGCGGCATGCGCCCCCCGGGGCAGGGCAACCAGCAGGGCAACAGCCAGCAGGGCGGTGCAATGGGCCGGCCGCCGACCGGCACCCCGCCCGGCCAGGGTCAGGGCCAGATGCAGGGCGGGCCCGGCACGTCGCAGAACGGGCAGCAGCCCGGTGCCATGCCCGGCATGGGCGAAGGCTTCGGGGGCGGCGGCGGTGGCGGCATGGGCGGACTGCTCAACGGCGCGTCCGTCGGCGCCGAGGCCGAGGCGCTCCTGGAGAAGAACGCCGGGGACTACACCTGGGCCGCCGCCGCCATCGGATCCCAGAACGCCGCGAGCTACCAACTCGCCACCGGTGACCCGGTGATGGCGATCGGCGGCTTCAACGGCAGCGACCCGTCCCCGACGCTCGCCCGGTTCAAGCAGTACGTCGAGGACGGCAGGGTCCACTACTTCATCGCGGGCAAAATGGGCGGCGGCGACAGCGGCGCCTCCTCGCAGATCTCCTCCTGGGTGGAGGAGAACTTCGAGAAGGTCACCGCAGGCAGCGCCACCTTCTACGACCTGACCCGGCCGAAGAGCGGAGCGTAGGGCTCAGAGGCTGTCGGGTGACCTCGGACCGGAGAGCGGACGCGGTCACCCGACAGCCTCTCAGCGCCGCAGCAACAGATCGGCGATCACGGGGCGGTGGTCAGAGGCGAGTGTCTCGGCCACCGCCGCGTCGCGTACCCGCACGGAACCCTTCGACACCGCCACGTAGTCGATCCGCTGCACCGGATCCTGCGCCGGGTACGTGGGCCCGCCGGGCTCGACGTCCGTGAGCTCCTGCCACAGCGGGGCGAGCTCCGGAGCGGCAGGCGCCGCGTTGAAGTCGCCGAGCAGGATCTGCCGCACCTGCCGACGGCCCGCTCCCGGCTCCCGGTCCGCGGCCATGATCCGGCGGGTGTCGGCGACCTGGGCGTTCCGTACGGACGGGTCGGCGCGGTAGTCCAGATGCGTCACATAGACGTGCACGGGCAGCCCCTTCACCCGTACGACCACCTCGCCGAAGCCGGGCGCCGGGGCCGGTACCGGGTCCGGGACCTGGGTGGAGAGCCGGGTGATCTCGTGGTTCTCGGCGCTCACGATGCGGTACCTGGACAGCACCGCGACCCCGAACTCGCGACGCGGCGCACCGGGGGTCTGCGGGTCGAGGCTGTAGACCGGGGCGAACGACACCCGCATGTCCAGCCGTTCGGCCAGCTCGCCCGCCAGGTCGCGCCACTCGCTGCGGGTGCCCCAGTGGACGTCGACCTCCTGGAGCCCGATCACATCGGCGTCCAGCGAGCGGAGCTCGGCGGCCTGCCGGTCCAGATCGAAGACGTTGTCCATGCCCGCGCCCGCATGGATGTTGTACGTGGCCACGCGCAGCGGCACCGCGCGCCCCTGCCCCTCCCCGGCCGCTGCTGCGGGAGGCGCGAGCGCGGTCCCCAACAGCCCTGCCGCGACGAGCACTTCCACCGTACGACGACGCAGTGACATACCACTCCAGCCCTTGTCGGATCAGCGGCGAGCACGGTACCGCGCGGAAGGCGGAAATGCGTTGTACGCCGTACAGGATCTGCTATACGGTGTACAGTGCCTGCTACTCGTACACCGTATAAGGGATCAGGAGTCCGTATGACGGCGACCGCCGTCGAGCAGAACCACCTCTCGTCGCCGAGCCATCCGCAACGCTGGCTGATCCTCGGCGTCATCTGCCTCGCCCAGTTGACCGTGCTGCTCGACAACACCGTCCTCAACGTCGCGATCCCCTCCCTCACCCGGGAGCTGGACGCCTCCACCGCCGATGTGCAGTGGATGATCAACGCCTATTCGCTGGTCCAGTCGGGTCTGCTGCTCACGGCCGGCAGCTCCGCCGACCGCTACGGCCGCAAGAAGATGCTGATCGCCGGGCTCGCCCTGTTCGGCATCGGCTCGCTGGTGGCCGGGCTGGCCCAGACGTCCGTACAGCTGATCGCCGCCCGCGCGGGCATGGGCATCGGCGGTGCGCTGCTGATGACCACGACGCTCGCCGTCGTCGTGCAGATCTTCGACCAGACCGAGCGCGTCAAGGCGATCGGCATCTGGTCGACCGTCAGCTCGCTCGGGTTCGCCGTCGGACCACTGATCGGCGGAGTGATGCTCGACCACTTCTGGTGGGGCGCGATCTTCCTGATCAACATCCCGGTCGCGGTCATCGGGCTGGTCGCCGTGGCCCGGCTGGTCCCGGAGTCCAAGAATCCGAGCGGCGAGCGCCCCGACCTGCTCGGCGCACTGCTCTCCACCATCGGCATGGCATCCGTCGTGTACGCGATCATCTCCGGCCCGGCACACGGCTGGGCGTCGGCCCAGGTGCTGCTGACCGCCTTCGTCGGGGTCGCCGTCCTCACCGGATTCGTGCTGTGGGAGCTGCACATCCCGTACCCGATGCTGGACATGCACTTCTTCCGGAACCAGAAGTTCGTCGGGGCGGTCGCGGGCGCGATCCTGGTCGCCTTCGGGATGGGCGGCTCGCTCTTCCTGCTCACCCAGCAACTCCAGTTCGTCCTCGGCTACGAGCCGCTGGAGGCCGGTCTGCGCACGGCTCCGCTGGCGCTGAGCGTCGTCGCGCTCAACCTCACCGGACTGGGCGCCAGGCTGGTGCCCAAGCTGGGCACGCCGGTCACCATCGCGTCCGGGATGAGTCTGCTGGCCGCGGGTCTCGCCGCCATCGCGCTGCTCGGCGGCGACGGCTACGGCGGCATGCTGCTCGGCCTGGTCGTGATGGGCGCGGGCATCGCGCTCGCCATGCCCGCCATGGCCAACGCGATCATGAGCGCCATTCCGCCGGAGAAGGCGGGCGTGGGCGCCGGGGTCAACGGCACACTCGCCGAATTCGGCAACGGCCTCGGGGTCGCCGTCCTCGGCGCGGTGCTCAACTCGCGGTTCGCGGCGCTCGTGCCGGCGGCCGTCGGGGCCGCGTCGCTGCCCGCCGCACTCGCCTCGGCCACCGACGCCGGCGAGCGGGCGCGGATCACCGACGCCTTCGCCTCCGGACTGGAGACCAGCCAGCTCTTCGGAGCGGTCGCCGTGCTGGTCGGCGGCCTGCTCGCCGCCGTGTTGCTGCGCCGCGCGGAGCGGACGGAATCCGCTCGGGCGGACTCCGCCGGTACCGCCGCGGCGGCATAGCATCGGGGACGGGGCGCACCGGACCGTACGCATCGGTTCCGTGCGTGATCCACGCGTGCGTGGCCGGTCCGCCCCGCAGGCAAGACGAGGAGAGTGCGCCATGGTGTCCGCGGCCGACCGTGTGAAGAGCTCTGCCAGGACCAGCGTGTGGCTGGATCGGCGGACACCGTCGCGCACCCGCAAACCGGACCAGGCGGCGGGCCTGGACCGGGACAGGATCACCGCGACCTCGGTCCGGCTGCTGGACGCCGAGGGGCTCGCCAAGTTCTCCATGCGCAGGCTCGCCGCCGAGCTCGACGTCACCGCGATGTCCCTGTACTGGTACGTGGACACCAAGGACGACCTGCTGGAGCTGGCCCTCGACTCGGCGTACAGCGAATTCACACCGCCCCGCGAGGACGCGCACTGGCACGACCGGCTGCGCGGGCTGGCCACCGAGTACCGGGAGCTGCTGGTCCGGCACGTCTGGGTGTCGACGCTCGCCGGTCACTTCCTCAACATCGGCCCGCACGCGATGCTGATGTCGTACGCCGTCCAGGACGTGATCCGGGCGACCGGCCTGCCGCTGCGGCACCAGACCGGAGCGTTCTCCGCGGTCTTCCAGTTCGTGTACGGGTTCGGCACCATCGAGGGCCACTTCGCGCAGCGCAGCGCGGCGGCGGGGCTCAGCCAGGAGGAGTACTACCAGCAGGCGATGGGCACGATCCGGGCCCAGCCGCAGCTCCGGCAGATCGTCGAGACTTCGCAGGACCTGATGGACGCCCGCGGCGGGGACACGGTCGAGGAGATGCGCGAGCGGGACTTCACCTTCGCCCTGGACCTGCTGATCGCGGGCATCGAGGCGATGCGGGACCGCTGAGAGGCGATGCGGGACCGGCTGAGGCCCCGCCCGCCCCGTTCGCCCCCGGCACCCGCGTGATCAGCCGTCGGAGGCCCGGTGGGCCGGGAAGCCGCCGGTGGCGACCGGCCCCCACCGCTCCGGAGTGATCCGGATGATCGACTTCCCCTGCTTCACCATCGCCGCCCGGTACTCGTCCCAGTCCGGGTGCTCGCCCGAGATGTTCCGGAAGTACTCGACGAGCGGCTCGACCGAGTCCGGTGAGTCGATCACCTCGGCCGAACCGTCGATCTGGACCCAGGGCCCGTTCCACTCATCCGACAGCACGATGACACTGACCCGCTCGTCCCGCTTCGCGTTGCGGGTCTTGGCCCGCTCGGGGTAGGTCGAGACGACGATCCGGCCCGCGTCGTCGACCCCGCAGGTCAGCGGGGAGCCCTGGGGGCGGCCGTCGGACCGGGTGGTCAGCAGGATCGCCCGGTGCCTGGGCCGTACGAAGGCCAGCAACTCGTCGAGTTCCACGGCCGTGTTCGTCGCGATATTGGGTGCCATGTCCGCAGACTACGACGACGGGGACTCACCCCGCACGGTGACTACGACGGCAGGGACTCACCCTGCACGGCCTGGACGTCGAGCTCCACCCGCAGCGTCGTACCGATCGCCGAGATGCCCGCCTGCACCACCTGGTTGTAGTTCATGGCGAAGTCCTCGCGGCGCAGTTCCGCCGTTGCGCTGAATGCCGCACGCACCCCGCCCCACGGGTCCGGGCCCGTCCCGAGGTAGCTCAGGTTCAGGTCGACCGGGCGCACGACACCGTGCATCGTCAGCTCGCCGTGGACCAGCCAGCGGTCCGGGCCCGCCGGGGTCAGTCCGTTCGAGCGGTACGTGATCTCCGGGAATCGGTCCGAGTCCAGGAAGTCGGGCGAACGCAGGTGCTTGTCGCGCATGCTGTTGCCGGTCTCGATGCTCGCCGCGCTGATGACGGCGTCGACCCGGGAGCGGTGGACCTCCTCCGCGATCTGGATCCGGCCGCTGAACTCGGTGAACCGGCCGTGCACGCTGGAGATCCCCAGGTGCTGCGCGACCGCGGCCACCGAGGAGTGCGCCGGGTCCAGCGACCAGGCACCCGGCGGCGGCAGCTCCACACCGCCCTGGCGGGCCAGCACCACCGTGCCGGCCTCGACCCGCCCGCTCGCCGTGACGAGGGCGGTGGAGGCGGCGGGGGCGTACCCGACCGCCGTGACGATCACCGTGTACGCGCCGGCCTCCAGGGGGGTTTCGGTCCGCACCGCCCCGTCCTCGTCGGCGGTGGCCCGCAGCACCTGCGTGCCGGTCATGTCGGTGACCGTCACGACCGCGTGCTGGACCGCCCAGCCGTCCCGCGTCCGTACCTGTGCGCGAAGTCCCATCCCGTTCTCTCTCCTTGCTCCATGACTCAATGAGTCGGGCCCCGGGGCGGGACGGCAGGCCGTCCCCTGCCTGCCGTCCCCGCCACCGGGGCCCATTTCCACCTGCCGGTACGGCGTCTCCGCTCGAAGCGCCGACCCGCCGGAGGTCTGTTACTCGCCGGGGTGGGCGAGCTCGATGTCGTGACCGTCGGCCCCGCGGCCGGCCACGGTCAGCGCGCTTGCCACCGGCGGGTAGCCGGTCGCGATGACCGAGTACTCACCCGCGTCCAGGTCGGCGAAGGCATACGCCCCGTCCTCCCCGGTCGTCGAGGTGGCGACCACATTGCCCGCCGCGTCGACCAGTGTGACCCGTGCGTCCGGCAGCGGTCGACGGACGGCACCGGCCCGCACGACGCCCTGGACCAGCGCACCGGACTGCAGTGCGGCCTCGACCCGGGTGACGCCCTGGCCGCCGATCTCCACCGGCAGCGCCAGCGGACGGAACCCGGCGGCGTTCACCGCGACGGTCACCGACCCGGGCACCAGCTCACCGAAGGTGAACTCGCCGGTCTCGCCGGACTTGCCGGTGGCCAGCACATCGCCGCGCACATCGGTCACGATGACCATGGCGCCCTCCACCGGGGCGGCGGACTCCGCGGCCCGCACGACGCCGGCCAGTCCGCTCGTACCGGAGAGCAGGATGTCGTACGCCAGCGGCTCGGTGCCGACGACCACCGTGGACGCCTGCGGCTGGAAGCCGTCGGCGGAGGCGATCAGGACGTAGGAGCCGGAGCCCGGCGCGTCCAGACCGTAGCTGCCGTCCGCCTGGGCGACGGAGCGCCCGAGCTGCCGGCCGGCCAGCGAGATCAGCGTGACGGCGGCACGGGCGACGGGTGCGCCCTCGGCACCGCGCACCACACCGTGCACGGCCGTGCCCTGCAGGGTGGCGACCGGGGCCTCCGGGGTGTCGACCGCGGTGATCCCGGCCGCTGCCTCGGAGATCGGCTCGGCGGTGGCGGCCGCGGCCTCGACCGCGTCGGCGACGGGGGTCTCGGCCGTGGCCGGGGCCTCGCTCGAAGCGTTCGACTTCAGGGCGACCTCCTTGATGAAGATCGTGATCAGGAAGGCGACCAGCGCGGCCGGAGCCGCGTACAGGAAGACATCGCCGACACCGTGCCCGTAGGCGCTCTCCACGACCGTACGGAACGGCGCGGGCAGCTTGTCCAGGTCGGGGATGCCCCCGCCGCCGGTGCCGCCGTGACCCATGGCCGCGGCCTTGGGGCCGAGCTCCGCGAGGCCGTCCTTGACGTAGTGGGTGACGCGGTTCGCCATGACGGCGCCCAGCGCCGAGACGCCGATCGCACCGCCGAGGGAACGGAAGAAGGTGACGACGGAGCTGGCCGAGCCGAGATCGGACGGAGCGACCTGGTTCTGCGTGGCGAGCACCAGGTTCTGCATCATCATGCCGATGCCGAGACCCATGACGGCCATGAAGACCGCGATGTGCCAGTACTCCGTGTCGTACCGGATGGTGCCCAGCAGCCCGAGCCCGGCGGTGACCAGGAAGCCACCGCTGACCAGCCAGGCCTTCCAGCGGCCGGTCTTGGTGATGACCTGGCCGGAGACCGTCGAGGAGATGAACAGACCCGTGATCATCGGGATCGTCATGACGCCCGACATCGTCGGCGACTTGCCGCGCGCCAGCTGGAAGTACTGGCTGAAGAAGACGGTGCCCGCGAACATCGCGACACCGACGAACAGCGAGGCCAGCGAGGCCAGCGTGATGGTGCGGTTGCGGAAGAGGCGCAGCGGGATGATCGGCTCGCTGGCCTTGGACTCGACGACGACGAAGAGCCCGGCGAGCGCGACGGAGCCGATGAGCATCGCGGCGGTCTGCCAGGAGAGCCAGTCGTACTTGTCACCGGCGAAGGTCACCCAGAGCAGCAGCAGCGACACGGCGGCGCTGATGAAGAACGCGCCCCACCAGTCGACCTTGACCTGACGCTTCACGACCGGGAGCTTCAGCGTCTTCTGGAGCACGATCAGCGCGATGACGGCGAACGGCACACCGACGTAGAAGCACCAGCGCCAGCCCATCCAGCTGGTGTCGGTGATGACACCGCCGAGCAGCGGACCACCGACGGTGGCGACGGCGAACACCGCACCGATGTATCCGCTGTAGCGACCGCGCTCACGCGGGGCGATCATCGCCGCCATCACGATCTGCGCGAGGGCGGAGAGACCGCCGACGCCGATGCCCTGGACGACACGGCAGGCGATCAGCATGCCGCTGCTGGTCGACATACCGGCGACGACCGAGCCCGCGACGTAGATGACGAGGGCTATCTGGACCAGCAGCTTCTTGCTGAACAGGTCGGAGAGCTTGCCCCACAGGGGAGTGGTGGCGGTCATCGCCAGCAGCGAGGCCGTGACGACCCAGGTGTAGGCGCTCTGGCCGCCGCCGAGGTCGGAGATGATCTCGGGAAGTGCGTTCGAGACGACCGTCGACGACAGGATCGCGACGAACATGCCGAGCATCAGCCCGGCCAGTGCCTCCATGATCTGCCGGTGTGTCATCGGCGCGCCGGACGAGGGATCGGACGATCCCCCGTGCTTGGCGTGGCCGCCCCGCACACCGGTCGGTGTGGTCGTAGCCATTTAAGTCCTTGTCTTTGCTTCTGTTACACGGGTGTACGGGTGTGCGCGTCGTTGCCGCTGTCGGCATGCCGGGAACGGCAGTCGCCGCTGTGCTTTCCGGGGCCGCACCCGCTGGGCCCGCGACAGGCGAAACTGTCGCGCAGCCGGGCCAACAGCGTGTTGAGCTGTCCGACCTCGTCGTCCGACCAGTCGGAGAGGTTGTGGGCGAACATCTCGGTCGTCCGTCGGTTCAGGTCGGCGAGTACGTCACGTCCGTCGGGGGTCAGCCGCAGGATGCGGGACCGCTTGTCCGCCGGATCCGGAGACCGTTCGATCCAGCCACGCTCTGCCACATGGGCGACATGACGGCTGGTCACCGACATGTCGACGTCCAGCAGCTCGGCCAGCCGGCTGATCCGCATCTCGCCGTGCTGCCTGAGTAGAGCCAGTACGGCGGCGGAGCCGCCCGGACATTCGGCGGGCAGGATTCGGGCGAGACCGCGCTTGACGGCCCCGACAGCGCTGAGCTGCCGGGCCAGTTCTTCGTACTGACTCCGTGCGGCCACGGGACCCCCAGACATCTCACCGGTTCATCTTGTTGCTTAGGGCAACCATAGAAGCCGTTGGTTGCTGCAGGCAAACGAAAAGGGGCTTGCAGAAGTAAAGGAAAGCAAAAGGCTGCGTACGGCTCCGGTCAAAGCCCCAGCGTGTGGGGTGCGGGTGGTGCGGGGTGTGTGTCGTGCCACAGTCGAGGCGGACGGGGCCCCGCTCCGGGGCGGGGGCGACTGCGTGAAGGAGGGGGCACACCGCGTGTAGGGAGTGCGGCCACGCCGTATGTACGGGGCACGGGCCCCGCGCCCGAGCCGGACACGGGGCGCACCTCAAGTGCCGTGCTGGAAGGGCGAGTTGCCGGAACCGATCTGCGCCGGACTCCGCAACTGGCCTGTGTACGCACCTGAATCCGCCCCGGCGCACCCCCGCGACCCCGCTGCCCGAGCCCCGCTCCGCCACGGCGCACCGGCCGCTTCCGCACCGGTCCCCCGGCCCTGGCCTCGGCCCTTCACCGACCCGGGGGTTGGGCCGGAACGCCGAGTTCGCTAGGGTCCTGGCCCATGGCACACAACCCCCACGCCCCGCAGGGCCCCGAGGGCAACCACGACCCGGCCGGCAGCACCCAGATGTTCCGCGCCTTCGTCGACGAGGGCGAGCCGCAGCGCCGGCAGCAGCCGGCCGCCTCGTCCGGACCGAAGGTCGGGGTGATCGCCGCCGTCGTCGCGGTGGTCGTCGTCCTCGGAGCGGTCGCCTGGCTCGCGCTCGGCTGACCGGCGCCCCGGTCACAGCGCACCGCGCAACACGTCCACCCGTCACTTCAATACGGCGGTGACGTCCCGGGTCTCGACATGCATGCCCAGGGGCACCCGCCAGGCGTCCACGCAGACGGTGTACGTCTTCGTCCGCGCCGCTCCCGCGTCGATCGGCGCGGGTAGCGGCCCGGTCGACTCGATGGTCGCCCAGTCGACCCCCAGCCCGCCGATCACGTGCGTGGCGAAGGTGACGGTTCCCGAGCGCGCCGCTGATCCTCCGGTGTTCCGGAACTCCACGGTCACCTTCTCGCACCACCGCTCGCCCGCCGCCGCCCGCACGGGAGCGCCCACCGTCAGCTCGGCGGGCCCGCCGGGTGCGGGAGATCCGGGCACCGAGGGGGCCGTGGGCCCTGTGGAGCCTTCTCCGGTGCCGCCCGCGCCGCCGGAGCCGGATGCGCCACCCGTACCGCCCGCGCCGCCGGGGCCTGATGTGCCGGGCGTGCCGGACGGCCTGGGGGTTCCACCGCTTGCCGCGCCCGTGGCTCCGGAGCCGTCGGCACTGCCGGAGGCGCTCGGCGAGGGCCCGCGCCCCCCGGAACGCCCTCCAGCACCCTCACCGCCACCGTCGCCACCGCCACCGTCGCCCCGGCCCTCGCCGTCGCCCCGGTCCAGCGGGACCAGCGTCACCTTCCCCGACGGTGCCACCGCCCCCGCCGGAGCTCTCCCGGGATCCGTTCCCACCGCGCCGAGCGCCACATAGCCCTCGTCCGCCGTACCGCCGCCGCAGGCGGCCAGCACGCCGCCCAGACACAGCACGGCCGCCGAGGCGGCGATCACGGTGCCCCGGCGGCCGTTCGATCCGAGCATCTGACGTCGCATCGCGCCAGTGTGGCTGACGGTCCGTCAAATCGGAACCCTTGTGCTCCGGTACGGGAGTCCACGGCGTCAGTCGGCGATGAGCCCTTCCCTGAGCTGGGCGAGCGTACGGGTCAGCAGGCGCGAGACATGCATCTGCGAGATGCCGACCTCCTCGCCGATCTGCGACTGGGTCATGTTGGCGAAGAACCGCAGCATGATGATCTGGCGCTCGCGCGGCGGGAGCTTGGCCAGCAACGGCTTGAGCGATTCGCGGTACTCGACGCCTTCCAGCGCCGAGTCCTCGTAGCCGAGCCGGTCCGCGAGGGAACCCTCGCCGCCGTCGTCCTCGGGCGAGGGCGAGTCGAGCGAGGAGGCGGTGTACGCGTTGCCGACGGCCAGACCGTCGACCACGTCCTCCTCGGAGACCCCGAGCGCCTTGGCCAGCTCGGGCACGGTCGGCGAGCGGTCGAGCTTCTGCGCGAGCTCGTCGCTGGTCTTGGTCAGCGCCAGCCGCAGCTCCTGGAGCCGGCGCGGGACGCGCACCGACCACGAGGTGTCGCGGAAGAACCGCTTGATCTCCCCGACGACGGTCGGCATCGCGAACGTCGGGAATTCCACGCCCCGTTCGCAGTCGAACCGGTCGATCGCCTTGATCAGGCCGATCGTGCCGACCTGGACGATGTCCTCCATCGGCTCGTTGCGGCTGCGGAACCGCGCCGCGGCGTACCGCACCAGCGGGAGGTTGAGCTCGATGAGTGTGTCCCGTACGTAGGCACGCTCCGGGCTGTCCGTTCCTTCAGGGCCTGGTGCTGGCCCCAGCGCGGCGAGCCGCAGGAACAGGGAGCGGGACAGAGTGCGGGTGTCGATGGCTTCCGACGAGCTGGTGAGCACAGCGGGTGCGGGTTCGCTCTTCGTGAGCGTGAGCACCTTCGAGCTGCCCTGTTCTGCGGACATGCCACCCCCTTGAGGTCGCGGACGGTCGCGTGGAGCCGCGACCATCGGAGGAACGCAGCCTCCACCTGAATACCGGAGGCGAGGCCACGGCAAACGCGGTTCCCGCAGAATGTCACATGTCGGCAACACGCTGTAGTGACATGTCGACAAGTCTTTGTGACGTCTGCGCAGTTAACAGGGGGTGCGAGGCATTTGGGTCGCGCGAACCGGACTTCGAGCGCTCTACCCGATCCGGTTAGGCCTCGATCCTGTTTGCGGATCGAAGTCGGGCAAAGCTACGGGCCAGCAGTCTTGACACATGCATCTGGGAGACTCCCAGTTCGGCACTGATCTGGGACTGCGTCAGATTGCTGTAGTAGCGCAGCAGAAGGATGCGCTGCTCGCGCTCGGGGAGCTGGACGAGCAGATGCCGGACGAGGTCGCGGTGCTCGACCCCGGCGAGCGCCGGGTCCTCGTAACCGAGCCGGTCCAGCAGTCCGGGCAGCCCGTCGCCCTCCTGGGCGGCCTCCAGCGAGGTCGCGTGGTAGGAACGCCCGGCCTCGATGCAGGCGAGCACCTCGTCCTCGGAGATCCTCAGCCGCTCGGCGATCTCCGCGGTGGTGGGTGAACGGCCGTGAGCGGTCGTCAGGTCCTCGGTGGCGCCGGTGACCTGGACCCACAGCTCGTGAAGCCGCCGGGGGACGTGGACGGTCCGTACGTTGTCCCGGAAGTACCGCTTGATCTCGCCGACGACGGTCGGCATCGCGAACGTCGGGAACTGGACGCCGCGTTCGGGGTCGAACCGGTCGATGGCGTTGATCAGGCCGATCGTGCCGACCTGGACGACGTCCTCCATCGGCTCGTTGCGGCTGCGGAACCGCGCCGCGGCGTACCGCACCAGCGGGAGGTTCGCCTCGATGAGGGCCGCCCGCACCCGGCCGTGCTCCGGGGTCCCCGGCTCCAGGTTCTTGAGCTGTCCGAAGAGCACCTGGGTGAGCGCCCTGGTGTCCGCGCCCCGGGTCCTGGCGGGCGTCGTCGTGCTGTCGGGCGTCTCGGTCTGGATCGCCTGACTGGGTTCGGCCACCTGGCTCGTCTGGACGGACTGGGGAGGCACTTGAGGCGCTGTACTGGCCGGCACGATGAGGCCACCCCTTTGCGGTCAACTTCGGTCAACTCATCCGTCAAAAGCGGTCATAGCATCACAAGACATGTCCACTGTGTGCAAGCACCGTATAGCGTCGTGTTGGGTTCAACTTGGTTTAAACACCAAAAAAAGCCCCTCACCGTGATGGTGAGGGGCTCGGGGGCCGTCCGGACCGGAACGAAAGCCGGACCGGTCGGATCAGAACGGGTAGTCGGCGATCACCCAGGTGGCGAATTCACGCCACTGCCCGGCGGCGGCCTGATGGGCGGGGTGCTCGATGTACCGCTTCAGGGCGTCCTGGTCGGCGACCGCGGAGTTGATGGCGAAGTCGTACGCGATCGGCCGGTCGGTGATGTTCCAGGCGCACTCCCAGAACTCCAGCTCGGGGACCTGCCCCTCCAGCTCCCGGAAGGCCTGCGCCCCGGCGACGACCCGCGGGTCGTCCCGCTCGACGCCGTCGTTCAGCTTGAACAGGACCAGATGGCGGATCACGGTGTACTCCTACTTCACGAGCTCGGACATGAAGTCGCCGACGCCCTGTGCGGCACTCGAAACGCCCTCGAACCCTACCTGGACGAGATCAGCCGCCCGGGCCGGGGAGGTGATGATCGTGTACAGCACGAAGACGACTATCACGTAGAGAGCTATCTTCTTCGCTTGCACCACAGCCCCTGCCTCCCCTTCGATCCCCTGTTTCGATCTCCTGTGCAGTCGGGCGATTCTATCCGCACGGATGGTCGTACCCCCCGGAGGATTCCGACCACTCACGCGGCTTTTAAGGACCAAGGACCCGGCGATCGGGGTCCTTCGCCCGCCCGCACGGCCTCTGCGGGGAGCAGGATGGACGGTGAGTCCAGCGGATGAGGCAGGAATCCGAGGGGCTCGGAACGGGCCCCCACTGTGGGGTCCTCACCGCAGGCCACCCCCCTGACCGCGGCGAGGGCTTGAGGGCCCCGTTCTCACCGGGGGAAGCGGCTTGTCCCCCCGATGCCGCTTCCCCCGACCTGAGCTTCGGTGAACTGTGGCCCCGACACGGCATCCGTCGTGCGGGGCCACAGCCGTACCCGAGGCACCTCCGGACCGCTTCGGCCCGGCTCCGACCTCGACCCCTTCGCGGGCCTGGCCGCGCGTGCGCGGGGATCACAGTCGACGTATACCGCGGTATACACATCCTCCAGGGACCACCCCGCGTACGCGGGGACCACCTCTGCACGACACCCGCCGCGGCCGGCCGCGCGTCCGGCCGGTCTCGAACGAGCGTGCTCGCGGCCGGGGGTTGCGTCTGGTCGAGGCCTTGGCCGCGCAATGGGGGGCGCGGAACGGCCGTTCGGGAAGATCGTGTGGGTGGTGGTCACATGGTGAGGAGGGCCGGGCGCGCACCGTGCTGTGCGATACGCACAGCCGTCCGGGGCCAACGGCCCTGAGGGGCGCGGCGGATACGCAACCGCATGCGGCGAGGGTGCCTTGGTGGGGCGGTGGAAGCGGGGTGTCCCCGGATTGGTCAAGGCCCCGGGGCGCCCTCCGTCCACGCGGTAGTCGGTGCGCGGTGGGGGCGACCTCACTGTCTCCGTGACGCGCGAACGCCCTCCCGGTCTGCGTTTCCGCAGTCCGGGAGGGCGTCGATGGCGGTAGCGGAGGGATTTGAACCCTCGGTGAGTTTCCCCACACTCGCTTTCGAGGCGAGCTCCTTCGGCCGCTCGGACACGCTACCGAGAGAGAGCTTAGACCATTCCGGGCCGCGGACAGAAATCGGTTCTCAGAGGGTGCGGAAGAAGGCCGTCAGGCGGTCGGCGCAGACGTCCTCCAGGACTCCTTGGATGACCTCGGGACGGTGGTTGAGCCGGCGGTCGCGTACGACGTCCCAGAGGGAGCCCGCCGCGCCCGCCTTCTCGTCCCGGGCCCCGTAGACCACCCGGTCCACGCGGGACTGCACCAGTGCGCCCGCGCACATCGTGCAGGGTTCCAGGGTGACGACCAGGGTGCATCCGGACAGCCGCCACCGGCCGAGGGCCGCCGCGGCCCTGCGGACGGCGAGGACCTCGGCGTGCGCGGTCGGGTCGCCGGTCGCCTCGCGTTCGTTGTGGCCCGTGGCGAGCAGGGTGCCGTCCGGGCCGAGCACGACGGCGCCGACCGGCACATCGCCGGCCAGCGCCGCCAGATCGGCCTCGGCCAGGGCGCGGCGCATGTGCGCCCGCCACGGGTCTCGTACGGGGTCGTACGGTTCCGGCGGTCCTTGCGGGTGCGGTGGTTCGCTCACCCGCGGACCCTAACGGACGGTTTCCAGAACCTCGGCCGCGCCCAGCGCGTCCGCGATTTCCACCATCGCGTCCGTGCGCAGCATCAGCAGCTCGGCCTCGGGGAGCCCGAGGTCGGCCAGGATCCGGGTGTCGCCGAGCGGGCCCGCCGGTACGGCGTCGGCGTCGAGTCCGTCGTCATCGTCATCGTCGTCGTCGTCGGTGTCGGTGTCGGTGTCTGTGTCGGTGTCGTTGTCGGGGGTGGTGTCCGGGTCGCCGTCCTCCGTACCGTCGAGGCCGACGAGCTCTTCGAGGGCGGCAATCGTGTCCTCGGCCCCGGGTTCGCGGCCGAGCAGTTCATCGGTGAGCAGGATCTCCCCGTACGAGGAGCGTGCTGCGGCGGTGGCGTCCGAGACGAAAATACGGGGGTCGTCCTCACCATCCACCCGGACGACGCCGAACCAGGCGTCCTCCTGCTCGATGAAGACGAGCACCGTGTCCTCGTCCACCGAGGCCTCGCGGGCCAGATCCGTCAGGTCGGACAGGGTCTCCACATCGTCGAGCTCCGTATCGCTCGCTTCCCACCCGTCTTCGGTGCGCGCGAGCAGTGCGGCGAAGTACACCGTGACTCTCCCACTGGTCATAGGGGTGCAGGTCCGGCGGGAGGGCAGTCGGTGGCCCCGGCTGTCCTGCGTCCCGCCCATCGGAATCGTGGCAGAAACATGGGCTCCGCGAGAGGAGTTCGGCCGTTGCGTCGGCCACTAGTTCTCCTGGACGCCGCCACCAGGGGGATGCCGGGGATGCCGGGCGGCCGTCCGGCTACCAGCGGAAGGTGCGCATGCGCATGGCCTGGCGCATCCGGGCCGCCCTCGCGCGGCGGGGCTGTACCCGGTCGCGGAGCGCCTTCGCCTCGTGGAGCTCGCGCAGGAACTGGGCGCGCCGCCTACGGCGTGCCGCGTCGCTCTCCTCCGGGTTCTGCTGGACCTGTGCGTCCTGCGGGGCCGGCGTGTCCGGCTGGTCCCGCTTCCGCTTTTCCCCGTCCGGCATCGGCTCATCACCCCAAGGCTGGGTCCGTATGCCCCCACCTTCCCCCCGAACATGCGGTTGATGCCAGCGCACGGGTGCGGGAGGCACGGTTACTGTTGAACCCATGCGGATCCACGTCGTCGACCACCCACTGGTCGCGCACAAACTCACCACCCTGCGCGACAAGCGCACCGACTCCCCGACTTTCCGGCGGCTCGCCGACGAGCTGGTCACTCTGCTCGCCTACGAGGCCACCCGGGATGTGCGCACCGAACAGGTCGACATCGAGACCCCGGTCACACCGACGACCGGCGTGAAGCTGTCGCACCCGCGGCCGCTGGTCGTGCCGATCCTGCGGGCCGGTCTGGGCATGCTCGACGGCATGGTGCGGCTGCTGCCGACCGCCGAGGTCGGCTTCCTGGGCATGATCCGCAATGAGGAGACGCTCAAGGCGGAGACGTACGCCACCCGGATGCCGGAGGACCTCTCCGGCCGTCAGGTGTACGTCCTGGACCCGATGCTGGCCACCGGCGGCACGCTGGTCGCGGCCATCCAGGAGCTGATCAAGCGCGGTGCGGACGATGTCACCGCGGTCGTGCTGCTCGCGGCGCCCGAGGGCGTCGAGGTGATGGAGCGCGAGCTGGCCGGTACGCCGGTGACCGTCGTCACCGCCTCGGTCGACGAGCGGCTCAACGAGAACGGCTACATCGTCCCGGGCCTCGGTGACGCGGGCGACCGGATGTACGGCACGGTCGACTAGGACCCGAGCGAGTCGCGCCGGGCTGCCGAGTCGCCCCGGGCTGCCGGGCCGCGCCGGGCTGCCGGGTCGTCCCGGCAGCCGTCAGCAGGACGACGGTGCGGGGGCCGGCTTCGTCAGGGCGGCGAGGGCCGCAGCCGCCGACTGGGGCGTGCTGAACGTCTTGAACTTCGCACCGAGAATCAGATCGACGTCCGCCGTCCTGCGGGCGTCGGTCTTCGGGGTGGCGCCCCGCAACTGCGTACCGAGGACCGGGAACGAGCCGTTCGCGGCCGAGGGGGCACCCAGCAGCACCCCGGGGCCGGGGACCTTCTTGTCGTACGCGGCCGGGGCGTTGCCCACCTTGCCGATGGTGAAGCCGCGCTTCTTCAGTTCGTCGGCCGCCTGCTTGGCGAGCCCGCTGCGCGGTGTCGCGTTGTAGACGTTGACGGTGATCTTCGCCGGCTTCGGCAGCGCCTTCGCGGGCGCGGACGGCTTGGCGGAAGGGCAGTCCGTCTTGTGGTCGGCGGCGCTGGCCTTCCGGTCGCCGCCGGTGAAGACGTCGATGAGCTGCATCGTGCCCCATCCGGCCAGCCCGAGGGCGACCACGGAAGCGGTGGCAGCGAGGATCAGTTTGCCGCGACGCCGGGGGCGGCGCATCTTCGGATACTTGTCGCCCGTGATGCGGTACTTTCCGCCCATGCCGGGGGGAGTGAGCATGCTCATGGGCGCAGCGTAGTGCGACCCGGTGATGATGCCTACTAAATGATCAATGGATCGCACCCGTCCGGGTGCGAAAGCACCCGAACGAACCCCGGAGCACCCGTAGGTGTCGCAGGGTCCGTGGGTCCTGCCGGTCCTGCCGGTCCGTGGGGGACCCGCTTCGGTCAGCCGAGTTCGAGCACGCGGGCGTGCAGTACCTGGCGCTGCTGAAGTGCGGCGCGGACTGCGCGGTGCAGTCCGTCCTCCAGATAGAGGTCGCCCTGCCACTTCACGACGTGCGCGAACAGGTCACCGTAGAACGTCGAATCCTCGGCGAGGAGGGTTTCGAGGTCCAGGTTGCCCTTGGTGGTCACCAGCTGGTCGAGGCGGACCGGGCGCGGCGCGACGTCCGCCCACTGCCGGGTGCTTTCCCGGCCGTGGTCGGGATAAGGCCGCCCATTTCCGATGCGCTTGAAGATCACACGGAAAGCCTACCGGGCAAGAGCCTCCGGGCGCAGCCACGGGGCCGGACTGCGATGCTGGCAAGAACGCCACAAAAGCAGGCATTCCGGAATGGGGCCTCGATGAATGACAGCGACAGCACGGGCGGTGGCACGGGCGCGGGCATGGGCGGAGCCACGACTTCGGGCACGACCGGCGGTCCGGACGCGGATGCGCCGCAAGGGGCGGGCGCCGATGCGCGGGCCGCGGGCGCCGGTGCGCAAGGCGCGGGCGCCGGAGTGCGGGAAGCTGCGGGGGCCGGTGTGCAAACCGAGGGAGGCGGCGCGCAGGCCGAGGAGGGCGGTGTGCGGGCCGAGGGAGGTGGTGTGCGGGCCGAGGGGGCCGGTGTTCTGCCGGAGTCGGCTCGGGAGATCGCCGCCGGGTACGCCGTTTCCGGGGCCGCCCTCGATCTGGGCGCGTTGCTCTGGGACGGCGCCTGCCTGCCGGACGCTCAGATCCGGATTCCGCTGGCGATGCTCAACCGGCACGGGCTCGTCGCGGGCGCCACCGGAACCGGGAAGACCAAGACGCTCCAGCTGATCGCCGAACAGCTCTCGGCCAACGGTGTCCCCGTCTTCCTCGCCGACATCAAGGGCGATGTCTCGGGTATCGCCGCCCCCGGCACGCCGGGGGACCGGGTCACCGGGCGCGCCGGACAGGTGGGGCAGGCGTGGGAGGCCAAGGGCTTCCCGTGCGAGTTCTACGCGCTCGGCGGTATCGGCCCCGGCATCCCGCTGCGCGCGACGGTCACCAGCTTCGGACCCGTACTCCTGTCCAAGGTGCTTCAGCTCAACCGGACGCAGGAACAGTCGCTCGGCCTGATCTTCCATTACGCCGACGCCAAGGGCCTGGAGTTGCTGGACCTCAAGGACCTGCGGGCCGTGGTCGCGTTCCTCGTCTCGGACACCGGAAAGGCCGAACTCAAGGAGATCGGCGGACTCTCCACGGCGACCGCGGGAGTGATCCTGCGGTCGATCACCGCCTTCGAGCAGCAGGGCGCGGGCGACTTCTTCGGGGAACCCGAGTTCGACACGGCCGAGTTGCTGCGGCAGGCGCCGGACGGGCGCGGGCTCGTCTCCGTACTGGAACTGGCGGCGGTGCAGGACAAGCCCCAGCTCTTCTCCACTTTCCTGGTGTGGCTGCTCGCCGACCTCTTCCACGATCTGCCGGAGGTCGGTGACCTCGACCGGCCGAAGCTCGTCTTCTTCTTCGACGAGGCGCATCTGCTCTTCAACGGGGCCTCGAAGGCGTTCCTGGAATCGATCACCCAGACCGTGCGGCTGATCCGGTCCAAGGGCGTGGGCATCTTCTTCGTCACGCAGACGCCGCGCGATGTGCCCGCGGAGGTGCTGGCGCAGCTCGGGAACCGGGTGCAGCACGCGCTGCGCGCCTTCACCCCGGACGACGCGAAGGCCTTGCGGTCGACGGTGAAGACGTTCCCGAACTCGCCCTACGACCTGGAGGAGTTGCTGACCCGGCTGGGCATCGGCGAGGCCGTGATCACGGTACTGAGCGAGAACGGCGCGCCGACTCCGGTCGCCGCGACCCGGCTGCGGGCGCCGCAGTCGCTGATGGGGCCGTACCCGGCGGCGGAGCTCGACGCGGCCGTGAAGGGCTCGCCGCTGTACGGGCGTTACGCACAGGCGGTGGACCGGGAGTCGGCGTACGAGAAGCTGAGCGCCGGTCAGGAGGCGCAGCGCCGGGCCGCCGAGGCGGAGGCCGCGGACCGGGCGGCGGTGGAGGAAGCGGTGCGCGGTGAGACGGCGCGCGGGGCCGGGAAGGCGGCCGAGGGGGCGGCCAGGGAGGACACCTCGCTGGTCGAGCAGGTGGTGGGGAGCGGGATGTTCCGGTCGCTGGCCCGGTCCGTCGGGACGCAGCTGGGGCGGGAGATCTCGCGGTCGCTCTTCGGTACGGCCCGCCGCCGACGGTAGGCGGGGGGCCGGTGCTTCGGGGCCGCTGTTGCCCGGCGGTGCTACTGCTCGGCGGCGCGCTTGGCCGCCTGCTTCGCGTGCTGCTTGTACGCGCGGACCTCGGCGAGCGATTCCGGGCCCGTGATGTCGGCGACCGACCGGTGCGAGCCGGCCTCCCCGTACGGTCCCGCCGCCTCGCGCCAGCCCGTCGGCCGGACCCCGAACTGCTTGCCCAGCAGCGCCAGGAAGATCTGCGCCTTCTGGGTGCCGAACCCGGGCAGCGCGTTCAGCCGTTTCCGCAGCTCGGCCCCGTCCGGGACACCGGTCCACACCGCGCTCGCGTCGCCGTCGTACTCCGCCACCAGGTACTGGCACAACTGCTGGACGCGGTTGGCCATGGAGCCGGGATAGCGGTGCAGGGCGGGCTTCGCAGTGAACAGCTCGGTGAACGCCTCCGGGTCGTGGGCGGCGATCTCATGCGCGTCCAGATCGTCCTTGCCCATCCGCTGCGCCAGGGAGTACGGGCCGGAGAAGGCCCACTCCATCGGCACCTGCTGGTCCAGCAGCATGCCCACCAGAGCGGCGAGCGGGCTGCGCGCGAGGAGCTCGTCCGCCTTCGGCTCCTGGGCGATCCGCAGGGTGATGTGCTGGTCCTTGTCGCTCTTGGTCATGCCTTCGATCATCCCGACGGCGGAGTGGCCCGGCCACTCCGTCGGCCGCCGGTGCAGCCGTTTGCCGTACGGACGGATCGGGTGCCCGAAGGGGCAGGACCGGCTGCCCCCGGCCGGCGGGGTCCGGGCTGGACGGGGCAGCGGGGCGTCGTGAAGGTGGAGTGGTGAGGCCATCACGACGCGCCTTCGACCGGGGCGCGGGCAGGGGAGATGACGATGCACGCACAGGAATGGGACCAGGAGCACGACCACGAGCGGGATCACGGACACGGGCATGAGCACGACGAGCCCGTGCACGCGTCGAGGGCGTCCGAGGGCCGGGAGGCGGCGGACGCCCCGCACCTCTACCGGGCGGCGGCCACAGGTCGGGCCGATGTGGTCGGGGCCCGCGGCATGAGCGTGCTCCAGCGAGCGGTCGGCAACAGCGCCGTGGGGTCGATGCTCCAGCACAAGGAGGAGGAAGAGCGCTCCCCCGTGCACGATGTGGTCTCGTCGGGCGGAGGGCAGCCCCTGGACACCGACACCCGGGCCGATCTGGAGGGCCGGATGGGCGCGGACTTCTCCGACGTACGCATCCACACGGACTCCGCCGCCCACGAGTCCGCGAAGGGCGTGGGCGCCCACGCGTACACGGTCGGCAACAACGTGGTCTTCCAGCGGGACGCCTACGATCCGTCCTCGCCGCAGGGCCGCACCACGCTGGCCCATGAGCTGACCCATGTGATCCAGCAGCGCAACGGGCCGGTGGAGGGTACGGAGGCGGCGGGCGGGATCCGGGTGAGCGACCCCTCCGACCGCTTCGAGCGGGAGGCCGTCGCGAACGCCGACCGGGTGCTGTCGGACCCGGCCCCGGCTTCGGACCCGGCCCCGGCTCCCGCTTCGGCTCCGGCAGCGGGTGCGGCTGCTGTGCAGCGGGCCGCGACGGAGGACGAGGACGAGCAACCGGCCGATGTACAGGGCTCCTTCGTGCAGCGGGCGAAGGAGGGCGCCGAGGAGGAGGAAGAGGCTCCGCCCGAGTGACGGGCCTTCGGCGGACGGTGTCTCGTGGCCCGTCCGCCGTATCCGTCCGCGAGTCCGCCGCGCCCGTTTGCCCGCCGTGTCAGTCCGCCGTGTCCATTGCCAGTTGTGTCAGTTCGCGGTGTCCGTCTTCATCGTGCCGCCGAGGAACAGCGACTCCGAGCATCGCGAAGGCGTCGGCGCGTTCACCGGCTTGCCCACCTTCCGGCAGTCGACGGTCATCGTGACCTTGCCACCGGCGGGCACCATGATCGGGGTGACGAAGTGGTAGTCGGAGTCGCGGAAGTTCTCCATCGCCAGCCGGAGCACGGGCGCGTCCCGGCCCGAGGAGACCACGAGCGTCCCCGCGTCGCCCTGCGGGTTCTGGACCACGATGTCGGTCAGCTGGAACGTGTGCCCGCTGGGCACCTGCAGGGCCGTCGAGGTGTTCGACCCGCCGCCCACCGAGTCCCTGACCTGCACCTGCGCACTGGTCGGGGCCGCGGCCGACGCGTCGGAGGACGCATCGGGGCTCGTTGAGGGGCTGGGCTTCGGCGAGCCCCCGTTCGCCCCGGAGGAGTCGCCTCCGCCCGACGCCGCGCCGGCCGAGGAGCCCTTGTCGGGGGCCTTGCTCTTGTCGGCCGCGGCTGCGGACCGTACCGCGTCCGGTGTGATCGCCTCCCGGGCCGCCGACTTCACGGCCGGGCGCAGCAGCGCGTACCAGAGCCCCACCAGCGCGATCAGCAGAACGGCCGCGGTGATCAGCGCCCGGGGCAGCCAGCGCGGCAGGATCGGCTCCTGCTGGTACGAGCCGTCCACGACCACCGGGGCGACCGGGGCCTGGTCCTCGGCCACGTCCGGGGTGGCGACCAGTTGGAAGGGATGAGTGATCGGGATGCCGCGCCACACGCGCTTGGCGGGCCGGATCCGCACCTTCCCGAACTCCGCCCGCCCGGGAGCGATCTGCAGTGTGTCCGCCGCGAACGAGACCCGCGCCCGCTCCGTACCCGACTGAGCCGCCAGCCGTACGGTGACCGGGGCGTTCCCCCGGTTGTCGACGGCGAGTTGGTGCCTGCCGCGCCAGGCACCGTGCGAGCTGCGCGGTACGAGTTCGGCGGTCGTCTCGGTGAAGGGGAGTACCGTCACCCGGCCTTCGGGCACCACCGTGTCGCCCTGCTCGCTGGTGGGCACCACCCGTATGCCGAAGGGTGTCTCCCCCGCGAGTACGGTCGAGTCCCGGGGCGGACGCAGCACGAGGGAAACCGTCTGCGAGTCACCCGGATACAGGGAAAGCGTCGCCGGCTCGACCGTCGACCAGGCGGCACACGCACCGATCACCTCGAAGCGGTACTCCTCGACGGTGCTGCCGGAGTTCAGGATCCGCAGGGGGAGGGCCGTCTCCTCGCCCGGTGCGGCAGTGACGGACGATTCGTCGAGGCTTGCCGTGAGACTCATACGGCGCACCGTAGGTTCGCCACCGAACCCCGACATCGACCGTGAAGGAACACTTCCGGGCAGATTCCGTGCCCGGATCGGCTTTTTTGTTTCCCTGTAAGGAAACGCGGGCATCTTTTGACCGCCTCAGACGAGTGAGGCAAACGAAAACAGCCGTGTTGGTTGTGTTCGACGTGACGCCATCGGCTGTTGCCCAGGGGGAGCATTGCCATGGAGCGCACCACTGTCGCATTACGGGCCCAGGATCCGATCTCGCAAGCGGGCGTGGCCAGTCAGTTACGTACCCGACCCGAAGTCAGCGTGATGGAGTGGGGGGAGGGCGACGCCTCTCCTCAGATCGTGATCGTCGTCGTGGACACGGTCGACGAGGCGGTGTTGACGATGCTGCGCCACATCCAGCGCACCAGCACCTCACGCACCGTCCTGGTCACCACGGACATCGACGAGCAGAAGCTGGTGAGCGCCGCGGAGTGCGGTGTCGCCGGTGTGGTCAGGCGCTCCGAATCGACTCCGGAGCATCTGGTGCAGGTCATAGGGACGGTGGCGCGGGGCGAGGGCCATCTCCCTTCCGACCTGCTGGGAAGGCTGCTCGAGGAGGTGGGCCGCCTCCAGGGGCAGGTGCTCGGCCCCCGCGGGCTGCATTTCACCGGTCTCGCGGCGCGCGAGGTGGATGTGCTGAGGCTGGTCGCGGAGGGGTACGACACCGCGGACATCGCGACGAAGCTGGCCTACTCCGAGCGCACCATAAAGAACGTGCTGCATTCGGTGATGACCCGGCTGCAGTTGCGGAACCGCTCGCACGCGGTGGCGTACGCGATGCGGCAGGGGCTGATCTGAGCCGACCCCCGCGGGTGCGTACGGCACGGGTACGTACGTCGCCTCGCCAAGGGCTGTCCCGTAGAGCCCCCGCTGCCCTTTCGGGCAGCGGGGCCTTCCCGAGGGTGTGACTCCCGCACCGCTGTGCGTCCGCCGCCGGTGCAGGACCCTGACGTCCGGTGTGCCGATCGGGCGAGGGTGGGGGAGGACTTCCGTGCGCTGGTTCCAGCGACTTCCGCGGGCGTTGCCGGCGTTACGGTCGCGGCCGGACGGGCCGCCCCGGCCGGCACCGTCCGCCTCGCGCCGCACCCTCACCGCGCTCCGGATCCCGGCCCTCGCGCTGCTTCTCGTGGTCAGCGGCGTCGCCCCCGGCTCTGCCGTGACGTCCGGTGCGCCGGCGGTGTCGGTGCCCGAACCCTGGGTCACCCCCGCCGAGTTCACCGACGCGGTCGACCCGGGCGGCTCCACGGGCGTGGACAAGCGGGTGCGTACGCCCGCCATTCCGCCGAAACCCGATGTGGTGCTGCTGGTGGACGGCACCGGGAGCATGGGCAAACCGATCGGCGATGTACAGAAGGGTTTGAAGGACATCACGACGAAGGTCCGTGGACAGCAGCCGGACTCCCGTTTCGCGGTGGCCACCTATGGTGACGAGAAGGACGATCCGACGGCGGAGTTCGCTGTCCTCCAAGGGCTGACGACAAACCTGGACGACGTACAGAAGAACGGTGTCGACCAGCTGAAGACTTCCCGCGGCTACCGGAGCAAAGGCCCGTCCGAGGATTGGATCTACGCGCTGTGGAAGGTGGCCAACGGTGCGGACGGCGGAACCGTCTTCCGGGACGGCGCCAGCCCGGTGGTCATCCTGGTCGGTGACGCGTCGAGCCACAACCCCAGCAACAAGGTCCCTTACGAGGAAGCGGTGTTCGCGCTCCAGGACAAGGGCGTGCGCGTCATCGCCGTCGACGTGACCACCGAGGACGGCGACGGGCTCAACGGCTTCGGATACTCGAGCGACACGTACCAGGACCCCTACCACGAGCCCGACCAGGCCAAACGGATCACCGCGGCCACCAACGGCCGCATGCTCAACGGAATTCCGGGGGACGGAGTGACCGAAGCCATCATCGAGGGCTTCAACAACCTTCCCACCTCCGTCGGCTACCGCCTGGACAACTGCGATTCGCATCTGTCCGTCAGCCTCGATCCGCCCACCCAGCAGCTCACCAGCGGGGACACGGCGCACTTCGCCGAGAACATCGACGTCTCCGCGGACGCGCCCCAGGGCACCCGGCTGAGCTGCACCGTCCAGTTCCTGATGGGCACCCAGGCCCCGGGTACGGACACGATCGGGCCGGCCGCGGCGGCCGATCCCGACTTCCAGGAACAGATCAACATCGATGTGAACGACATCGACGCGCCCGTCGTCACCGTGGACGATCTGACCGTCCGGGCCAAGGACAAGAAGGGCGCGCGCGTGACGTACGACGCCACCGCCGAGGACGCCACCGACGGCACGCTCCCGGTGACGTGCAGCCCTGCCTCCGGTTCGCTCTTCCCGGTCGGCCGCACCACGGTGACCTGCTCGGCGACCGACTCGGCGGGCAATACGGGGACGGACACGGCGGATATCGAGGTCCTGGAGGCCCCTGTCCCACCCTCGGCGGATGTGGCGATGAAGGTCGACGTCAGCCCGGACCGTACCTACACCGGCCGCCCGGCCCGTGCCCGCTTCACCATCACCAATGCCGGTCCGGACCCGGCGACCGGCGTGGTCATCGGTTCCACCTGGCCGAAACCGTCCAAGGGGAGGGACCGCAGCCTGCCCGCCCTGACCCGCTGCACGGCGGCGAAACCGTGCACCGTCCCGGCCGGCGGCCGCATCGAGGTGACCCAGACGGCGACGTACCGCGCGGCGGTCACCGGGGACGTACGGGCCACCGTGCGCGGCACGCTGCCGGACCGCCGCGAGGCCAACAACCAGGACAGCGACCGGCTGCGCGTCCTGAAGCCCTCGCTGACCGTCACCCCGCAGGTCGCCAAGCCGGGCCAGCCGGTGCTGGCCCGCGGCAAGGACTACCCACCGGGCGCGACGGTACGTTTCACGTGGAACACCGGCATCACCCCCGGGGGAGCGACTGCCACGGTGGGCCGCGACGGCACCTTCGAGGTGCAGGTCCTGGTCCTGCGCAAGGACAAGCTGGGTCCGCGCAAGCTGAGGGCGGACTCGCGCGACCTCGACCGGCTGCAGAAACCGGTCCTGGTGGTGCAGCGGAATCTCCAGCCACCGGACTTCGCGGGCCGCGCATGAGCGCCGGTGACCGCACGGGAGTGATCAGGTGATCCACGAGGTCGACGACGTACTGCGGGCGCTGATCAGGGCGGAGGTGCTCGAAGGCGGCCAGATCGCGGTGGTCTTCGACGCCCCCACCCGGGAATGGGCGGCGAAGGTCAACGCGCCCATGGTCAACCTGTATCTCTACGACATCCGCGAGGACATGCGCAGACGCGAGCGGGGTCTGCACAACGACTACGACGAGCGGGGCACGATCATCGCGCGCCGTCGCCCGCCCCGGTTCTTCAAGCTGTCGTACCTGATCACGGCATGGACGAAGCGCCCGGAGGACGAGCACCGGCTGCTCTCGTCGCTGCTCGGCTGCCTGCTGCGTTACGAGGCGCTGCCGCCGGAGCGGATGACGGGCACGCTGGCCGAGATCGGGGCGGCCGTACCGATGTCGATCGCGCTGCCGCCGCCGGAGGACCGCTCGTTCGCCGACGTATGGAGCGCGCTGGGCGGGGAGTTGAAACCCTCGCTCGACCTGGTCATCAGTGTGCCGGTGACGGCCTCGCCAAGCTATGTGGTCGGGCCGCCGGTGGGCGACGAGGGCTTGCAGGCCCGCTTCGGGGACGTGCCCGAGAGCGCCGAGCCCGTATCGGAACCGATGCCGGGCCGCGGGGGCCTCCCGGTGTACGGAGGCCGTCCGGGGCGTCCGGGCGGGGGCGCGGGCTCTCGCATCTCCGATGCGGAACGGCGCCGCGGCCTGTCCCTGCGCATCACGGAGACCCGGAAGGCCCGGGACACTCGCACGGAAACCCGGAAGGCCCGTACGGAGGACAGCGCCGAATGACCACCGCGGGTGATCCGAACCTGCGCCATCTCCTCGCCCGCGCGGTGGCAGTGGAGCAGCGCATCCGACGGGCGGTCGAGGCCCGGCAGCTCACCGATCCGGACCCGGACGACGCCTTCCGCGGTCTCTACCTCACGGACGAGAACATCGCCCGGCTGCTGGACGAGAACGAGGCCCGCGCCTTCCCGTACCCCGTGCCGGACTCCGGTGAGGCGCCGGCGGAACGGTCCAGACTGACGTCCCTGGCGGGCGAGTTCGGCCTCACCGACCTCGATGTCGAGATCCTCCTCATCACGCTCGTACCGGATCTCGACGACCGCTTCGAGGCGTTCTACGGCTACCTGAACGACGACGTCACCCGCCGCCGTCCGTCCATCGGCCTGGCGCTGGGCCTGTGCGGGCTGTCCCCCGCCGACCAGGTGGCGCGCGGCCGGCTGTCGGCCCGTGCCCCGCTCCGCGAGGGCCGCCTCCTCCTGGTCGAGGACCTGGACCGGCCGTTCCTGAGCCGGGCGCTGCGCGTCCCCGACCGGGTCACCGCGCACCTGCTGGGCGACGACACCCCTGACCCGCGGCTGGCCGATCTCCTCGCCCCGTGGCATGCCGTACCGGGCGTCGGCGACCCGGCTCCGCTCGCCGGGGCGCTCGCCCACGGCGCCTCGCTGGCCTACCTCCGCGAGGACCAGGGCGGCGCGGGCACGGCGCTCGCCGCCTCCGCGCTGACCTGTGCGGGCCACCGGGTCCTGGGCCTGGACCTGGCGCGCCTCGCCGAGGACCCGTCCCCCGCCGAGGCGGTCCGCTCCCTGGTCCGCGAGGCCCGGCTGACCGGTGCGGGCGTGGCCTGCGCCCCGCTCGACGCGGTCTCCCGCGAGCACCCGGAGCTCCTGAGGCTGCTCACCGGCACCCCGGTCCCCACGATCCTGGTGGGCCGGGCTCCCTGGGATGCGGCCTGGTCCGCCGCCCCGCCCCTCCTCCTGCACGCCCCACGCGTGGAACCCTCCACCAGAGCGGCCCTCTGGACCGACGCGTACGACGCCCCCGTCCCCGGGACCATCGACGTGGACCGGCTGCTCTCGCCGTTCCTCCTCACCCCGGAACAGATCACCCGCGCCGCCCGGGGCGCCGCCCAGACCACCCACCTGGACGGCGGCACCCTCACCCCCGACCACGTCCGCCAGGGCGCCCGCGCCCAGAACGCGGCGGGCCTGGACCGCCTGGCCCGCCGCATCGAACCCACCGTCACCTGGAACGACCTGGTCCTCCCGCCGGACACCCACGCCCAGCTACGCGAACTCACGGCCCGCGCGAGGCACCGCGACCGGGTCCTGGGGGAGTGGGGCATGCGCCCCGGCGGCGGCAGGGGACGGGGCGTGTCCGCCCTCTTCGCGGGCGACTCCGGTACCGGCAAGACGATGTCGGCGGAGGTCATCGCCGCCGACCTCGGCCTTGACCTCTACACGGTCGATCTGGCGACGGTGATCGACAAGTACGTGGGCGAGACGGAGAAGAACCTGGAACGGATCTTCTCCGAAGCGGCGGGCGTGAACGGAGTGCTGCTCTTCGACGAGGCGGACGCGATCTTCGGCAAACGCTCGGACGTGAAGGACGCCCACGACCGCTACGCGAACGTCGAGAGCGCGTACCTCCTCCAGCGCATGGAGTCCTTCGACGGCCTGGCCATCCTGGCCACCAACCTCCGGGCCAACCTGGACGACGCGTTCACCCGCCGCCTGGACCTCGTCATCGACTTCCCGGTCCCCGACCCCGAACAGCGCCTCGTCCTCTGGGAGCGCTGCCTGGGCCCCGTACTCCCCCGGGGCAAGGACCTTGACCTCGCCTTCTGCGCGGAGAACTTCGAGCTGGCGGGCGGCAACATCCGCTCGATCGCGGTGACGTCCGCGTACCTGGCGGCGGACACGGACGAGCCGGTGACGATGCCGACGCTGATCCACGCGATCCAGCGCGAGTACCAGAAGCTGGGCCGGCTGACCCTGGCGTCGGAGTTCGGGCCGTATCTGGAGCTGCTGGCCTGAGCGCCCGACATCTGTTGATCGCCTGGAAGATCCGCTTGCTGCGCCCGACGAGCCGGTCGGGCTCAGCGTCAGGCGATCACGACACGGGAGCCGTTGAAGTTGGCAACGATCTCCAACTGCCCACCGAGCGCGGCAATGTACGCAGCGATGGTTCCGACCTCCGTGGCTGTTGTCCTCCCACGTTCGATGGCCGACACTCGCTCCTGCCGCACATGCATACGATCAGCGATCTCGCTCTGGGTCAGACCCAGTTGTTTCCGCATTTCGACCAGCCGATGCGCTCGCGCCTCGGCCACCATGCGATGGGCTCCGCGCTCGATCTCCTCAAGATCCTCGGCGTCGAAGACCTCATTCTTAACTTCGTCCCAGGAATGGAAAGTAGTCATTTCGACGTGCCCTTCTGCCGCTGAGCCAAGTGTGCCAACCAGTCGTCGTACCGCCCCTCGGCTACGGGGATCGACTGGCTGTACCACTCACGCCACCTTCCCGACTTGTTGCCGGCTACCAGTAGAACCGCGTTGCGGTCAGGGTCGAAGACGAACAGGATGCGAATTTCGCTTCTCCCGCCAGAGCCGGGCCGCAGTTCTTTGAGGTTGTGTAGTTCTTTGAGGTTGTGTATCGACGACCCTTTGATCCTGTCCACCAGAGGGCGTCCAAGGTCGGGCCCTTCCTCGACAAGCGCTTGGAGTGCCTGCCCCACAAGCCGAGCTGTGCCCCGGTCATCCTTTCGCAAGCCGAGCAGCCACTCGCGGACCTCGCCCACCATTTCAAGGCTCCAGGACATATACCCTCGCCGCATAGTACGTATGCATACTAGTACGCTGGCATGCTGTGGGCGAGGCGAGACCGAAACGTGTTAGTTGTCCCTCAAACGGGTGGCGCGCGGAGCCCCGCAGAAGCTGGCACGGTCTCTGTGCCCTGGTGTCGGGCCTGCTCGTCGAGGTGGACCTCACCATTGCACTGCCCGACTGAGTTCGCTGTTCACCATCGGGCTTCGAACGGCTTCCCCTGGCGGTCGACGTCAGCCCGTGGCTCCGTCCGGATGCGCCGGGCCGTACCTGGGGTTGCCGGAGTGATGCTGCCGGCCTGGCTTCAGAGGCATTTGCGTGGAGCCTTGCGCGAGATCGGGGTTGCCGCCACCGTGGTCAGGGCCGGGCCGGTGACCGACCGGGCCACTCCGTACGGCGACAGGAGTTCGCGTGACCGCATTGCCTGTTCTGCCCCACGAACTGCACGGCGACGGCCCGCACAAGGTCATCGCGGTGCACGGCTGGCTCGCCGACCGCTCCGCGTACGCCCCCGTGCTGCCGGATCTGGACCTCGGTTCGTTCCAGTACGCGGTGGTGGACCTGCGGGGATACGGCGAGGCCCGGGACGTGGACGGCTCGTACACCACGGCCGAGGGGGCCGAGGACGTGCTCGCGTTGGCCGACCGGCTGGGCTGGGAGCGGTTCTCGCTGATCGGTCACTCGATGGGCGGCTCCGTCATCCAGCGGACACTGGCCGCCGCGCCGGGGCGGGTGCGCAGGATCGTCGGGGTCTCGCCCGTACCCGCGTCCGGCCTGCCTCTCCCGCCCGAGCAGTGGGAACTCTTCGCCGCGGCGGCGCACGCCCCGCAGAACCGGCGGATCATTCTCGACACCACCACCGGGGGCCGGCGCCCCGCGGGCTGGCTGGACCGCATGGTGCGCCGCTCGGTCGAACGCAGCGACGCCAAGGCGTTCCGGGCCTGGCTGGACTCCTGGGCGGGCGAGGACTTCCACGACCGGATCGAGGGGTTGCCCGTGCCGGCCCTGGCCGTGGTGGGCGCACTCGACCCGGCGCTGTCCGCAGAGTTGCAGCGCGCCACCTGGATGCGCTGGTTCCCCCGGGCCGAACTGGTGGAGCTGCCGTCGTGCGGCCACTACGCGATGGACGAGGCCCCGCTCGACCTGATCCGCGTGGTGGAGGACTTCCTACGGGCGGACGCGGAGGACGGCGGCGGCGCGGAGGACGTCGGGGCAAACGCATGACCGGGTCCGTGCCGGACGTCTTCGACCCCAGGCAGTACGGGCGGGGCATCCCCCACGACCACTACCGCCTCCTGCGCGACCACCACCCCGTGGCGTGGCAGGAGGAGCCGGAGGTGCTCGGCTGGCCGGCGGGCCCCGGCTTCTGGGCGGTCACCCGGCACGAGGACGTGGTCCGGGTCCTGAAGGACTCATCGGTGTACTCCTCGTACCTGGGCGCCACCCAGATCCGCGACCCGGACCCCGCCGACCTCCCGTTCATCCGCCGCATGATGCTCAACCAGGACCCGCCGCACCACCGGCGCCTGCGCGCACTCGTCAGCCGCGCCTTCACCCCGAAGCGCATCGACCGCTTCGAAACGGTCGTCCGCGAACGCGCCCGGTCCCTGCTCACCCGCGCGGTCACCGAGGCGCGGGCCGGCGACGGCACCTGCGACCTCGTCACCCAGGTCACCGACGACTACGCCCTGCTCAACCTCACCGACCTGCTCGGCGTACCGGACACCGACCGCGCTCTCCTCCTCCACTGGACCCAGCGCGTCATCGGCTACCAGGACCCCGACGAGGCCGGAACCCCGGAACTCGGCCCGGACGGCAAACCGCTCAACCCCCGTTCCCCGTCCGCCCTGCGCGACATGTTCGACTACGCGCACGCGCTGGCCGCCCACAAGCGCCGCCACCCCGCCGACGACGTCATGACATCTCTGGCCACGGACCCCGAACTGGCCGCCCCCGAGCTGGAGATGTTCTTCTTCCTGCTGGTGATCGCCGGAAACGACACCGTACGCAGCGCGGCCCCCGGCGGCCTGCACCTCCTGGCGGAGAACCCCGAGGCGTACGGTCGCCTGCGCAACGGCGAGGTGGGGTTCGCGACCGCCGTCGACGAACTCCTCCGCCGCCACCCGCCGGTCCTCACCTTCCGCCGCACGGCCACCCAGGACACGGTGCTGGCGGGCACCCGTATCCGGGGCGGCGACAAGGTGGTCGTCTTCCACGCCTCCGCCAACCACGACGAACGCGTCTTCCCCGCCCCCTTCACCCTGGACCTCACCCGCACCCCGAACCCCCACGTCTCCTTCGGCGACGGCCCGCACGTCTGCCTGGGCGCTCATTTCGCGCGCTTGCAGCTACGGGTCTTGTACGAGGAGACGTGCCGCGCTCTGTCGGCATCGCTCGAACCTGCGGGTTCACCGAGGCGCCTGGTGTCGAACTTCATCAACGGTCTGAAGTCGCTGCCGGTGAGGGTGGATACTGACGCATGACAATGCTTCTTCCGAATACAGCTGGATGTTTTGTGTCGACAGGCTGCGGAACGCCCTAGCGTAGAGCAGCGAGCGCATTCCATCGCCAAAACTGCGGGTGCCGGGCTGCCAGGTCGATGACGACTGACAGGTCGCCGATACTGTCGCGCGCCCTCTGATAACAATCTCACTTGGAGTAATTGGCGACGAGACCAAAGGCACCGACGCACTCCAAAAAGTCACATGGTGAACAGCCATAACGAACCCGGCTGGGTGCCTACAGAAGCGCCAAATGTGACGGCAGCCTCGTCACGGGTTTTGTTCAGATATCTTTCTCGCCACCCCAATGCGCCGGGGGGAGCTCTTAGCCTCGGGCTTTCATGAGCGTGCTCGTCCAAGGCTTGATCAAAACGGCGGAGAGTGCTCCTGACCTGCAACGATGGGACTTGTCTAGGGTCCTGTCAGCTGCAAGGGAAGAAGCACTCTCCAGGTGAGTAAGTGTATCGGGTTGTACCTGCGTGTCCGCGTCGAGGGCGGTGGCTGTGGGGTGGTCTCGCAGGCCGGGGCGGTGCTGCTGGCCGAGACGGTCCGCAAGTCCGGCCTGGACACCGCGATATCGGTGGCATTGACGCCGTGGCGCAAGCCGCGGGCGGTGCATGACCCGGGCAAGGTCCTGCTGGATGTCGCGCTCGCGACGGCTCTGGGCGGGGACTGCCTCGCCGATGCCGCCATGCTGCGGGCCGAGCCCGACGTGTTCGGCGCGGTGGCGTCCGACCCCACGGTCTCACGGCTCATCGACGCCCTCGCTACAGCCGGACCGAAGGCACTCACCGCGATCCGGTCGGCACGAGCCGAAGTACGTTCGCGGGTCTGGGAACTGGCCGGGGCTAACGGTCCGGCCGCCGATGGTCACGTGATCGTCGACATCGACGGCGTGCTGGTCCTTGCGCACTCCGAGAAGCAGGACGCCACCGCGACCTGGAAGAAAACCTTCGGCCATCATCCGCTCGTCGCGTTCGTCGACCACGGCCAGGCCGGGTCCGGAGAGCCGGTGGCCGCGCTGCTGCGGCCCGGAAACGCAGGCTCCAACACCACGAGCGATCACATCACCACCACTGGGCTCGCCCTGGCTCAACTCCCCCAAACACCTGCGGCGGGGCCGGCAGACACTGATCCGCACCGACTCCGCCGGCGGCACCCACGCCTTCCTCGACTGGCTCTCCTGCTGGGGCCGGTGGCTGTCCTATTCCGTCGGAATGACCACCACCGACGCCATCCACCAAGCCGTCCTGAAGATCCCGAAGAAAGCATGGACACCGGCCTACGACGCCGGCGGCACCGAACGGCCCGGCGCCTGGGCCACGGAGATCACTGACATGCCCGATCTGAGCACCTGGCCCAAGGGCATGCGGCTGATCGTCCGCAAAGAATGGCCGCACCCTGGCGCGGACTGCGACTGACCTGCTTCGCGACCAACCCCAAAGGCGGTCAGCTCGCCGACCTCGAACTGCGCCACCGACGACGAGCCCGCTGCGAGGACCGCATCCGAAACGCCCGCGACACCGGCCTGCGCAACCTGCCCCTGCACGACACCGCACAAAACCGGATCTGGCTGGAGATCATCTCCCTCGCACTCGATCTCCAGGATGCCGATGCTCGCCCTGACTGGCACCACCCGCCGCCGGGAACCCAAGAAGCTCCGCCTGCGGCTGTTCTCCGCCGCCGCCCAGTTCGTCACCACCGGCCGCCGCCTCTGGCTCCGCCTCGCCGCCCGATGGCCTTGGACCGACGAGATCACCCGGGCAATCGACCGGCTCAATGCCTTGCCGAGCCCCGGCTGACCAGCCACACCGACCACCCCAACGATCCGTACCACCGGGAAAGTGGAACCCGGCGCCCACTCGACGCGACAGCCGGGCCGTCAACGTGCCCCACCCCGAAAAGACCGCACCTCGCAAACACAGAGCCCCCGTCAGCACACCGACGAGGACTCATGAACGATCGAGGTTAGTGGAGTAGACGGGGCATCAGGTCGTCACGTTTGAAGTATGAGTAGGCCTGGTGAGGCGAGCCCGTCAGCAGTTCCTTGACTTGCGCGATGGAAATAACGGGGTGACTGTAGTCCGGAAATCTTGTCAGAGAGAGCCCAGGGCGGCAGAGATGATATCCATTACGTCCCCGGTAGCAGCGAACCTGAACCCCTTCGGAATGAAGGCGATGTGTCACCTTCCAGGGCAACTCCCCTGACGCCTTTACGCGGTGCCCTCTACTGGATAGCTCGGGAATTGTCTCGCAATAGGATGATAAGGAAAGCGGATTTCCTGTCACGTCTATTTCGCAAGGTTGCTTCAAGTCGAGCAAAGGGGTCAGGTCCTCAATAAAGTTCCTGGGAGTCTGTAGCTTCTGTATGCTGAGCCGGCCAAGTCCGAGAAATGTTCGAAGTCCGCTATCTTGGATGGTGAGTGACTTCATTCTTTCGAGCCCGCTGAGACTGTCGAGCGAAACCGGGTCACAGCCGATCAGGATGGCGATTCTCAGATTTGTGCAGTACTCAAGGGGTGAGAGATCGGTAGAGTATTTTGTTGCCAGTTCAGTGATCGAGGCCAGTTCGCTGGTGCCGAACGGTTCGCTGTGCCCGAGGGTGTCGGACAGTGCTTCAACCATTGCCGAATCAAGAGAGAACGTCAACGTATCTCACCCTTTATAGAAGGCCTATACCTGCGTCTCGGAAGTTCTGCTCCACGCGCTCGTAGTTCATGCGTTGCCTCAGGGCAAGTTTCCAAAGCTTTATGTTCTCGACCGACTCTCTCTCGACAGCCTCATTCGGCATTACGGTCACGGCCTTGTAAGTCGCTTCAACGGTGATATTTCGCTGATCTTCGGTATACGCCGTATCGTCCCCATCCCACATCAAGTATCCCCGCTTGAGTAAGGCGGTCATGATGCCTAGGAATCGTTTGGGTGTGCCATTTGGATAACGCTCTATGAATGTATCGAAATAACCGCGCAGGCCGTCATGCCATTGGGCGTCGCGTCCGTTGAATATGTGATTTCCTTGGGCGTCGGCAAAAGCGCCAGCGTGGGCATCCAGTTGATGACTGCCTGTTGCCGTCGGATCTTCTACCACCCGCACCTTCCAAATCACGTGGGCGGTAAAGGAGCGCAGGTTGTTTTGCAGGTCTATCCACTGCACAGCCGCAGGAGTGCGTCCCTGACTGATTGCGAGCTCGATCATTTTGATCATGTAGTCTGTGGGTATCCATTCGTGATGCCCAGACTTGATCTTCCTGAATTCAGTCTTCAGGAACTCCCTGTTCGGGTTGCGCTCACTGCCAGTTCCGTTCCAATAGGTCTTGAGCTCATCAAGTGTGATCCCCTCGGAGCTTTCCTTCTCACTCGCCATGTCCTTCATGAAGTCGATTATGCCACGCTTTTCTACGGCGTCTTTGAGTCGCTGGTCGGCGGCGGGGGGACTGTTGGGAAGGGGGGAGAACCTTCCGTAATCATTTTCGTCCGGCTTGAATGTTAACGTTGCGAGTGTTTCCAGTGTCTTTTGTTTCTTGTCCGAATCTGGTTCGAGTCTTTCGGTGGTGTCGATCCCCGTCTTTTTGATTTCCGGAACTGCTGCATTGCCGAGTTCGCGTAGAAATTCACGGCGTACGGAATGGTCGGAGTTTGCGCTTTTGACGAAGACATAGTCTGCGAAGACCTTGGTGTGGCCATATGGCTTCAGTCGATTGGCCTGGACGAAGTGCGGCAAAAGTTTTTCTCGTGTCGACGGCCTTGCCAAGTAGTCCATTGCAGGCTTTTCGCTCACTGGAAATATCTGCCGACTGGGCCAGATTTTTTTGTTACTGATTAAGCTCTTGGCGAGCTGGCTTTCCCACCAGTTCTGGTAAACTTGCGGAAGAAATTCCATTGCGTGGCTAGGGAGATGAATTTTTATCCCTGCCAAAATTTCATCGCGCTCCTTTTCTCCCAGTTCTGTATTGTCTACCTGTGCACCCCCGACTGGCGTTGCAGGGCTTGCGCGGGCAATTATGATGTACTTTCCCGTATTGCTTCCATTTGGCTTTGCGTATAGGTCTCTGAGCCCTTCGGGTTTCAGTTCGATCAGAGTTTGCCGTAGTAATCCGTCCAGGTTCCGTTTGCTCTTGAATGCGACCTTCGTGGAGTCAGAAAGGCGCTCTCTCGCTTTCTTCTTCACGTCGAAACTCTTCTTGCCCTCCTTCTCCCCGCCTTTCCCCTTGAGCTTCGCCCAGAGTTTCTTTCCTGCCTTGGTGATGAAGTTGACGATTTTGTCGATGGCGCGGTTGACGGGTTTGGCGACGGCGTGGAAGACGGATTTGACTTTGTTGGCGAGGTTGCCGATGCCGAGGAGTGAGGCGAGGAAGCCGATGAGGAGGGGGACGCTGGCGGCGAGGGCGGCCTCGACCATTTTCGGGACGCCTGCCGAGCCGCCGTTGGCGATGGCGATGACGGCGTCGAGGACGGCGTTGACGAATTCGACGATCTGGGCGCCCTGGTTCACGATGAACGTGACGATGTCGATGATTCCCTTGACCGCGCGGACGAAGGCGGAGGCGGGGTTGAGGAGGGAGATGATCCAGGTGATCCCGGCGATGATGACGGTGGGGATCAGGTAGCTGGTGAGTTTTTCGAGGATGGTGGCCTTGAGGTCGCCGGCCTCGGACTCGATTTCCTTGACGGCGCCGGCGGGGCCCTCGGCGGCGAGTTTCTTCGCGACGGGGACGGACTGTTCGGCGGCGGTCAGGGCCTGGTCGGGGATGCCTTTGCGGGTGATGCGGGCGCGGATGTTGGCCCAGCTCAGGCCGAGGAGGGAGCCGATGAGCTGGATGATGCCCTTGAGGTCGAACTTCTGCGGGAGTTCGAGGCCGGCTTTGACGGCGGTGCCCAGCAGCCAGGACACGACGCCGGTCTTGAGGTGTTCGGCGATGTTGGTGACGAAGAGCTGGAGCCCGGCGCCGACCGCGCGTACGAGGTTGCCGAGGAACCCGATGGGGTCCTTGATGATCTTCATGATGGCGGAGGCGGCCTTGGCGAGGATGCCGAGCAGGAGGTTCTTCAGCTCGTTGATCGTCTTGATGACGCCGACGATCGCGTCCTTCGCCTTGTCGATCAGGCCCTTGTTGGCTTCCTGGAGCTTTTTGATCTCCTCGTCGACCTTGTTCAGCGCGGCGGTGTACTTCTGCGCGAGATCCTGGATGAGCTGCTCGGACTTCTCGTTGACGGTGGCTTCGAGGTCGTCGAACTTCCCCGCGAAGTCCTTCGCCGCGTCCTCCCCGAACTGCTTGAGATCGGCGGGGAGTTTGTCGACCTCGGCCTTCAGCTCCGCCCGCCCCTTGCCGATACGGGCCTTCGCCTTCCCGAGCTCCGCACCGATGATGTCGGCCACGGACGAGATGACGCCCTGCATCTTCGCTACGTAGAGCTTGCGGGCCTCCTGGTAGAGGTTGTTGGCCTCCTTGGGCAGGCCCGCGAACTTGTCCTTGACCCAGCGCGCCTTGCCGGTCCAACTCGAGTACCGCTTGTCCTTGTACGCCTTCATCCGGCGCTTGTGGTCCGCGGTGAACGCGTCCCGGGCCGCCTTCTCGCCCGAGGTGAACTTGTCGTCGACCTTCTTGTCCAGCCCGGACAAGGTCTCCTCGACGTCCTTCTTCGTACCGTCGTAGACCTTCTGCAGCTTCGCCGTTACCTCGGCGCGCCTCTTCTCGTCCTTCGACTTCGTCTCGCCCTTGCCGCCGTCGACCTGTTTGCCCGCCGAGGCCCGGGTCGCGGTCAGGGCGGTCATGGCCTGGGCGCCGGAGGCCGCCGCCCCGGCCTGGGCGGTGCTCAGTTGTTGGGCCTCGGCCGCCTTGCCCTTGGCGGGGGCCTTCGCGGAGTCCGTCTCGGCGGTCTTCTTCGCGGAGAGGGCCTGGTCGAACTCGGGCTCGTTGCCCTTGGCGAGCTGGTCCTCGGTGACCTCCGCGTCCGCCATCGCCTGGTCGTTGGCGGCCGGGCCTTCGGAGAAGTCCGTGACGGAGGCGGGCTGTTGGGCGGGAGTGGCATCCGCCGGCGACGGGGCGCCGGGGTTGGCGGGTGCCTGGTCGGGGGACATCGGGGTGACGGGTTTTTCCTTGGCCGCCGATGTGTCCGGCGGGGCCTTGGTCGCCGTGTCGATGTCCTTGGCCGAGGACTCCTTCCCGTCCTTGACCTTCCCGTCGACCTCGCCCTTGATCTGATCTGCCTTGCCCGACTTGGAGAACTTGTCCGCCTGGTCCAGGTTCTTCGGTGCCTGCGCGTCGATCGCCTTGTTCACCGCGTCGATGAACGCCTGCTTGTTGAACTCACCCGGCTTCGCGGCGTTCATTTTCTCCGCGTTGGCCGCCTTGCCCTGGGCTTGCTTGTCGTCGGGAGGCGCGACCGCCGCGTCCTGTGCCGACTTCGACTCCGTGGCGGCCGGGGCGTGCGCGGCCAGGCGGCCCCTCTTCGCCGCCACATCCGCCTTGACCTTCCGGAAACCGGGCGCCTGGGCGGGGGAGGGTTTTACCGGGGCCGTGTAGCGCTGGGCCACCAGGCGGGAGACGGCCCTGTTGCCCGCCGCGCGTTGCAGGCGTTGCAGGCTGCGGGGGGCGGGGGCCGGGCGGTCGCCCGGTGGGCGCTCCGGTGCGGTCGTCGTACGGGAGACGTCCGTACGCGGGCCAGCTGTACGAGAGGAAGCGTCGCCGGTACGGCCAGAGGCGGGGCCCTTCTCCGGAACCTCCCTCATCCGCCCTCCCGGCCGCAGATGTCCCTGTCGGCGTCCCAGGGTGTGCGCGGGGCCCGCGAGATACGCAGGGCAGGAGCACCGCGATCGGGGCAGCGCCCGCCGGTACGTACAGCGCGGGGGCATTGCCTGATCGGGCAGCGGCCGGTGCACGGGTGGGCGGCCGAGTGTCCGTTCCCGGTGATCGCCGCTCTGGCAAGAATTGCGGGCGTTCCCCGGCCAAGGAGAGACTCACATGCCGTCGTACCTGTCCCCGGGCGTCTACGTCGAAGAGATCGAGTCCGGGTCCCGGCCGATCGAAGGGGTGGGCACCTCGGTCGCCGCCTTCGTCGGCTTCGCCCAGAAGGGCCCGTTCGACGAGCCGACGCTGATCACCAACTGGAGCCAGTTCGCCGGGACGTTCGGTGACTTCGTCGACGGTACGTATCTGGCGTCGGCCGTGTACGGGTTCTTCGCCAACGGCGGTGGTGTCTGCTACGTGGTGCGCATCGGTGACGGAACCGAGCCCCCGGCGGACGGGGAGGACGACCAGGGCGCCGGGCAGCTGCCCGCGGGGTCGGAGACACAGCTCGGGCCGTACGCGGTGAAGCCCCGCCCCGGTGTGACGGGAGAGGTGACCGTCGAGGTGGCCGAGGCGGAGGGGGACGATCCGCCCTCCGACGTCTTCCAGCTGATCGTGAAGCGGGACGGGCAGGTCGCGGAGACGTACCCGAGCGTCACGACCAAGCGCAGCAAGGAGAACGTCGCCACCCGGGTCAACGCGAAGTCGGAGCTCATCGAGATACGCGAGACGGCCCGCGGAGCCGCCCCGGCCAAACCCGGGCCGCAGAGCGTGACCCTGGCCCCCGCCGCGCCCGCCTCACCCGCTGCCGGGGCACTGACCCCCGAGCTGTACGTGGGCGACCCCGACCGCCGGACCGGGCTCGGCGGGCTCGAAGCGGTCGAAGAGGTCACGACCATCGCCGTGCCCGACCTGATGAGCGCGTACGAACGCGGTCTGCTGGACCTGGAGTCGGTGATCGCCGTGCAGCAGGGGCTGATCGGCCACTGCGAGTTGATGGGCGACCGCGTCGCCATTCTCGACCCGCCGCCGGGACTGAGCCCGCAGCAGATCCGCGCCTGGCGCACCGACCGCGCCAACTTCGACTCCAAGTACGCCACGCTCTACTACCCCTGGATCCGGGTCGCCGACCCCTCGTCCGGGCGCGCCCGGCTCGTCCCGCCGAGCGGCCACATCGCCGGGGTCTGGGCGCGCAACGACGAGTCGCGCGGTGTGCACAAGGCCCCGGCCAACGAGGTCGTGCGCGGGGCGGTCGCCCTCCAGACCCAGCTGACCAAGGGCGAACACGATCTGCTCAACCCGATCGGGCTGAACTGCATCCGGTCCTTCCCCGGGCGCGGCATCCGGGTCTGGGGCGCGCGCACGCTGGCCTCCGACCCGGCCTGGCGCTATCTGAACGTCCGGCGCCTCTTCAACTACCTGGAGGAGTCGATCCTCGCCGGCACGCAGTGGGTCGTCTTCGAGCCGAACGACGACGCCCTGTGGGCCCGTATCCGGCGCACAGTCTCGGCGTTCCTGGTCAACGAGTGGCGCAAGGGGGCGCTGTTCGGGCTCACCCCGGAAGAGGCGTTCTACGTCAAGTGCGACCGCGAGACCAACCCGCCGGAGAGCATCGACGCAGGTCAGGTCATCTGCGAGATCGGGGTGGCACCGGTCAGGCCGGCCGAGTTCGTCGTCTTCCGCCTCTCCCAGCTGACCGGGGGCACCGGCGGCGTCGACGAGTAGCGCCGCCGGGAGCCGGGCCGTAGCAGCGCGGCCGTCCTGAGGTCCACCAAGCGGTTAAAGCGGTAAAGGAGCCTGTTGTGCCACTTCCCGATCTCGACAGCACCGTCGGGGCCTCCTTCGGCCTCGAATTCGACAGCGTCGTCATCAAGCAGATCACCGAGGTCAGCGGTCTGAAGATGGAGCAGGACGTCATCGAGCTGAAGCAGAACACCGCGGACGGCCGCTACGCCATCAAGAAGCTCCCCGGCAGGCCGAAGGCCGGTGAGGTGACCGTGACCCGCGGTCTCACCGAGGACAACAGCTTCGAACGGTGGATCAAGGACTCCCGGTTCGGCCGGATGACCGCGGCCCGCCGCAACGGCGCGGTCATCGTGTACGACCACGAGGGCATCGCCATCAAGCGCTACAAGCTCATCAACGCCTGGCCGAAGTCCCTGGAGATCGGCACCCTCAAGGCCGGTGACACCTCGGTCCTGACGGAGAAGCTCGCGATCACCTACGAGAGCATGGAACTCGACTGATGCGACGTACGGCTCCGGCGGAGGCCTTCGAACGGCCGGACGCGCACCTCCCGGCCGGCGGGAGCGGGCGGACCGGCCAACGGGACACGCTCCGTACCGAGTTCACCTTCGAGCTGCCGCGCGGGTACGTCGACGATGCGGGCGTGGTGCACCATACGGGCGTCATGCGGCTCGCGACCGCGCGCGACGAACTCGTACCGCTGCGGGACGACCGGGTGCGGGAGAACTCCGCGTACCTCTCGGTCGTGCTCATCGCCCGGGTCGTCACCCGGATCGGCACGATCGACGACATCCACCCCGGCATCATCGAGGACCTCTTCGCCTCCGACCTGGCCTTTCTCCAGGACTTCTACCGGCGGATCAACGCCGAGGGGCACACCCGCGCCGCCGTCACCTGTCCGGCCTGCCAGGAGGAGTTCGCGGTGAATCTCGCCGGTGGCCGCCTGGGGGAATCGTGACGTACGCGGCCGACCTGCTCTACGAGGAGGTCGCGTACCTCGCCTATCACTTCCACTGGCCGCTCGATGAGCTGCTGGACCTGGAGCACCCGGAACGACTGAGGTTCGTCGCACAGATCGCTCGCCTCAACGGGCAGTAGCGAACAGCGCAGGGAGGGCGGAAGAATCCATGGGCCTGATGTCCTGGCTGCGCGGTGGCGGGCGCACGGAGACGAGTACGAGCAGTACGGCTGCGGAGGCGGGCAGCGCGGGCGCCACTGTGCCGGCCGTGCCGCGCGAGCGGGTCGACCTGGCCGAACTGCCGCCCATCCAGCGGACCCTGGGCACTCAGGATCTGGTCATCGACCCCTCCGGATTCCAGGGATCGCTCTCCACCCGGCAGGATGCCTCGCTCGGGACACCGCTGGGGCATCTGGTCAGCCCGGACGCGCCCACCGGGCTGGTGCACGGGATCACCGCCCCGGCCACCGCGGACCGTCCGTCGCCGGTGCAGCGGTCCGTGCAGCGGTCCGTGGAACGTTCGGTGGAGCTGCCGGTCCGCGCCAGGTCCATTCCCCTGTCCGTGCCCCTGTCCGTCCCCTTGTCCGTGCCCGTGCAGCGCGCTGTCCCGGGTGGTGAGCCCGCGATGACGTCGGCCGGGGAGTCGGCCGTGGCGGAGTTGCCGGTACGCCAACTGGTGGGCGAGCAGCCCTTGGTGGCGGCGCCCGAATCCGCTGTGCCCGAATCCGCTGTGCCCGAGCCGGCTGTGCCCGAGCCGGCTGCGCCCCGGCCGGCCACCCCGGCCCCGCCCGTTCAGCGGTCGGTGAGGCCGCCGGTCCCGGACCGGCCCCGGCGGGCGCCCGGACTCGGCGCGCCGATGTCCGCACTGCCGCCCACGGCACAGCGACAGACTGCCCACGCCGGTCCGGAGGCGGAAGGGGCGGCCGGAGCGGTTCCGGTCGCCCGGAGTGTGGCGGACGGTGGTGCCGGTGAGGTACCCGAGGCCCCTCAGGTACCCGCGGCCACGGAGGCGGCCGCCGACTCCGACGCGCCCACCGCACCGCTGCTCGGCGACTCTCCCCTGCTCCCCGCCGCGTCGGAGTCCGTACCGACGCCCGCGCCCGCCCCGGCCGTGCAGCGGACTCCCGCCGTGCCGCCGCAGGCGCCCATGGCGCCGCCCCCGACCACCGCTCCGGTCGCGCCGCTGCTCGCCGACCGGCCCGTGACGCTCCAGAACGGTCGGAACGGTGGGGCGGGCGCCGTACAGCGCTCCGCCGCGGACGGGGTGGCGCTGTCGCCGCCGGCCGGTGCGGGCCCGGTACCGGGTCCCGGGCTGCCGTTCCTGCCCGATGCCGTACCGGTGCGCTGGACGCCCGCCGGGCCGGGTGCGCCGTCGATGGCGGCGGCGACACCATCCGTACCGGCGGCGCTGCAACGTACCGCCACGACTCCGGGGCAGGCCACGGGTGCGCCCTCCCCGCCGCTTCCCGCCCTGCAACGTCAGGCAGTCGGGGGGCCGCCGGTGCCGCGTTCATTGCCGGGTTCCGGTAGCCGTACCGCACCGTCCGCCGCCCACACTCCGTCCGCGCCCTCCTTCACTTCGGCCGGTTCGGTCGCCGTGGCCGCCGGGGTGGCTCAGCGGATGGCCGACGGCAGTGTGGTCTTCGGGACACCGCCCCCGCCGTACGCGCCGCCCGTCGTCCAGCGCGAGACGGAGACCGAGGAACCACCGCCACCGGATCCGCCCCAGGAGCCCTCGCCCGAACCCGATCCGGAGCCCCGACCGGAACCGGAACCCGGGTCCACGGCCGAGGGCCACGGTGCGCCGGGTGCTCCTGCCCACGCCACCGCCCCAGGTGGAGCGCCCGTCGTCACCGACGAGCTGGTACGCGCCCTGTATCCGCCGCTCAGCAGGCTCTTCAAGGCGGATCTGCGGCTGGAACGCGAACGAGCGGGATTCCTCATCAACACCAGGCACTGAGATCACCATCAGGCACTGAAATCGAGAGGTACGCGCCATGGCCACCGCCCAGGACAACGATCCCGCCGTCAGTGTCTGCTTCGTCGTCACGATCGACGACATCGAGCTCGGATCGTTCAACACATGTGACGGGCTGGGCTGCGAAGTGGTGCTCGAAACACGGGAGGAGGGCGGCAACAACGGGCATCTGTGGCAGCTGCCGACCCGCCTGAAGTACTCGAACGTCAAGCTGTCCAGGCCGCTCACCAAGGAGACCGAGAAGGTGGCGCGCTGGTTCGCCACCATGACGACCGGGTTCAGCCGCAAGACGGCGCACATCGAGGCGCGCACCGGGGACGGGCAGAAGGTGGCCCAGTGGGGGCTGCTGGAGGTCGTGCCCGTCCGCTGGACCGGCCCCTCCTTCACCCCCGAATCGCCCAAGGTCGCGATGGAGACGATCGAGATCGCCCATCACGGCTATGTGATGGAGGGCTGAGCGTCGTGAGCGGTGCGGGTCCCATCGCCTTCAGCGCCGCCGGTACGTCCGGGGCGTCGGCCGCGAAGGCGGGCAAGGGCGGTTCGGCCAGGCCCAAGCTGGAGCACGCCTATCTGGAACTGCGGACCCCGCCGACCGGCGGCGGCCTCACCCCCGGCGGCCCGTGCGGGCGGATCGACTTCCAGTTCAACCCCAAGGAGCTCAGCCTCACCAAGGCCGCCTCCTGGAAGCGGAGTCCGGCCAAGGGCGCGAAGAGCTCCGGCCCGCCGGAGTACCAGGGCTCGCAGCCCAGCAAGCTCACCGTGGAGATGTTCTTCGACGCCAGCGACACCCAGGACACCCGCGTGGTGACCTCCGTGGAGCAGCTCTTCGCGTGCTGCGTGCCGACGAACGAGACCCGTCAGCAGCAGCGCTCCTCGCCGCCGTGGGTGGTCTTCCACTGGGGCGGGCTGACCGGATTCCCCGGCTACGTCAGCCAAGTACAGGCGAAATACACCCTGTTCACCACGTCGGGCGTGCCGATCCGGGCCGTCTGCCAGGTGACGATGGAGGAGATCAGCGGCGACACCCCGGGCCAGAACCCGACCTCGGGCGCCCTCGCGGCCCGCCGGGTGCACCGGCTGGACGCCGGGGACTCGCTGCCGTCGCTCGCCCAGCGCGAGTACGGCGACCCGGCGGCCTGGCGGGTGATCGCGGAGGCCAACGGGATCGACGACCCGATGCGGCTGGCCCCCGGCCGGCAGCTGCTGCTTCCCGCGCTCGACGAGCTGAGCCGGCTCGAAGAGGGCCGGGACGGAGGGCGGTCCTGATGGCGCAGCCGGGCGTCGCGACGGCGCTGGTGGTGGAGTTCGGCGGCAGTCCGCTGCCGGCGAAGTTCGTGAACACGCTGGTCGAGGGGTACGTCGACGACAGCCGGACGCTGCCCGACCTGTTCCTCCTGCGCTTCCGCGATCCGGACCGGGTGCTGCTGGAGCAGACCGGGCTGAAGATCGGCAGCGAGGTCAGGCTGCTGGCTCGGGCGGGCGGCGACCCGGCACCGAAACCGCTGCTGAAGGGGGTGGTCACCGCGCTGGAGGTGGAGCTCGACGAGACCGGCACCTTCACCGTCGTACGCGGTCTCGACGAGTCGCACCGGCTGTTCCGCGGACGCCGGGTGGCCAGCTACCAGAACATGACCCTCGCCGACATCTGCGCCCAGGTCGCCCAGCGCGCCGGACTGAAGCCGGGAACGGTCGACGTGGCCGGTCCCGTGCTCGAACACATCGCCCAGCCCAACGTCACCGACTGGGAGTTCATCCGGGACCTGGCCGAGGAGGCGGGCGCCCAGGCGTACGTGCTCGACGGGCAGCTGCACATCACCCGGCCCGCGGAGGCGAGCGGCGCACCGGACGGCTCGGCGCGGGCCGACCGCAATCCGCTGGTCCTGGAGATGGGCAGCAATCTGCTGCGCTGCCGGGCCGGGGTGTCCTCCGCCGAGCAGGTCTCCGAGGTCGAGGTGCGCGGCTGGGACATCAAGGCCAAGCAACCGCTGGTCGGGCGGGCACCCGCCGGGAGGTCGGCGACGCTGGAGCTGGGGGTGAGCGCGGCCGAGGTGTCCGCCCCGTTCGGCGAGGCGCGCTTCGTGGTCACCGACGCGGCGTACGGGGCACAGGCGCAGGTGGACCAGGCGGCGAAGGCGCTGGCCGAGCGGATCGCCGGGTCGTTCGCGGAGCTGGAGGCGGTGATCCGGGGGAACCCGGAGGTGCGGGCCGGCAGCGCGGTGGCGCTCAACGCGGTGGGGGCGCCGTTCGAGGGGCGGTACACGGTCACGTCGTCGCGGCATGTCTTCGACCCGGTGCGCGGCTACGAGACCTGGCTCACCGTCTCCGGTCAACAGGAGCGCTCGCTGTTCGGGCTGACCGGCGGGGGGCCGGGGGCCGGCGGGTCCGGAGCCGGCGGGGGCGGATCGCGGTGCGCGGGGCTGGTCAGCGGGACGGTCACGGACACCCAGGACCCGGAGGGCTCGGGCCGGGTCAAGGTGCGGTTCCCCTGGCTGTCGGACGAGTACGCGAGCGACTGGGCGCGTACGGCCCAGTCCGGCGGGACGAGCGGCGGCGAGGCGTTCATCCCCGAGGTCGGGGACGAGGTGCTGGTGGGGTTCGAGCACGGGCACCTGGACCGTCCGTACGTCCTCGCCGGTCTGTACAACGGGAAGGACCGGCCGTCCCAGGGCAGCGGCAGCAGCGGGGGCGGCGGAGGCGGCGGGGGCCCGGCCGGCGGTGGACCGGGAGGCGCGGCCGGTGCGGTGCCCGGAGCCGTCTCCGACGCACCGTCCACCGCGGGACCCGCCTCGGAGTCCGCCCCGGGAGACCCGCTGGTCGACCCGACCAGCGGGGCCGTCAACCGACGCTCGATCGCCTCCAAGAGCGGCAACCAGCTGGAGATCCTGGACAACGCCAACGGGCCGCAGGGCGTACGCCTGCTCACCGGCGACGGAAAGCTGAAGATCGATCTGGACCGCAAGGGCACCGTGATCGTGATCAACAGCGACGGCAGCGTGAACATCGAGGCCAAGCAGCAGGTGTCCATCAAGGCGGCCCGCGGGGTCGCGCTGGACGGCGGGCAGGGAGCGCTCGAACTGAGCGGTGACAGCGTCACGTTGAAGTCCCGCAGCGGAGTGAGCGTCGACGGCGGGACCGGCGAGGTCAAGCTCTCCACCGGCGGCACGGTGGACGTCCGGGGCGCCCAGGTCGCGGTCAACGGAACGCAGCGCACCGACATCAAGGGCGGCTCCTCCCTGGCCATCAACGCACCCATGGTGAAGATCAATTGACCGCGCGGACGCGCTGAGCGAGAGGAACGGACTTCCATGTCAGCAGCCGCGGCGGCAGCCGCACGGGTCGGAGACCCCACCGGACACCCCGGCACGGTCGGGCTCCCCGGCGTCCCGTCCGTGCTCATCGGCGGGCTCCCCGCCGCCACGGTCGGCACCCCGCACCTGTGCGCGTCGCCGCCGCCCGCGGTGCACGCCCCGTCCACGATCACGCCGCCCGGCAGCACCACGGTGCTGATCGGCGGGCAGCCCGCCGCACGCGTCGGGGACCGGGCCGCCTGCGGCGCGCCGATCGTGTCCGGGTGCCTGACGGTGCTGATCGGAGGCTGAGCGTCCATGGGTCAGGAGTTCATCGGCGCGGGCTGGGCCTTCCCGCCGCGCACCGATGCCACCGGTTCCATCGCCCTGGTGCGCGGGGAGCACGAGCTGGAGGAGTCGATCCGGCTGATCCTGGCGACGTCACCGGGCGAGCGGCCGATGCGGCCGGAGTTCGGCTGCGCCGTCAACGACTACGTGTTCGCCCCGGCGGACGCGGGCACGGCCGGACAGCTGGCGTACGAGGTGCGTCTCGCGCTGGACCGGTGGGAGCCCCGGATCGAGGTCACCGAGGTCGTCGTCCGGTTCGACGAGGTGGACAACGGGGTCCTGTACATCGACATCGGCTACACCGTCCGGGGCGCCAACGACCCCCGGAACCTGGTCTTTCCGTTCTATGTGATCCCGCAGCACGAGGAGGTGGACGGCGCGTGACGCTGCCCAGCCCGTATCTGGACGACCGCCGCTTCCAGGGCCTGGTCGACGAGGCGAAACGGCTCGTCCAGCAGCGTTGCCCCGAGTGGACCGACCACAATGTGTCGGACCCGGGCGTGACCCTCATCGAGGCCTTCGCGACCATGGTCGACCAGCTCGTCTACCGGGTGAACCGGGTCCCGGAGAAGAGCTATCTGACCTTCCTCGACCTGATCGGGGTCCGGCTCCACCCGCCCACGGCCGCCCACACCGATGTGACGTTCCGGCTCTCCGCGCCGCAGCCCGAACCGGTGCGGGTGCGGGCCGGTACGGAGGTCGCGACCGTACGCACGGAGACCGAGGAGGCGGTGGTCTTCACGACCGTCGGCGAACTGTCCATAGTTCCCTGCGAGTTCGCCCACCTCGCCACCTGGCCGACGTCCGGCGACGCGGTCGACCGTACCGAGGAACTCGCGCTCGGCCGGTCCGTCCCCTGCTTCGGCGCCACGCCCGCGCCCGGCGACGCCCTCTACGTGGGCCTGTCCGCGGCCGTCCCCTCGGGAGTCGTCGTACTGCGGCTGGACTGCGCGGTCGAGGGCGTCGGCGTGGACCCGCTGCGGCCGCCGCTGCTCTGGGAGGCATGGGACGGCAGTGCCTGGACGGCCTGCGAGATCGAGAAGGACGACACCGGCGGCTTCAACCGGTCCGGAGAGCTGATCCTGCACCTCCCTCAGGGCCACACGCCCGCCGTCGTCGTACGCCGGACCGGCGGCTGGCTGCGCTGCCGCCTGGTGGAGGCCGTCCCGGGCCAGCCCACCTACATGGCGCCCCCGGTGGTCCGCCGGATCACCGCGTTCACGATCGGCGCGACCGTCGGAGCCGTGCACGCCGAGACCGTGACCGACGAGGTGCTCGGCCCGGCCGAGGGCGTACCCGGCCAGATCTTCACGGTGAGCCGCCCGCCGGTCGTCCCCGGCGACTTCGTCGTCGAGGTCGCGGACCCGGCGGGAGACCCGCAGGGCACGGAGTGGACCCGGGTCGACGACTTTGCGCACTCCGGCCCCGAGGACCGGCACATCACGCTCGACCCCAACTCGGGGCGGGTCGAATTCGGTCCGGCAGTACGGGAACGGGACGGCTCCATCCGCTACTACGGGAAGGTGCCGCCGAAGGGCGCCGCCGTGCGCGTGCGCTCGTACCGCACCGGCGGGGGGCTGCGCGGCAATGTCGCCCGCGCCACGCTCCGGGTGCTGCGCAGCGCCATCCCGTACGTGGCCCGGGTGGAGAACCGCCGCCCCGCGCTCGGCGGGGTCGACGGCGAGACGGTGGAGAGCGCCCGGGTGCGCGGCCCGATGACGCTGCGGACCCTGCACCGGGCCGTCGTGCCGCACGACTACGAACTGCTCGCCCGGGAGGTCGCGCCCGACGCGTCCCGGGTGCAGTGCATCCCGGCCGGCGGGGACCCGGACGTCGAGGCGGGCGGGGTGCGGCTGCTCGTCGTACCGGCCGGGCGCAGCGACGAGCAGGGCCGGATCCAGTTCGACGAGCTGATCCCGCCGCAGCACACCCTCGCCCTGATCGCGGGCCATCTGGACGAACGAAGGCCCATCGGCGCCCGGTTGGTGGTCGAGCGGCCCTTCTACCAGGGGGTCACCGTGGTCGCCTCGGTCCAGGCCCGCAGAGGTGTCGTGCTGGAGCAGGTGCGCGAGGAGGCGCTGACCGCCCTCTACAGCTACTTCAACCCGCTGAGCGGCGGACCGGGCCGCGACGGCTGGCCGTTCGGCCGGCCGATCCAGTCGGGCGAGGCGTTCGCCGTACTGCAACAGGTGCCGGGCGTGGACCTGGTGGAGGACGTACGCCTCTTCCCCGCCGACCCCGTGAACGGGCAGCGCGGCGAGCCCACCACCAAGATCGCACTGGACCGGCACGCGCTGGTCTTCAGCTACGAGCACCAGCTCCGGGTACGGGAGGCCTGACCGCCATGCGCACAGCCGTGACCGGCCTGCCGACACCGCACCCGCTGATCGAACAGCTCCCGGCGGTCTACCTGGAGCAGGACTTCCTGCGCCGGTTCCTCGCGGCGCTCGACGACGTACTCGCCCCGGTCCTGCTCTCCATCGACAATCTGCCCGCCCACCTCGACCCCCGCAGTGCGCCCGAGGACTTCCTGGCCTGGCTGGCCCAGTGGGTGGCCGTCGACACCCGCACGGACCGCCCGGTCGAGCAGCGCCGCGCGACGGTGCGCGGCGCGGTCGAGCGGCACAGCCGGCGAGGCACCCGGCGCGGTCTCGCGGAGGCGGTGTTCCTGGAGACCGGGATCGAGCCGGAGATCGTGGAGAGCGGCGGCACGGCGTGGTCGACGACGCCGCACACCCGGTTCCCGGGCGGCCCGCGGCCATGGGTCACGGTCCGGGTCCGGGCCGCGCAGCCGTACCAGGTCGACCGGGTACGGCTGGAGGAGCTGATCCGTACGGAGATCCCGGCGCACGTGGGCTTCGACCTGGAGGTCTCGTGATCTGCGGGACGTGCGGCCAGAACAACGCGCCGGGGACGCAGTTCTGTACGTCGTGCCAGGCGTTCCTGGAGTGGGAGGCGCCGCAGAGCGGTTCCCCGGCGCCTCCGGCCACCCCGGCCCCCCAGCCGCCCCGGCCCCGGCCGCAGCCGGCTCCCCAGCCGCACCGGCCACCCCAGCCGTCCCAGCCACACCCCGCACCCCAGCCGTCCCCTCAGCCCTCTCCCCCTGTTGTCGCGGCAGCCGCCCCGCGTCGCCCCGGCGACGACCCGGACGAGCCGGTCCCGGGGCCCGAGGCGCTGCCCGACGTACCGCCCGGCCCGCCGAGCACACCCCCGGGCCCGCCGCCCGCCCCGCCCGTCCACTGCCCCAACTGCCGTACGGAGAACGCCCCGGACCGCACCCTGTGCATCCGCTGCGCGCTGCTCCTGGACCCGGGCCCGCCGCCCGATGTCCGGCCTCCCTGGTGGCGCCGGATCTTCCGGCGGCGACCGCGTCAGGCGCCCACCGCGGGCACCCGGCCGAGGCGCCGACTGTGGCGCCGCCCCGGTCTGGCGCTGCCGATCGTGCTGATCGTGCTGGCGTGCGGTGTCTGGTTCGCCCTTCCGCACGTGTCCGGCTGGTTCGGCTTCGCCAAGGACGAGACCGGGACGCCGGAGGCGGTGCCGCCCACCCGGTTCCGGGCCTCCAGCCGGGCTGCGGGGCACCCAGCGGGTGCGGCGTTCGACGGCTTCAACAACCGCTACTGGGCGCCCTCGGCCGCCGGGCCCGACACCGGGGTGGGCCAGTACCTGGAGTGCGACTTCGAGCAGCCGGTACGGGTGCTGAAGCTGGTCGTCTTCTCGGGTACGTCGGCCAAGATGGACGAGTTCCTCACCCAGGCCCGCCCGGCCAAAATCACCGTCCTGCTCACCTCCGCCGACGGAACCAGTGTCAGCAAGAAGCTGCGGGTCAAGGACCAGCCGGGCCAGCAGACCTTCGACCTGCGCGGATCGGAGATCGTCAGGGCCCGGCTCACGACCGACACCACCTACGGAGCGGGTCCCGGCCGCCGGCTCGCCGTCGCCGAGATCGAGTTCTTCGGCCGGAGGTCCTGACGGGAGCTCACCTCGCGGACAGCGCCACCAGATTGTCCGCCTGCGCGAGGCCGCTCTCCTCGACGACCCCGCGCACGCTCTGCGCCTCGCGCACCAGCGCGAAGCGCACCTGCCCGTCGGCGCCGGTGCAGTAGCCGTACACCGCGGGCCGGGGCAGCGAGTTGTACGAGAAGTGCGAGGAGAAGTAGTACGCCCCGGTGTCGTAGAGCGCCACCACGTCGCCGGGTTCGACGACGGGGAGTTCGAGCCCGCTCGCGGTGAGGTCGCCGGCGAAGCAGCAGGGGCCCGCGATGTCGACGACCTGGGCCGGGCCCTGCTTGGGGCGGCCCGCGGCGTCGAAGACCCCGACGCGCAGCGGCCAGGAGCCGGGCATGAACACGGTACGGGTGGCGACCTGGGCACCCGCGTGCGTGACCGCGATCTGCCGTCCGCCCGCGGACTTGGTGTACTCGACGACGGTGCCGATCGTCCCGCTCTTGGCGAGCAGGGAGCGGCCGAACTCGGTGACCAGGGTGTAGCGGCCGTCGAAGAGACCCGGTGCGGCCTCGCGGAGTCCGGCGACGTGGTCGGCGTACGTGGGCCGGTCGTCCTCGTCGGCGAAGTTGACGGGCAGGCCGCCGCCGATGTCGATCCCGGTGATCCGGGCGTGGCCCAGCCGGGTGTTGATCCGCTCGGCCAGCTCGTACGCCGCGCGGATGCCCTCGGCGATGAGCGGCAGCGGGCAGCCCTGGGAACCGACGTGCGCGTGCAGCCGGTTGAGCCAGGGCCGGCGCTCGAAGGCTTCGACCACCGCGTCGACGGCCCCCGGATCACGCAGCGCGACGCCGAATTTCGAGGTCGCGGTCGCGGTGCTCATCGCGCCGATGGCCCCCGCCCCCACCTGCGGGTTCACCCGGAGGCCGATGGGTCCGGCGGCCTCCCGGCCGGCCAGCAGGCGGTCCACCCGGGCCATCTCCTGGAAGTTGTCCAGGTTGATCGCGATGCCGTGGGCGAGCGCGAACTCCAGCTCCTCGACCGTCTTCGCGGGGCTGTCGAAGACCAGCCGGTCGTACGCGAACCCGGCCGCCAGCGCCTGCTCCAGCTCACCGGGCGAGGCCACTTCGCACCCCATCCCCGCGTCCGCGAGCAACCGCAGCACCGGCACCAGACCGCACGCCTTCGCCGCGAAGGTGTGCCGTACCGGGGCGGGCCCCTCGAACGCCTCGTTCAGCGCGTCCACCGCGTCGAGCACACCGTCCACGTCGAGGAGCCCGACCACGGGCGCCTGCGGACCGAGCAGCCCGTCCTCGACGGCACGCGCCAGCGCCGCCGTGCGGCGGTCACCGCGCTGCCGGGCCGCCGAGCCTGAAGTCATGCGAACCACGACAACACCCCTCCATCTGCCACCTGGTCCGTACGGACGGCTTCGTGCCGGGCGTACGGACAGCTTCGAATCGGCTGTACGGACAGCTTCGGCGCGGAGGGGGCGGCGCGTCTTCGACCGACACGACGACGTCGGCCCGATTCCTTTGCCGTACCGGACAGCCGAACGATCAACGGCCGTCCGTCCCGGGCGGCCGGCGGGCCGCGAGCCGCAGTCCGACCTCCGCCAGGAGCCGCACGGCGGGGTCGGCCGGATCGACGCCGAACAGCTCCCGGGCCCGGCGCAGCCGGTACCGCAGGGTGTTGGGGTGCACATTGAGGCGCCGCGCGGCCGTGCCCGTGTCGCAGGACGCGTCGAGGTAGGCGGCGACCGAATCGCCGTACGCCGAACCGTGTGCCCGGTCGTGCTCCACCATTGCGTGCACCGGCCCGGACAGCGACCCCCACAACGGCTCCACCCGGTCGAGCAGCCGGAGCACCGTCGTCCCGGGGACCACCTCGTCGTACGCCGCCACCGCCGACACCGCCTCCCCGGCCGGCAGCCTCGCGGCCCGCTCCCGCAGCACCCGCACCACCAGCTCCGCGGTCTCCCGCGAGGCGGGCAGCCCCGACGGTCCGGCCGCCACCGGTCCGGCGCCCGCGAGGACCACGCCGCGCGGCATCGAGCGCGCGGTCGCCAGCAGGGTGCGGGCCGGATCGGTCTCACCGTCCCCGGCCGGGACCAGGACGTACAGCAGCCGCCCGGACCGCGCGCTCACGCACCCCGGCCGGTACGCGGCGGCCTGCAGCGCCAGCACATCCAGCACCCGCTGCCCGGCGATGCCGGACGCCTTGTCGGCACCGGACGCCTTGCCGACACCCGGCTCCCGCCCCTCGTACGCCTCCGCGACCACCACCGCGTACGGCCGGTCCGTCGCGACCCCGGCCTCGTGCGCGGCCCGGACGTCCCCCCTCAGGAGCGCGTGCACCGCCCCTTCCCGGGCCCTGGCCGCGGCCCGGCCCCAGGTCTGGTGGTGGGACAGATGAGGTACGGCGGCCCGCGCCGCCGTGCGCAGCGAGGCCGCCGCGTCCTCGGCGAGCGGCTGCCCGTCGGCGGCGGCCCAGAGGGACCCGAGCACCTCGGACCCGTGGCGCACCGCGATGGCCAGCCGCTCGGCGTACCGGGCGTCGGCGGGCAGCCGCACCACGTCTTCGGTGCTCCACAGGGCCTGGAAGAAGCCGCTCTCGCGGAGCTCGACGACCCGCCAGCGGGGGACCTCCTGGCCCAGGATCGTCAGCCGGCGCATCGGATCCGGTTCGTGGTCCAGCCGCGAGTAGGCCAGCACCCGCGACTGCGGATCCTCGATCGTGATGGCTCCGCCGACCAGGTCCGCCACCGTATTGGCCAGCCCGGACAGATCGCCGAGCCGCAGCCCCGCCAACCCGGCCGTTCCGCCCGCCCCGGCCGGGGCGCTGTGCACCAGAGCAGTCCGCAACCGGCCGAGCACCTCCGTCCAGCCCTGATCCGGCCGCCGGGTCAGCAGCGCCGTACGTCCCCGGCCCGCCGCCTCCAGCAGCGCCGCCCGCGGCCCCCGGCTGCCCCGCCGCATCACCACGGCCGCGGCCCCGGCCCGGTCGGCGCCGCGCAGCACGTCGACGGCCTCGGGCGAGGCGACCTCCACCCCGACCGCGAGCAGGATCAGCTCGGCCGCCGCCCACGTGCCGTCGTCCCGCTCCTCGCCGGGGTCGTACAGCGCCACATCGGTCACCGGCACACCGGTACCGCGCGGCGCCACGACGACATCGAGCATCCCGGGGGCGATCAGCCCGAGGATCTGCTCCAGCGAGGGGCCGGGGTCGCGCCGGTCCGGTTCGTGCGTCGGCATCCGCCCATCATGTTCCAAACAACCGGCCCTGGGTACGGAGGCCGTCGAACGCGACGTTCAGATGGCGGGGGCCGCGCAGCACGGCGTTCTGCCGGTACGGGGGAGGGTCCTCCACCAGCCGCGGGCCGTCGAGCCGGTGGGCGAGTTCGGTCAGGGCGAGTTGCGCCTCCAGGCGTGCCAGGGGTGCTCCGAAGCAGTTGTGGATGCCGCTGCCGAAGCCGAGATGCTGGATGTCCTGCCGGTCCGGGTCGAAGCGGTCGGGGTCGGGGAACCGTTTCGGGTCCCGGTTGCCGGAGGCCAGAACGAGCCAGACGGAGGCGCCCTTGGGGATGGTGGTGCCCGCGATGTCGATGTCCGCGAGGGTGGTGCGCTGCGGGAGCAACTGCACGGGGGGCTCGAAGCGCAGGAGCTCCTCCACGAGCGGGACGGCCAGCCGGGAGTCGTTGCGCAGCCGTTCGAGGACGTCGGGGTTGCGCAGCAGCGTGAGCATCCCGTTGGTGATGAGGTTGACCGTGGTCTCATGACCGGCGATCAAGAGCAGGGCGGCGGTGCTGAGCACTTCCATCCGGGTCATCTGCCCGTCCGGTCCGTGCTGGGTGACCAGCTCGGAGAGCATGTCGTCGCCGGGCGCCCCGCTGCGTTCGTCGATGAGCCCGGACAGGTACATCCCCAGTTCGGTGCGGGCCTGCTGGGTGACGCGGCGCCGCTCGCCGGGGTCCTGGTCGGGGTCCGGGTCGAGGCCGGCGGCGATGATGTCGGCCCAGGAGTGGAAGCGGGCCTCGTCCTCGCGCGGAATGCCCAGCAGCCGGCAGATCACGGTGACGGGGAAGGGGTACGAGAAGTCGTCGACGATGTCGACCTGCTTCCGGTCCCCGAAACCGTCGATGAGGTCGGTGACGATGCGGGCCAGTTCGCCGCGCATGTTGTGGATGCGCCGGGGTGTTTCCGGCGGCCCGAACGGGCGCATCGTCATACGGCGCAACCGGTCGTGCTCGGGAGGGTCCAGCCGCAGGAAGGCGGGCGGCAGGGACGAGGCCTCCTCCTCCTGGAGCAGGGTGCCCGCGGCACCGGGGGAGAGGTTGCGGGCGTCCGAGCTGATCCGCGGATCGTGCAGCAGACTCTTGATCTCCCAGTACGTGCTGACGACGAACAGCTCGTCCCCCTCCTGGCGCACCGGCTTCTTGCGGAGCTCGGTGTACAGCGGGTACGGGTCGGCGCGGTTGGCGTAGTCGGTGATCTGCCGCAGGAGCGTGTCTTGCGTCATGGTGGCGGGGTCCTTGCTGGGGTCAGGCGCGGGCGGGGGTGAAGGTGATCCGCTGGTCGGTCGGCGAGTAGCCGCTGACGGTGACGGACGGCCCGTGGGTGGGCAGCGAGGGGTCCGGGAAGTCGGCCGGGACCGGTCGCAGACCTTCGGGGCGGCGGTCCACCGAGGAGTACTCCGGGGGGAACGGGGCGGCCGATTCGATCTGCCGCTGGTAGAACTCCAGCCACTTCGTCTGGTCGAAGGAGACCGCGGCGATGACCCGGCCCTGGTACCCGTACACGCCGGTGAAGCGGTGGTCGGCGAGCGAGCCCTGGGTGACGATGACCTCCTCGCCCAGGGACGGGACGCCGACCGACTTGATGTTGACCCCGAACTGCGAGGACCAGAAGGCGGGGACCCACAGATGCGGGCGGCGCTCGGAACTGCTGCTGATCATGTTGTGCGCCGCGGTCGCGGCCTGCGCGACGGCGTTGCCCCAGTGCTCCAGGGAGAGGAACTGGTAGCCGAAGAGCGCGTGCGGGGACCGGGCGACATCACCGGCGACGAAGACGTCGTCGGTCACGATGCCGCGCACGTCGAAGGCCCGGCAGCCCGCGTCGCAGGCGATTCCGCGCGGACCGGCGCCGAGCCCGGATCCGGCCAGCCACTCGGTGTTCCGGGTGGCGCCGAGCGAGACGACGGCGACATCCGCGTCGAGGGCGGTGCCGTCGGACAGATGGGCACGCCGCAGCCGTCCCGCGGAGTCGCCCTCCAGCCCGGTGACCATGATTCCGCAGCGCAGGTCCACGCCGTGCTCGCGCTGCAGTTCCGCGGCCACCTGGCCGATCACACCGCCGAGCGCGCCCACGAGGGGCGCGGCCCCGCGTTCGGCGACGGTCACCGGCAGCCCGCGCTCGCGGCAGGCCGAGGCGATCTCCGAGCCGGTGAAGCCCGCGCCGATGACGAGCACCCGACGGGGCGATGCGGCCAGCCGCCGCTGGAGCCGGGCCGCGTCGTCGCGGGTGCGCAGCACGAAGACCCCGTCCAGTTCGGCCTCCACCGGATGCGGCCACGGCCGGGCACGTACACCGGTCGCGATCAGCAGCCGGTCGTACTCCACCTCGTCGCCGTCGGCCAGCCGCACCCGCCTGGCCGCCATGTCCAGCCCGGCGGCGGCGACCCCGAGCCGCCAGTCCGCGTCGAGCCCGTGCATCCTGGGCAGCTCGGTGCGATCGGCGGAGGCGTGGCCCAGCAGGACCTGTTTGGAGAGCGGCGGGCGGTCGTACGGTTCATGGGGCTCGTCACCGATCAGCGTGAGCGAACCGGTGAAGCCCTCCTCCCGCAGGGTCTCCGCGGCCCGGAGGCCGGCCAGGGAGGCGCCGACGATCACGATCCGCCCCTCGCGCCTCAGTTGCTCCAGGGCACCGTCACCGGACACCGGACGGCCCCTCTTCCACCGAGGCCGGTGCGCCGTCCGGGTCCTCCACCAGAATGGCCTGCACCGGGCACGCGGTGGCGGCACGCAGCACCTGCTCGCGCTGCGCCTCGTCGGCGTGCGGGTTGTACAACAGCGATTCCTCGCCGTGCATGGCGAAGACATCGGGTGCCAGGAAGGCGCACTGTGCGTACCCCTGACACCGGTTGAGATCGACGACAAGCCTCATCAAGGGGCCGCCCTTCCAGTAGTCCCCCGCATCAGCGTGCGAGGGCCGTTCCGGATCCGCGAGCACAGGCGGCCCGATGGAGTTATGCGGTCATCGGCGGGCCGACGGGTTCGCCGCGGCGCGTACGAGGATGTGCAGGCCGATGACCAGGGCCCACAGCGGGAACGCCAGCTCGGACCAGGCGACGGTGCCGGTCACGAGGAGCAGGGTCAGGCCGACGAGGACGCCGAGAACCGTGAGCGGGCGCGGCAGGATGCCGAGCCGGTGCCCGATGGCGGAGGTCGAGAAGACGAAGACCGCGGCCATGCGCATCGCGTAGGTCGTCAGCAGGCCGTACGTGAAGTGCCCGCCGAATGACCACAGCTGCTGCCCGGGATCGGCCCCGGACGCGTCGGCCGTCGCCAGCAGGCTTCCGGCCGCCGCCGCGGCCCCGAAAAGGGTCGCCACGAAGACCAGTCCGCTGCCCAGGAGGACGGTGGCGAGGAATTTGTCCTCGGCGTCCCCGATCCGGGCGCGTACGGCCCCGATGAACCACAGGAAGGCGATGCCCGCGAACGGGACGAGTTCGAGCGCCGTCCGCACCGTGCGCCGGCGCGAGGGGTCGGTGAGCCACTCGCCGGAGCCCTTGCCCTGCGCGGACGGAATCGCCAGCCGGATCATGACGATGGCGGCGGCGAGCAGCAGGGCGAAGACCACCCCGGCCGTTCCTGCGGCCCGCGGCGTGCGCAGAGCCCGGCCTCGCGTCTCCATGGGCGGTCGCTCGCCTCCTCCGGCTCCGGGGCGGTCGACGGACCGACACACCCCGGGACCAGCAAGCACCCGCACGGGCCCCGGTGCCACCCGGACCGGCCGGGAGGGTGAGCCGCCCGGCTGCGGGCGGGTCAGCCGGCCCAGCGTCCGGAGAGGAAGGTGACGGCGAAGACGGTCATCAGAGGTGCCGCGACGGCGAGATAGGCGGTCTTGACGCGGGGACTTCGCAGGCTCCAGGCGGCGAGACCGGTCCACAGCGGCCACCACAGGAGGGTCGCGCGGGGAATGGAGGTGTACCAGTAGGAGGTGCCCAGCGCCCACAGACTGAGCGCGATGTACGCGGCTTCCGCCCAGCGCCGCCGCCGGACCAGCAGGCCGCACAGGACGATGCCGACCAGCATGGTGAGGAGTTCGGCCTGGCACATCAGGGCGTACCCGGTGGCCTGGGAGTGTCCGAAGGCGGCGTGCCAGGTGTTCTTCCAGGCTTCCCAGGGGGCGTGGAAGTCGCGGTACCAGCCGCGTTCCTCGGCGTGCTTCCAGGCCATCCAGTCGGAGGTGTGCGCGTGCAGGTACCAGCTGTAGAGGAGCGGCGGCAGGGCGGGCAGCGCCAGCCAGGGCAGACGGCGCCAGTGGGCGGGGGTGCGCGCGGTCATCAGGAAGTGGACCGCGAGGGCCGCGGCGAGGAAGAGGCCGCTGACCCGGACGGTGGTGGCCAGGCACGTCAGGACGGCCGCGAGCGGCCAGTTGAGGCGCTGGGCGGCCAGCCAGGCGGGCAGGGCCAGGGCGAGGAAGAGCGCTTCGGTGTAGCCGACGGCCAGGAAGACCGCGCAGGGGGAGAGCAGGAAGAACAGGGCCGCGCGCTGCCCGGCTTCGGCCTGGGGCAGGTGCAGCCGGGCGATGCGGGCCAGGGCCAGCACGGCGACGCCGCCGGCGACGAGGGATATCAGCGCACCGGCGGCCGGCCAGCTCGGTACGACGGTGTGCACGGCCCGCAGCAGGAACGGGAAGCCGGGGAAGAAGGCCTCCCTGTTGTCCCAGCCGGATGTCCAGGGGCCGGACTGGCCCGGGAAGTAGCCCTGCTGGGCTATGTGCAGGTAGTGCCACCAGTCCCACCGCTGCCACGACGAGAAGAACGAGGCGGCGTGATGGGTCCCCGGTTCGTCGGGGAACATCCAGCGGGTGCAGTAGGCGATGGTCCAGATGCCCACCCGGGTCAGCAGGTAGAGCCAGAGCACCTCGCGGTCGGCGGGCCCGATCCGGAGCAACAGCAGGGCGAAGGGGTTCGTACCCGGGCTCGTGCCCGGCTCCGTGCCCGGCGACGGGGCGTCGCGGGGCACGCCGGGAGCGGTCCTGGCCCGGACGGGCGGATGCTCGCGCGGTCGCTGGGGGGTCGAAAGGATCACAACAGAATCTCCTGGGTCGGTTCAGCGCACACCGCATGGCCCGGCCGGGCGGCACCGGGGGCACACGAGGTCGGGGGAGCGGCGGGAGGTCAGGGAGGCGGGAAGGTGACGCTCCTGGTGGGCGAGGGCGGTGATGTGGTCGGGCGGTCGGAGGGCGTGCCCGACGGCGGCAGACTGGTCCGCGGCGAGGAGGGCGAGGAGTTTGAGGAGCTCGGAGAGACCGGGGACGGAGAGAGCCGGGGCGAGGGAACGGGCGAGGGAGTGTTGGCGGGGACGGTGGTGCCCGTGCTGTCCGGCACCAGCGAGGCCACGGCCGCGCCCGTGCCCGAGAAGGCCAGGCAGACCCCCACGGTCAGCGCGACGATCCGGCGCCTGCGCACTCGGTCCCCGCGCTCGGTGATGACCGAGGACGGAGCGGACCGCGCGCGGGCCTGACCGGCGGCGGCGGCTTCCTTGAACAGGGACCTCAGCGGGTCATGGGGTTCAGACACAGGGCCACTCCTCGGTACGCGGATCCTGCAGACGATGAGAGAGCGTGGCCCGGCCCCGGGCCAGATGCGTCTTGACGGTGCTGGCCGCCAGACCGGTCTCCGCGGCGATCTGTTCGACGGTCAGATCGCACACGTAATGCAGCGCCAGCGTGCGGCGCTGCTTGGGCGGCAGTCCCCGCAGCGCCTCCACCAACGCCACCGACTCGGGTCCGGGTGCCTCCGTATACGGCGGGGCACCACTGCGCTGCCAGGCATCCGCCGTACGGCGCCGCCCCCGCCACCGGCTCACCGCCAGCCGCCAGGCGACCGTACGGATCCACGCCTCGGGCTGCCCGTCACGGTCGAGCTGGCGCCGCCGGCTCCAGCCCTTGACGAAAGCTTCCTGCACCACGTCCTGCGCTTCGTGCTGGTCGCCGAGCATGACAAACAGCTGCCCGGTCAGCCGGGCAGCCGTCTGCGCGTAGAACTCTTCGAACTCCTCGACGGTCAACAAACAACTCCTGGATCTCCTCGGTCTCACCCGGCATACGCCCGGCACCCCGCATCCGGACGACACCGAACCCGAAGAAGCGGGGTGACGGTGATCACACACCGTCTCGGCCCCGGGCATACCTGAGAAAGAGGTATCAAACCCCTTGACCAGCGAGAAATTGGGAGGAGAATCTTCAATACACCAGAAAACCAGAGCGAGCCGCACCGCCGACGGAGACGTCCCGTCGACCGAGTGACCCCCTCGTCGGCTCTGGCCAGGCCCCCGGCAGCTCCTCCGGGCACGGAGCTTTCAGCGACGGCTGGAAGTCCCGGCACCGAGAAGGACTGCCGGGGACTGCATGTGTCCACGTGATGTGTCCACGTGCCCGTGCCTTTGTGTCCCCCGCCCGCGTGCCCCCGCGAACGCGTTCATCGCGCCCCTGGGCGCGGGATCACCGATGTTTCCCGTACGGGTCCGTCCCCTCGTCCCCCGCCGCATCGGTGTGGCCGATCCTGCGCAGCACCTCGTCGCCCTGCGGGACCCCCACGTCGCTCAGGACCCGCGCCATGTTGGCGCCGACGAAGCTCCGGTCCTCCGGTGTCAGCGACTGGAGCGCCGCCGCGAGGGTGTGTTCCCAGTCGTTCCGGTCGGAGAGCAGACCCCGATGGGTCACCGTCCAGTCGAGCACGTCCTTCGCCTCTTCCGGCCGGTGCAGCAGCCAGAGGGCCGCAAGGCCGACCGGGCCGCCCGCGACGACCTCCCGGTAGAAGCGGTACGCCTCACGGTGGGCTTCGCCGAAGCCCGACGGAAGAGTGGGTGCCGCGCCGGTGCCGGGGGTGGGCAGGAGCGCGGCCGGCGGGTCCAGGAACCAGTAGGTGAGGCCGGAGCCGTCGATCACCCTCGGCCGGCCGGGAGGTTCCACCTCGGTCGTACCGAAGTGGGGCGGAGGCGTCCGCAACGGGTCGGGGACACCGGGCAACGTGGCATTCGCGTTGATGTGGCCGACGACCAGCTGCCGGGCCCGCTCCTCGGTGAGCCGGACCCTCGCCGCGACGACCGGGTTGCTGATCTTCCAGACGACTCCGTAACGGGCCGGGGCCTTCGGAGGCCGGCGCGGGATGTCGACCGAGATCCGCCGCTCCGCGAGCGAGACCCACACGATGTCGAAGAACTCCCCCTCACGCACCTCGCGCCGCGTGGGCCGCGGATAGCCCCAGTAGTCACCGTCCCGGGGCGGCACCATCGCGTCCTCCCCGCCGTCCGCGAGGAACACCAGGGCCCGGCCCTCCGGGGCGCCGAACCGGAGACGGAACAACTGCCAGGCCGCCGAGGAGTCCAGCGGCGAGATGAGCGGGCCGGTCATGAGGCGAGCCTTTCCGTCGAGGCCGTACGGGAACGGTGGTGACGCAGGACGAAGCGCAGGACGCCGCGGTGGTTCCGGGCCGCCGCGGCGAGGTCGGCGAGGACCTGCGGGAAGGCGGTCCGCCGCCGCAGCTCCGGATCGCCCTCGATCAGGAACAGGCCCGCCGCCACCGCTTCGTGGGTGGCGGGGTCGTCCAGGGCCGCGACCACGAGGCCGCGGGCCCGTTCCGGGTGGATCGCGAGCAGCTCGGCGAGACGCACCCGCCGCACGCCCGGAGCCTTGGGCAGGGGGAAGGAGTCCCTGCTCATCGATTCGACGGCGTGAACGGCCAGACCATGACGTGGTGTGCCCGGACCGGCCCCCTGCCACTCCCGCAGGAGATCGAGGACGAGGGCGTGGTTGGCGTCCTCGGAGAGAAGGGCGCTGAGGGCGAAGGACACCGCGGTGCGCAACGGGACCTCCAGTTTCTCGCCCGTTCTGTCGAGCACGGTGTCCAGGAGCTTCAGAGCGGCGGCGGGACGGGCCAGGCCGTAGCTGCCCCCGCAGGTCTCGGCCACGGTGCAGCGGAGAGCGACGGGGGCGGCCCGGCTCCACTGCCGCAACTGCTCCCGTACCGCTCCGGTGAGGGCGGGGTGCTGGACCATCTCGCCGAGCGCGTTGGCCACCAGGCGACGGCGCCAGCGCTTGTCCGACGCGGCGAAGGGGTGCAGCTGGCGCAGGGTGTCCGGCCCGGTCGCGTGGGCCAGCACCTTCCCGATCGCCTCGCCCGCCGCCAGTTCGACGCCGGGGTGATGGGGAGCCTCGTCCAGGCTCTTCCACAGCAGCTCCGCCATGCCTTCGTACTCCAGCCACAGCGACCGGAGCAGGGCGTTCGACCGGTGCCGTCCGGAGAAGTCGACCGGCTGGACCGGATAGCGCTGCGCCGCTCCGTACCGGGGCGGCAGCAGGCGCGCGCCGACGGCCGCCAGCCGGTCCTCGAAGGCCGGCCCGAGCACGTCGTGCCGGGCCGCCGCCCCCTCGCCGTGCCCAGGTCCCCCGGCCACTGCCGGTGCCGGGCCGCCGCGGCCGTCGATGTGGGGGCGCAGGATCGCGCCGAACCGTTCGACGACCGTACGGTCCTGGTCGGGCAGCAGCGAGATCGCCGCCATCAGCGAGATCCGGTCGGCCCGGTCGCGTGCTTCCGCGAGCGCTTTGCGCGCCGCCGCGGGGCTGCCGGTCCGTAGGTCGGCGAGTACGGACGCGGCCGACTTCCCCGCCACGACGAGGTCGCGCAGCCCCTGCGCCACCGCGACACCGTCCCCCGGCAGCGGGTGCGCGTCCAGGTGGCCGACGAAGTCCGGTGCGGCGAGGTGCCGCAGCGCGTCGGCCTCCTGCCCGGTGGTGAGTTCACCTGCCTCGGCCATGGTGTTCAGGCGCTTCACGGCCACCTCGGCGGGCGGCGGCGGGCGGTGTGCGACCTGCCAGGGCAGCGTGCCGCCGGGCAGCGCCGTCTCCATCCGTACGGTGACGACCAGATGGGCGCCCGAACGGCGCAGCAGCGAGGCCAGCCCGGTGAGCACGACTTCACCGAGCAGGTCGGCGGCCCCCGGGGACAGACCCTGGAGCAGATAGCCGCGCGGCTCCTTGGGACGCCACCGCGACAGGTCGTCGGGCGAGTCCAGACCGATGATGCCGCCGGCCCCGTACCGCTCCGCCAGCAGTGCGAACGCGGCCGTACCCGCCCCCGTGCCGCTCCCGGCCCGCAGTACCAGGAGGTGGCTGTCCAGCACCTTGCGGCACCGGGTGTGGGTCGGTGGTTCGACGAATCCGTGCAGACGGGCGCGCACGTCGTCCGCGGGGTACGGGCCTTCCCGCAGCCGGGGTTTGCGGATGCGCTCGCTGACGTCCTCGTCGGGGTGGACGCCGATGAACACGTTGGCGTCGCCCGCGATCCCGCCCATGACCGCGAAGCCCTGGTCCACCCGTTGCTGGTTGTCGCGGTAGGAGCTTCCCGGGCCGGGACCGCCTTCGGAATCCTCGCCGTCCGGGCCGCGGGAGGTGTCCGCGCCGGCGCTCACCGGGGGTCCCCGGCGCCACCGACCCGCTTGTCGCCCGAGACGTTGTCGCCGCCGCCCCAGTGCTGGTTGGTGCCGTGGTACGTGGTGGAGCCGCCGGTGTACGTGAGGTCCCGCCCGACGCTCCCCATCACGGCGGCGCCTTCGCCCACGTGCTGAGTGTTGCCGCTGTAGTGCGTACCGGGCGACGTCGCCGGTGCCTGTTCCCGGTCGGCGGAGGTGTCGGTCGGCGCCGCGGGTTCCTCGCGCGGTCGCACGCCGGCCTGCACAAGGTTTCCGGACGGCGACGGGACGTACAGCCATGCCCGCTGAGAGAAGTTCTTCCCCTCCACGGTGGCCGGGACCTCCACACAGCGGGCGGGGTGCAGTCCGGTGTACCCGCCGAGCACGACGTCCTCGTAGACGCGCTGGGAGACGACCGCCGCCAGGTGGGTGACCTGCTCGCTCGCCGCGGTCAGGATGGCCTTGACCGGACGGGAGTCCAGCAGCCGGTGCGTGTCGTTGCGGGCCGTGCCGTTGCCGTCGCCCGGACGGTCCGCGTCCGGCAGCGGTCCGACGTGGACGCTGGCCCGGAGCCGGATGCGGGGGCCCACGCACTGCTTGTTGTACGCGCCGAGCGTGTCGTCGAGCACGCCCAGGAACGGCCAGAGGACGAAGGGCAGCAACGCCGGATCGAAGCCGAACACCACGCCGTCCCCGGTGTTGGCCAAAAACCGCTTGGCCTCGCGCAGCTCGTGGAGCCCGGCACGGTCCAGCGCCTGGTCCACGAGTTCGGGGATCAACTGGCTCACCGGACCGTGCTGCACGGCGGGCAGGCCGGTGAAGTCCTTCGCGTCGACGGCGAACAGGGCCCGGTAGGGAGGCAGCGGACGGCTCTCGGCGTACGGGGCGGGAACGGGGCTGGACATGCGTGATCTCCTCGTGGACGGCGGGACGGTTACGAAGCCGGTGGCCGGCTGATTCGAGGTTCCGTCGGTTCCGTCCGCCCGACTGCACAGCGCAGGGCAGTCCGCGGGTGTCCCACGTCACAGCGTGGGCTCGCTCACCGGGCCGGGGGCGGCGAGAAGGACGCTGCGGGCGTGGCTCCCGGGCCGGTCATCGCCCAGTCGCGCAGCGTCTTCATGTCCTTGATGACGATCGTTCTGCGGGCCGTCTCCACCGCCCCGGACTCGCGCAGCCGTCGCAGTCCGGTGATGGCCGCGTTGCGGGTGACTCCGGTCGCCTGGGCGATCTCCTCCTGGCTCAGGCCGGTCAGCCGTACGACCTCCGATTCGCTTCCCGGCGCGGTGAGTTCGACCAGTCTCAGGAGTGCCCGCGCCAGCCGGGCGACCAGCGGAAGGGTCAGCAGTTCGGTGCGGTGTGCGTCGGATTCCCGCAGCCGGGAGAGAGCCTGGCGCATCAAGTCCATGACGAGCCCGCGCTGTTCGATGAACCGGCGGAACCGCTCGGCCTCCAGCACGACGGCCGTGCAGGGGGTGAGCGCGACCACTTCCGCCGTGCGCGTGGTGCCGTGGAAGACGGACACCTCGCCCAGCAGGTCACCCGGCCCCCGGAAGGCCAGCCAGGTCACGGCCCCGCCCGGCTCCCGGCACACGACCTTGGCGAGCCCGTCGGTGAGGGCGAGCAGGTGTGTCCCCGCGGACCCCTGCCTCAGCATCACACTGCGCTCGCGAAAGGTGCGGGTCGCCCCCTGGCCCCGTAGCTCGCGCCAAGTCTCGTCCGAAAGCACCCGTCGCCTTCCCCGTGCGCCCCGTACGCGGCCCAGCCCTGCCCCGTACGCGACCTCCTGAGCCGCCCGCCTCCATGAGTTCTACGTCGCCCCGACCGTTTCCACCGCGATTCGGGCGACCTTGTCCGATAGGCGACCTTGTCCGATAACGGCTGTCGCCCGAGCACGGGCACGCGGGGCCGGACGATCACGCCCCGGAGGCAGGGCGCGGGACGCCGTGGAAGACCTGCCTGGTGTGCCAGGACCGGTGGCACGCCGCGATCGGGCTCGTGCCCGGCTGGGGGCCGGTCAAGGGTCGGCCCGCCAGCGCTGTCACGTGCTCGCGGGCCGCCGGGCTTCGCCCGACGAACTCCTGCGACACCAGGATGCGGTGGCCCTCGCCGACGCCGAGGGCGCCCTTGTCGAACAGCTTGTGATGCAGTGCGCACAGGCACAGCCCGTTGTCGACGTCGTCCGGACCGTCGAACGCCCACCAGCGCACGTGCGCGGCCTCCAACCCGACCGGCACCGCGCCGATTCTTCCGTCGTAGCCGCAGAAGGCGCACTGGTACTCGTAGGCGGTCAGCACCATCTCCCGCATCCGCCGGTCTCGTTGCCGCCGCCCGGCCGGGAGCGGTCCGGACTCCACCGGCTCCAGCTCCAGCCCCACCGCCTCGCGCAGTTCGCCGTGGAGCGACGGCGGGAAGTGCTGATCGAGCAGCACCCGGGCGATCCGGCCGAGCAGCGACGGCTCACGTCGCAGGGCTGCCCGCAGCTCCGGCACCAACCGCCCCGCCGCGCCCGTCGCCCGCAGCTCCAGCACCCCGGTGCCGGGACTGCCGGGCCCCCGATCGGTACGTACTTCCCACACCCCGTCGCTGACCAGATGGTGGAAGGGGTAGGCGGGCGTTGTCCTGTTGGCCGGCCCGTACCCGGCGAGCAGCCGCTTCAGATCCTTCTCCACCACGCTGTACCGCAACTCGCCGTCGGCATCCTCCCGGAACCGGCCGAGGGCGTACAGGAGCAACAGGGGCTTGTGCGGAGCCCGTATCCCGTTCCCGGTCCATTGCCTCAGCTTCGCCGCGCGCTCGAGCCAGTCCATGACCGGCGATCGTAGCGACGTCACCGGGAGGGGAGCGGGCAGCCGACCGCGACGGGGAAGGGCGACACAAGCAACGTCGAAGGGCCCCGCAGCAAGCTGCGGGGCCCTTCGACGTATTGCCCGGTGAGAGCAATGGCGGAGGATACGAGATTCGAACTCGTGAGGGGTTGCCTCCAACACGCTTTCCAAATGTTCGTCTGGGGGGTCGGGGGTGTGCGGGAGCGTTCTGACCAGCGGCGCGGATGTTGGCCGGTGGGCTTGCGAACGGTCCTGGACGGAGGTGAATGAGACCACAACTGAGACCACGGCCAGCGAGCATTGCCTGCACAGCACCGTGATTCATCAGATCTGGCCAAGGGTGTCCTGTCGGCTGTCACGCGCTGGCCGGCCGCCCCGCTGATCGTGGGGTTTGTGGGGGGGTAGAATCTGCGAAATTCTCGGTGAAGTGGTTGTGCTGGACGACAGTGTCCGTTCGGCGAGCGCTCAAGCAAGTGGGCCGTCCCCCTTCAAGGACGACGGCCCACACGTTGCATATCAGTTACGCCGTGAAGAGCAGCGTTGGCTCGGCGAGGATGTCCCGGTCCAGCTCGCTCTTGTAGATGAGGTCGATGCTGCCGTAGCGGGCCTGTTCGTAGTCGAAGCCAAGTGCGGCCACCGCCTTGCGGACCGATTCTTCCGACGGACCTTCGATCTCGATGAAAGTGGGGAGATCGGGCCAGGTGTCGAGGTCGTAGGTGATGTCGCCGAGCTGCCACTCTTCCCGGTAGTTCTGCTGGTACCGGACCTGGTGCAGCCCGAGGGCACCGAGAAGTTCGGCTGTCTTGTCGAGGTCGTTGACCTCGATCTCGATCTCGGTGGTGCCGTTGATGGTGGTGGCGTCGCTGACCTGCTTCAGGGTGAGGGTCTTCTTGCCTCCCTCGTCCCTCAGCCGGAGCCACTGTTCGCCTTGGACCGCGTCGTTCTCGAAGATGAACCGGGTGAACATGGTCTTGTCGAAGGCTCGTTGTGCACCGGCGCTGCGGAGTTGGTCGCGTACTGCGTCGACGTCGATGCTGAGGAATTTCGCCTCGTACTCGTGCTGGGCCATCGTTGTCTGTGCTCCTAGTGATCGGTTTCTAGGCGGTCAGGTCTCGGAGGTCGCTCTCCCGTAATCTGACGACCTCGTCGCAGGTGTCGCCGGCTACGAACTCTTCCACGGGTAGGCAGAGGTCCATGCGCTGTATGCAGACTCCGACGTGAAAACGGCCCGTCGAGTCTCGGTACAAGCGCACCCCGTAGTAGCCCTCCTCGCAGTCGGTGGCGTTGTTGAAGCGACAGTTGGCGCAGGTTGTCGGCAGCCTCACCGGCCGGATGTGCTTGATGATGAGCGGACGGCCGTCGGGCAGCCGGTAGGACATGCGGAAGCCCGAGGTGCCCGCGATGAGGCGGACTTCTTCGAGTTCGGCGCCGAGCTCGTCGAGCAGGATGTCGATGGCGTTCAGGGACTCGTTGCCGTCCGCCAGCGAGGAGAGGATCCGGACGGACAGGGAGGGGGAGTATTTGGCGAGGAGGCGGTGAACCCGCGGCACATGGTCTCGGTGCGGCAGGACGATGTTCGCGCGTGCGTCCACTCCGAGCTTCACGGCGAGTCTGATCGACTCGTCCAATGCTGCGATCTTGCGCTCAGCCAGGGCCTTGTTCCGGTACCGGACGTGCTGCACCTGTGCCAGCTCTTCGGGAGTCGTTCCGAAGACGGAGAAGTTGACGTGCCCAAGCCCGGCTGAGGCGCAACTTGACAGTATCCGGGCCCCGTTCTCACCGTTCGAGGTGATGCTTACCGCGTATCCGGCTTCTCTGGCCGTGGCGACGATCTCGGGAAGCCGGGGGTGGAGGGTCGGCTCGCCTCCGGTCAGGTGGACCTCGTCGAAGCCGAGGGCGTTCCGGAGCTGTTCCAGTGCGTGGCGGAACGACTCGTCCGGGAAAACAGGCGCACTGAGAAAGCCTGCGCCGTTGGTGGCCACGTAGATCGATACGCGTCCGGAGCTGCCTGAGTCGGTGAACAGGTCGGCCGCGTGGGTCCGGTTGTCCACGCTGACGGGGGTGCCTTCGTTGTGGCAGAAGGTGCAGGTCATCCCACAGGAGTCGATGACCTTAACTCTGAGGGTGCGGTCGGTGGTGACCGTGATCGGGACCGCGTGGTGGATGTTCTCCAGGGCTGGGTGCTGAATCACTCGGCGTACCTCATGTCGGGTCGAAGCGGATCGCGGCACGCGGCGCGCATGGCGCGTCCGTGCTGCTGCCAGGGCGGACCGCGTGGCTGGGGTCACGGTCGGTGGGTGCGGAGCGGTGGGTGGCCCTCCGTCGGCTGCCGAGCTCGCTCATAGGCAGCCGACGGAGGGGGAGGGTCCGCCCCTGGTGGGCACGGGGGAGCCGACCCGCGGTGCGGGTACTCGCCTGGGGCGGACCGGTCTATGGAGTCGGTGCCGTTGCGAGGGCCAGACCGACGACCAAGCCGCACGATGCGCTGACGCCGATGATGAAGAGGACTCCGGCGTAGCGGCCGATGACGCGCATCATGGCTGTCGCCTCCCGCCGGCGGCCAGCCCCAGGGCTGGTCTCCACGGGGCGATAGCTCGTGCGCGTGCTGCGGGACGCACTTGTGTGGGGCCCTCTCATCGTGATCCTTGGGATGCGCGCAGCATGTGGGCCCAGACCGTCTTGCCGGTCGGTTTGCGCGCGTGGTGGCCGACTCGTACGGCCAGGGCGCTGACGAGCGGCAGCCCACGACCGTGTTCCTCATCAGCCGTAAGACGCAGTGCCATCGGAGTGCAGGGGCTGCCGTCCGATACCTCGATCAAGCAGCTGTGGTCCGTCGAGGTCAGAGAGACTTCGAGGAGATGCCCGGGGACATGTCCGTGTAGCACGGCGTTCGTCGCGAGCTCGCTGGAGACCAGGACGATCCGGTCGATGTCGTCGAGTACGTATCCCCACTTGCTGAGGGTCTTCTCCACCTGGCGCCGGACGAGGGAGATGCATGCGGCGGTCGAGCTGAACTGCATGTGCCATCTCTCGGCGGTCTGCTGGTCGTGCGTGGCCATCGCGTACATCGCGTCCCTTCATCGCGGGCGGTTGGAGGACCAGCTCACCGCGAAGGGCCATCACGTAATCAGGTCACGGTGATTACCCAACGTGGGTAATATCCAGAGCGGCTGACCAACCGCCAGACGCCACCGCCTGATGCGGCAGAGGAGCGCATGTGCCCGGACCCCAGCCTCATCAGGGACTTCCGCCCGAGCTGCTCGCGAACCCCGAGTGGCAACGCGCCTGTCAGAAGCGCGACTTCGCGAAGGTGTTTCACCTCGTGAGGACAAAGGCGGGCATCTACCCGTCCCGCGTGGCCGCCTTGTGCGGCATGACACCGAGCCGGGTCGGGGAAATCATGTCGGGGCGGCGCGGACTCGCCCACATCGATGTGATCGAGCGGGTCGCCGACGGCCTTCGTATCCCCGGCGCCATGCTCGGGCTTGCCCACAGGCCCTGGGAAATCCCGTCCCCCGCGACGTCGCGAGACCGCCTTCCGAGCCGTTCGGCGCAGACATACGAGACCTTCGCCGACACTGAGCGGGAAACTGACGCCGAATCCCGCAGCGATTTCGACGACTTGCTGACGCTCGCCGATGGAAGGGTGACGCGATCGACGCTCCTCGCCCTGCGGTCATCGGTCGAGGACTACTGGCGCCGTGACGACGAACACGGCGGCGCTTCCCTGCGTCCTGCTGTCGTAGGGCACCTTCGATACGTGACGCAGATGATGTGCAGCGTCCGCGCCCCTCTGCGCCGCGATCTTCAGTCACTTGCGGCAGAGCTCGCTCGCCTCGCGGGGTGGGCCTACTTCGATGCCCGCCAGTACAGCACCGCGCGCACCCACTTCGCCCAGGCGCTGCGGCTTTCGCACGGGCAGGACGACTATCTTTTCATGGCCAACGTCCTGTCCTGCATGAGCCTGCAGGCAACGTACGACGGACAGCCCGTCGATGCGGTGGCACTGGCCTGCAAGGCCCAGGACAGCGCCCGAGCCGTCGGCGGGCAACCACTGGTGATGTCGATGCTCCACATGCGGGAAGCCTTCGCCCACGCCACGCTCCGCGACGCCGCCTCCTGTCACCAGGCCATCGGACGTTCCCGGGACGCATACGAGCAGGCCCGTGGTCAGGAAGGCGAGGCGCCTTCCTGGGTCCGCTACTTCGATGAGACGAAACTGATCGTCGACACGGGGATCGCGCTCGCCAAGCTGGGCGAGTCAGAGCGGGCCGAGCCGCTGATTGCCGAGGGCCTTCGGCGGGAAACAGGCGCCCAGCAGCGTGGCCGTGCCTTCCACGCCTTCTGGCTGGCTACGGCCCAACTCCAGCAGGGCAAGCTGGATGCCGCGTGCCACAGTGCCGGGCTCGCCCTGGACCTCAGCGCGTCACTCGACTCACCCCGCGTCGCTGGCCACGTCCACGAGTTCCACCAGCACCTCGCCCCCTACGCTCGCGAGACGCCGGTGATCGCGTTCGAGCAGCGCATGCGCGAAGCGCTCGGCTAGCTTGCGGCACTCGTGGCGTCGTCCAGCAGGAGGTACAGCAGCCCGACGAGGCTTCCGCTGCTGACCACCTCGCGACGGTCGATCATGCCGCGAATCTCGGACATCGGGATCCACTCGATGCGGTCCGACTCGTTCAACTCCGTCGGCGGGCCGACATAGGCGGAAGCCTCAGCGCGGAAGACGTGATGTTCCGAGTCGGTGATGCCATTCGCCGGCTGCGCGTACGCCAGAGGCTTCAGGCCCTCCACCCGCCAGCCGGTCTCCTCCTCCACCTCACGAGCCGCAGCCTGTTCCGGGGTCTCGTCGGCCTCGATCAGGCCCATCGGCAGCTCCCAGCCCCACGTGTCCGTGATGAACCGGTGGCGCCACATCATCAGCACCCGCTTCTGCTCATCCACCACGGCGGCGACAGCAAGATGCCGCATCCGGACCACGTGGTGCTCCCACCGCCGACCGTCCGGCTGCTGGACATCCACGAGCCAGAGATTGACCCACGGGTTGTCATAGATCTGGCGCTCGCCATGAACCGTCCACTGCATGAGCCAACTCCCTTTCGCCTCTGTGCAGCTCCCAGAATGTCACTTGGACGAGAAGCCGTCTGCCCCGTCAACGATTTCCGGCCCGGTACTCGCGTGATCCGGCCGAAGCCGCCGTGGCCCGGACTCGCCGGAGGGGTATTCGTCTGGCGGTTCCGTGTACGGGAGTGTTCGGACCTGAGGCGGAACCGGGGCGGGTGGGGCTTCTGAACGGTGCGGTACGCCGGTGAATACAACCATTGATCAGCGAGTTCTGCCTGGTCACCACCTCACTCGGCTGCTGCTCGTTCGCTCATTGTTCGTGTGTGGAGGGCGGTTCAGGGAGCGTGGTCTGCCGCGCCACGGGTGGCTCGCGTCGGCCTGCAAGTAGTTCCCAGGGTTCCACAACCCTGGGAACCCCCGCGACGCGGACAGCCCCGGTCGCGAGCGATAAGTGGCCCGCCCGTAAGTCACCTTGAGCGGAAAGACCGAAGCCGCTCGATCGGGCTGCGCAACATTGTCGGCGGCGTTTGAACCGATCCAAGCGCCGCCGACAACAGGAGAAGTGGTCCGTCACGGAGCACGGGGCCAGCCATGGAGTGGTCGGCCCCTTCAGCTCAGTGCGCTGCCCGTCGTCTGGGCTCATTGCAAGGGTTCGGTGTCAGCTGATCCAGATGCCCAGGGGTGAGATCCGGGCTGCGAGGCGTTGGCCCGCGTTGCTGACTGGGGTCGACCAGGACACGTCGGTGATCTGGCAGCCGAAGTCGTCGGCGAGTGCTTGAACGAGCGTGGCGCCGATGCCTTGGGGGGCCTTCCCCGTGATCGTGGACACCGGTTGTCATGCGGCGGTGGCCAGCGTAGTTGATCGCTGTTCGTAGGTGATCGGGCTGATCTGGCCGAGGCGGGAGTGCCGTCGGCGGGTGTTGTAGCGGGTCGCCCGGCGGAAGACCGCGAGGCGGGCCTCACTGGCCCCGTTCCACCGCTTGCGGCCCTGGAGCGTCTCGCGCTTCATGGTCGCGTTCAGACTCTCCGCGGCGGCGTTGTCCGCACTTGTGCCGACCGCGCCGCGCGATCTGGTCACACCCAGCTCCGAGCAGACCTGGGCGAACTCCTTCGACACATATTGCGCCCCGTTGTCGCTGTGAAATATCGCCCCGCGCAGACCGTCCCCGCCGCGGGCCCTCGCTGCGGCCCTAAGCGCGTCGGTGACCAGCGAGGTCCGCATGTGGTCGGCGATCGACCAGCCCGTCAGGCGTTTCGAGCACAGGTCCAACACCGTTGCCAGATAAAGGAATTGGCCGTTGCCGACGGAGAGATAGGTTATGTCGCCCACGTACTTGGTGTTCGGCACCTGGGCGGTGAAGTCCCGCTGGAGCAGGTCCGGAACCGGCGTCGCCGACGGCTCGGGAATGGTCGTGCGGACCTTCTTGCGCAGGTGCAGCCCGACGATGCGGAACGTGCGCATGACGCGCTCGACCCGCTTGTGATTGACCCGCCAACCGGAGTCCTTCAGCTCGGCGGTGACGCGCGGGACCCCGTAGGTACCGTCCGATTCCTGATGGATCCGGTTGATGTGCTCGGCGAGCTCGACGTCCGCCTGGGCCCGGCTGGCCCGCGCGTCCGCGCCGGCCAGCCACCGGTAGAAGCCGGACCGCGAGACCGTGAGTATCCGGCACAGCCGCTTGACGCCGAAGGCGCCACGATGATCGTCGACGAACTGGAAGCGGCTGCTCACCAGCTGGTCTCGGCCGCAAAATACTTCGCGGCCCTCCGCAGGATCTCCCGCTCGAGCTCGAGTTCCTTGACCCGGGCCCGCAGCTGCCGGTTCTCCTTCTCCATCGCGGTGGCCTCCACCGCCCCGGGACGGGCAGCCTGCTCGGCATCCCGCACCCACGTGCGCAGCGTCTCGTGGTTGATGCCCAGGTCCTTGGCCACCGACGCGTACGTCCCACCCGGGCTCGAGTGGTACAGCGCGACGGCATCAGCCCGGAACTCAGGCGAGTACTTCGACGTCCCCAACGGGAACTCCTGTCCTATGGATCATCACGATCCAATGATCAGGGTGTCCACGATCAAGGGGAAACGCCCGTCTGTGAGGCTGTGGTCATGTGCCGCGGGCGTACCAAGCAGACCTGCCGGGGTAGCGAATCGTCGGCGCATCGCTGTAGCCGGACGCGTGGTCGTGCTGGAGGACGCCCCCTCCTTCCCTCTGCCGAGACCGCGGACGTCGAGAGCCCGGACGCGGCGGTGAACCCAAACTGCAGCCATTCTGCCGCAAGGGGTCAAAGTGGATCAGACGTTCGGGCGAGACCAACGCGCGTGGAGGCTAACTGAGACCAAAACTGAGACCACCAACGTCGAAGGGCCCCACTGCAAGCAGCGGGGCCCTTCGACGTATTGCCCGGTGAGAGCAATGGCGGAGGATACGAGATTCGAACTCGTGAGGGGTTGCCCCCAACACGCTTTCCAAGCGTGCGCCCTAGGCCACTAGGCGAATCCTCCGCGGCAAACAATACAAGACGTTGAGGAGTGCTCGCGAACCCGTTCCCCCCGGACTTTGCTCGGACTCCCCTCGGACTCGTTCGCGCGGGGTCCGGGAGGCGGGGCAGTGGACCGGCAGGGGTGGGGATCGGCTAAGGTGGGCGTCAGCCCCTCACGTGGCGCTATCTGACTGAACTCCCCCAGGGCCGGAAGGCAGCAAGGGTAGGTCGGCTCTGGCGGGTGCGTGGGGGGCCCTTGTGTTTCCCGGGCCTGTTGCCTTCCCAGGCTTAGCTTCCCAGGCTTTCGCTTCCCAGGCTTTCGCTTCCCGGGCCTGCAGCTCCCGGGCCTGCGGTTCCCGGGGGGTGCGGGGCGGCGCTTCGCACGGTCCGGGGCCGGTTGTCGGTCCGCCCGGATAACCTCGTATGTGTGTCGTCCCTTGCGCTGTACCGCCGCTACCGCCCCGAGTCGTTCGCCGAGGTCATCGGGCAGGAGCATGTCACCGACCCGCTGCAGCAGGCGCTGCGGAACAACCGGGTCAATCACGCGTACCTGTTCAGCGGTCCGCGCGGCTGTGGCAAGACGACCAGCGCGCGCATCCTCGCCCGCTGTCTGAACTGCGAGCAGGGGCCGACGCCCACGCCGTGCGGGGAGTGCCAGTCCTGCCAGGACCTCGCGCGCAACGGGCCGGGGTCGATCGATGTCATCGAGATCGACGCCGCGTCGCACGGTGGCGTGGACGACGCCCGTGATCTGCGGGAGAAGGCGTTCTTCGGGCCCGCGTCGAGTCGTTACAAGATCTACATCATCGACGAGGCGCACATGGTCACGCCGGCGGGGTTCAACGCCCTGCTGAAGGTGGTCGAGGAGCCGCCGGAGCATCTGAAGTTCATCTTCGCCACGACCGAGCCCGAGAAGGTCATCGGCACCATCCGGTCGCGTACGCACCACTACCCGTTCCGTCTCGTGCCGCCGGGGACGCTGCGCGAATACCTCGCCGAGGTCTGCGGCAAGGAGAACAGCCCCGTCGAGGACGGCGTGCTGCCGCTCGTCGTGCGGGCCGGGGCCGGGTCAGTGCGTGACTCGATGTCGGTGATGGACCAGCTGCTGGCCGGCGCGGGCGACGACGGTGTGACATACGCCATGGCGACCTCGCTGCTCGGTTATACGGACGGCTCGCTGCTCGACTCGATCGTGGACGCCTTCGCGGCGGGCGACGGGGCCGCGGCGTTCGAGGTCGTGGACCGGGTGATCGAGGGCGGCAACGACCCGCGCCGCTTCGTCGCCGACCTCCTGGAGCGGCTGCGCGACCTGGTGATCCTGGCCGCTGTGCCGGACGCCGGGGAGAAGGGGCTGATCGATGCCCCCGCCGATGTCGTCGAGCGGATGCAGGCCCAGGCGTCCGTCTTCGGCGCCGCCGAGCTGAGCCGCGCCGCCGACCTGGTCAACGAAGGGCTCACGGAGATGCGCGGGGCGACCTCGCCGCGTCTCCAGGTCGAGCTGATCTGCGCCCGGGTGCTGCTGCCCGCGGCCTTCGACGACGAGCGTTCGCTGCAGGCCCGGCTCGACCGGCTGGAGCGGGGCGCTTCCTTCGCGACCACGGGCCCGGGGCCCGCCATGGGATACGTGCCCGGCCCGGAGGCGCCGACCCACGCGCCCGCGCCCGCCGTGCCCGCCGCACCTGTCGTGCAGCCCGGTGCGGGACCCGCCGCCGCGCGTGCGGCGGTACGGGGCGAAGCGCCCGCACCGGTCCAGGCCGCGCCGCCCGCCCCCGCCGCAGCACCGCCCGCGGCCTCCGCCGCCCCCGTGGTCCCGCAGCCGCCGGCCGAGGCCCCGGCTCCCGAGGGCGGTCAGCGTCCCGGTGCCTGGCCCACCGCGGCCGCGCCGGAATCGGGCCGACGCCCCGGTGGCTGGCCGACCGCTTCCGCCCCGGGCCAGTCGCCGGCCCCGCAGCCCGCTCCGGCCGCCGCGCCGGTCCAGCCCGCGCCCGCCGCACCGGTGCCTGCCGCCGCCGAGCCGGGTCCGGGCATGACCCAGGGCGCCGGCCAGGTGCGGAACATGTGGCCGGACATCCTGGAGGCGGTGAAGAACCGCCGCCGGTTCACCTGGATCCTGCTCAGCCAGAACGCCCAGGTCACCGGCTTCGACGGCAGCACCCTGCAGATCGGCTTCCTCAACGCGGGCGCGCGCGACAACTTCGCGAGCAGCGGCAGCGAGGACGTGCTGAGGCAGGCCCTCGCCGAGCGGTTCAACGCGCAGTGGAAGATCGAGGCCGTCGTCGACCCGTCGGGCGGCGCCGGCGCACCCCCGCAGACCGGCGGAGGCCGCCCCTCCGCCGCGCCGCCCATGCCGCAGCATCAGGCCCCCGCGCCCCAGCAGAGTTACGAGCCCCGGCCGGCCGCTTCTCCGCACCAGCAGCCGGGTCACCAGCAGCAGCCGGCTCACCAGCAACCGGGTGCCGCATCCGCCGCGGAGCCCGCACCGCGGTCGTACTCCGCGCCCGAGCCCCCGCGCGCGGTCGCGCCCGAGGACGACACCCCCGAGGCCGACGACCCGGACCTCGTCGACTCGGCGCTCTCCGGGCACGACCTGATCGTCCGCGAGCTGGGCGCCACGGTCGTCGAGGAATTCACCAACGAATAACGGACAGCGGGGGCGCCCGGGGCGTCCGCCACGGCTCCCGGGATGTCCACGGAGCGGCGTCCCGTCAAGGGCGCCACGCCCCGGCGGCTAGGCTGCACCCCGTGAAGGTCCTCGTCATCGGCGGCGGCGCCCGCGAACACGCCCTGTGCCGCTCTCTGTCCCTCGACCCCGACGTCACCGCTCTGTACTGCGCTCCCGGCAACGCCGGTATCGCGGAGGTGGCCGAACTGCACCCGGTCGACGCCCTCGACGGCGACGCCGTCGCGCGCCTCGCCACCGACCTGGGCGCCGAACTGGTGGTCGTCGGCCCGGAGGCGCCGCTCGTCGCCGGGGTCGCCGACGCCGTGCGCGCCGCGGGCATCCTCTGCTTCGGTCCCTCCGGCGAGGCGGCCCAGCTGGAGGGCTCCAAGGCGTTCGCCAAGGACGTGATGGCCGGTGCCGCCGTCCCGACCGCCCGTAGCTACGTCTGCACCACCCCGGCCGAGATCGACGCCGCTCTCGACGCCTTCGGCGCCCCGTACGTCGTCAAGGACGACGGTCTCGCCGCGGGCAAGGGCGTCGTCGTCACCGACGACGTCGAGGCGGCCCGTGCCCACGCCCTGGCCTGCGACCGCGTGGTCATCGAGGAGTTCCTCGACGGCCCCGAGGTGAGCCTCTTCGCGATCACGGACGGCACCACCGTGCTGCCGCTCCAGCCCGCGCAGGACTTCAAGCGCGCCCTGGACGACGACGAGGGCCCGAACACCGGCGGCATGGGCGCGTACTCCCCGCTCCCGTGGGCCGACCCCAAGCTGGTCGACGAGGTCATGGAGTCGGTGCTCCAGCCGACCGTCGACGAACTCCGCCGCCGCGGCACCCCGTTCTCCGGGCTGCTGTACGCGGGCCTCGCGATCACCTCGCGCGGCGTCCGGGTGATCGAGTTCAACGCCCGCTTCGGCGACCCCGAGACCCAGGTGGTCCTGGCCCGCCTGAAGACCCCGCTGGCCGGTGTCCTGCTCGGCTCCGCCAACGGCACGCTCGACCAGCTGCCCCCGCTCAAGTGGCGCGACGAGGCCGCCGTCACCGTGGTCATCGCCTCGCACAACTACCCGGGTACGCCGCGCACGGGCGACCCGATCGAAGGGCTCGACGACGTGGCGGCGCAGGATGCCCCGCACGCGTACGTCCTGCACGCGGGCACCAGGCGTGAGGGCGACACGATCGTCAGCGCGGGCGGCCGGGTGCTGTCCGTGACCGCGACCGGCAAGGACCTCGCGGGCGCCCGGGAGCGTGCTTACGCGGCGGCGGCCCGGATCCGGCTCGACGGCTCGCAGCTCCGTACGGACATTGCCCGGAAGGCCGCGGAGGGCTGAGACGGGCCGCGGGATGCGGGAGACCGGCCGCGGAGGGCCGAGACCGGCCTCCTGCATCCCCGCAGTCCCGCCGACGCGCCCCGACATGCCCCGACGCGCCGCTGCCTCAAGGACGGCGGCGCGTCAGCACCTTTGCCCAAAGCCATTCCATCGAGTGACGGCTGAGCCATCCGGATGACGCCTGCCGAGGCCCCAACTAGGGTGCGGCGCAAGCATTCCGGCACTTGGCCCACTGGCATTGCGATGTCGGTGACGGGTGCCACAGTGGGGGAGTGAGCAACACCGCCGCGGGGGCAGAGGGGGTGACGTCCGGCCGTGTCCGGTATCGGTACAAGTGAGGAGCTGGGTGCGCTGAGTGCGCGTGCCCGAGCTCACGCGCTGCTGCGCATCCGCGGCAGGGCGACAGCCGTGGCGATCCTGCCGGCGGCGGTGGCCGTCGTGCTGCTCGTGGCGGGTGCCCAGGGCCTGGCCGTGGGCAGCGGCTGGGACGCGGCGCGCTGGGTCGTGACGGCCTGCGCGGTCGTCGTGCTCCTGCTCGCCGCGGCCGTCGCGGTCGCGATCGTACGGGCGAGGCCGGCGGTCAGCCCGACCGTCCTGCTCCCGGAGAAGGCCGCCCCCGATCTCTATCGCCTGGTCAGGGACCTCGCCGACCGGCTCGGGGTCCCCGCGCCCTCGGCAATAGCTCTGACGCCCGACTGCGACAGCTGGCTGGAGGACCGCACCCACCCCTCGGCGCAGCCCGCGGCGGACACCGGCCCGGATCCGGCGGCGCATTCCGCGGCCCGGACCCGCCGCCGGGTCCAGGCGGCTCCGGTGCTGGTGATCGGATCGCCGTTCCTGTGGTGGATGCGGGTCGCGGAGCTACGGGCGGTGCTCGCCCCGGTCGTCGCGGGCACGGGCCCGTCCGCCCATCCCGACATAGCAGCGGCCCGCCGTTTCGTCCGGGGGCTCGACGGAGCGGTCGCCGACGCCGCCGCGCCCGTGCAGGGCCCGCTGGCCGGGGTGCGCAGAGTGCCCCGTGCCTTCGTCGGCCGGATCGCCAGGCTGCTGCTCCGCAGTTGTCGCAGCCATGCCGCGGAGATGGAGCGGAGCGTCGCCGCCGCCGCGTCGGTCCGTGCACAGGGTGTGGACTACGGTCTGCGGATCGTCGCCCAGGAGCAGGTCGGCCTCGCCTACGCGGGCTGGGACCGGCTGCTCACCCGGGTCGCCCTGCCCGCCTGGCGGATGGGCCGCTGGCCGTCCCGGCTGGACGCGGGCGTCGTGTCCGCCCTCACCGAGCTGTCCCGGCGCGACCGGCTCGCCGACGGATTCGCCTCGCGGCTCGGCGAGCGCCCCGCCTGCGATCTCCTGGAGGAGCCGGGTGCGGCCGACGAGGCGGCATCGCTGCTGGCGGCCCGGCTGTTCCACGGCGGCCCGGCCAGGTCGGGTCCGGACTGGTCGCCGGTCGACTGGCAGCAGTACCCGGAAGAGGTCGTCGACCGGAAGTGGCGCACCGAGGCCGCCCGCCTGCACCGCGTCCTCGACTCGATGAGCGCCGCGCCCGCCCCGGCAGCCGCGCCCGCCCCGGGCCCGGGTCCCGACGGCCTGGACGCCGCCCACGCCCCCTCCCGTCCCGCCTGCCCCATCGACGCGGGGGTGCCCACGCTGGCCCGTGTCGTCGACCATCTGGCAGGCCGGACCGGGGGCGGCGAGGCGCTCGCCGCCGGGATCAGCGCCGCGGTGGCCCGCGAGGAGGCGGCGGCCCAGCAGCACCGGGCCGGTGGCGCATCGCGCCCGGCGGGCGCCCCGGCCGCCGTCGGCGGGGACGCCCTGGACGTCTGGGGCCCCGACCCCCTCCCGCTCTTCCCGCTCCAGCCACCCCGCACGGCTACGGAGCTGCTCGCCGACCATGTCGCGGCGATGGTCTGCTGCGCGGCGGTGGACACGGCGGGCGCGGCGCCCGGCCTCGACTGGCTCGACGGTCCCGCGCTGCTGATCGACGGCGAGCGCCGGGCGGACCTGGGCAGTCCCGTCCTCAGCCTGGTCGAGGACGGGGACGCGGAACCGCTGCGGTCCTGGCTGGACTCGATCGGTGTACGAACCGACAAACCCGTCCGCCTCGTCTGAACCACCTGCCCCCGCCGCCACACCCCAACACCCGGAACGGTACGTTCCGTTCACGTCAATTCGCGACGAACGGTGACGGACTGCATGCGTTATGTGATGTGCTGGGGATTGACGCTGGCAGTCGGCGCACCACTGTTGGCGCACCGATGACGCATGACCACTGGCGATCGACCATCGGCCGTCGACTGTTGTCTCGGGGGACTTGAGGGAGGGAAACGGTATGGGGGCGGAGCAGATTCGACGTTGGGAGTCGGGTGCCCTCGCGCACGCCGTCTCCGACCCCTTCGGCCAGGGCCCCCTGCCCTGGCTGCGCGGCAGCGAGAACTACTTCGACGACACCGGGCACGTCGTCCCCTGGTACGCCGACCCCGCCCTGGCCCGCGGCTCCACCGACGGCGGCACGCGTACGGCCGACGACGTGCACCGCCAGATCAAGGGCTTCATCTCCACGGGCGCCGCGGCCCCCGGCGAGGCGATCGACTTCCACATCACCGTGGACCCGCCCCAGCAGTTCTCCGTGGACATCTACCGCATCGGCCACTACGGGGGCGATGGCGCCGCCCAGATCACCACGAGCCCCCGGCTCTCCGGCATCGTCCAGCCCGCGCCGCTCACCGCCGACCGCACGGTCTCCTGCCACCACTGGTGGCAGTCCTGGCGGCTGCAGATCCCGAGCTACTGGTCGATCGGCGCGTATGTCGCCGTGCTCACCACGGTGGACGGCTACCGCTCCCACATCCCGTTCACGGTCCGCGACGACCAGCCGGCCGATCTGCTGCTGGTCCTGCCGGACGTCACCTGGCAGGCGTACAACCTCTACCCGGAGGACGGCCGCACCGGCGCCAGCCTCTACCACGCCTGGGACGAGCAGGGCTGCCTCCTGGGCGAGGAGGACGCCGCGGTCACCGTCTCCTTCGACCGCCCCTACGCGGGCGCCGGTCTGCCGCTCCACGTCGGCCATGCCTACGACTTCATCCGCTGGGCCGAGCGGTACGGCTACGACATCGCGTACGCCGACACCCGTGATCTGCACGCGGGCCGGGTCGATCCGGCCCGCTACCGGGGCCTGGTCTTCCCCGGCCACGACGAGTACTGGTCGGTGCCCATGCGCCGTACGGTCGAACGCGCCCGGGACGGCGGCACCTCGCTGGTCTTCCTCTCCGCCAACACCATGTACTGGCAGGTCAGCCTCTCCCCGTCGCCGTCCGGCGTCCCGGACCGCCTGCTCACCTGCCGCAAGCGGCGCGGCCCGGGGAAGCCCGCCCTCTGGCGCGAGATCGACCGCCCCGAGCAGCAGCTCCTCGGAATCCAGTACGCGGGCCGGGTCCCCGATCCCCACCCCCTGGTCGTACGGAACGCCGAGCACTGGCTCTGGGAGGCGACGGGCGCGGGCGAGGGCGACGAGCTCGAAGGCCTGGTCGCGGGCGAGGCCGACCGCTACTTCCCGCGCATCGCACTCCCCGAGCACGAGAGCCGCATCCTGCTCGCCCACTCCCCGTACCTGGACAGCGAAGGCGTCAAGCGTCACCAGGAGACATCCGTGTACCGGGCCCCGTCCGGGGCGATCGTCTTCGCCTCGGGCACCTTCGCCTGGTCCCCGGCACTGGACCGCCCCGGCCATGTGGACCCCCGCATCCAGCGGGCCACCGCCAATCTCCTCGACCGCATCTGCAAGCGCAACTGAACCGCGCCCAGCCACTGCCGCCGAGCCGCACCCGGACCACCACGGCTGAACCGCGCCCGGACCACCGCGACCGAACCGCGCCCGGGGTCACGGCAGTCGGCGCCACGGACGCCCCCGCTCCACCTCACCGCACCCGATACGGGAGAATCGGAACGACTCCTGGATCAACCTACGCGGAGGCAGCGTGTCCGGATTTGTAGAAAAGCCCGAGCCAGTGCAGGTCCCGGGGCTCACCCACCTGCACACGGGCAAGGTGCGCGACCTGTACCGGAACGAGGCGGGCGACCTCGTCATGGTCGCCAGCGACCGCATGTCCGCGTACGACTGGGTCCTGCCGACCGAGATCCCCGACAAGGGCCGGGTGCTCACCCGGCTCTCGCTGTGGTGGTTCGACCAGCTCGCCGATCTCGTACCGAACCACGTCCTGTCCACGGAACTCCCCGCCGGAGCCCCCGCGGACTGGGCCGGACGCACCCTGATCTGCAAGTCGCTGCGGATGGTCCCGGTCGAGTGCGTCGCCCGCGGCTATCTCACCGGCTCCGGCCTCGTCGAGTACAAGGAGTCCCGCACGGTCTGCGGTCTCGCGCTGCCCGAGGGGCTCGTCGACGGCTCCGAGCTCCCGGCGCCGATCTTCACCCCCGCCACCAAGGCGGCCGTCGGTGACCACGACGAGAACGTGAGCTTCGAGGAGGTGGCCCGCCAGGTCGGCGCGGAGACCGCCGACCGGCTGCGCCGCACCACGCTGGACGTCTACGGCAGGGCACGTGACATCGCGCGCGAGCGCGGCATCATCCTCGCCGACACGAAGTTCGAGTTCGGTTTCGCTCCCACGGCCGACGGCGGCGAGGAGCTGATCATCGCGGACGAGGTGCTGACCCCGGACTCCTCGCGCTTCTGGCCCGCGGCCACCTGGGAGCCGGGCAGGGCCCAGCCCAGCTACGACAAGCAGTTCGTACGCGACTGGCTGACCTCACCGGCCTCCGGCTGGGACCGGAAGAGCGAGCAGCCGCCGCCCGCGCTGCCCCAGGAGGTCGTGGACGTCACCCGGGCGAAGTACCTGGAGGCGTACGAACTCCTCACCGGTACGCCCTGGCAGTAGGGCCTGCCGACGGAACACGAAGAAGCCCCCGGCCGGAAGGCCGGGGGCTTCTTGCTGAACCGAGCGGACGACCAGGTTCGAACTGGCGACCTCAACCTTGGCAAGGTTGCGCTCTACCAACTGAGCTACGTCCGCAAGCGCCGAAGCGCGAGGACCACTATACCCATCCGCGCTGCCGCGCGAGACGCACCGCGGCGTGGCGATTCTCCGCGCCGAGCTTCGAAGCGGCCGCGGAGAGGTAATTCCGTACGGTTCCCTGCGACAGCGAAGCCCGCGCGGCGATCTCCGCGACGGGCGCCCCGTCCGCCGCCAGCTCCAGCACCTCGGTCTCGCGCGCGGTCAGCGGCGAGTCCCCGGCGGAGATCGCGTCGGCCGCCAACTCCGGGTCCACATAACGGTTTCCGGCATGCACGGTGCGGATGATCTCGGCCAGCTGCCGGGCGCTGACGGTCTTCGGTACGAAGGCCCGCACGCCCGCCGCGAGTGCCCGCTTCAGGTGTCCGGGCAGGCCGTGACTCGTCACGATCATCGTCCGGCAGCCGGGCAGTTCGGCCCGCAGCGATGTGGCGACACTCACACCGTCGGCACCCGGCATCTCCAGATCGAGGACCGCCACATCGGGCCGGTGGGCCCGTGCCATGGCCAGCGCCTCGGGGCCGGTCGCAGCCTCCGCGACCACCACGAGATCGTCCTCCAGAGCCAGCAGCGCGGCCAGCGCGCCCCGGATCAGATGCTCGTCGTCGGCGAGCAGTACCCGTACGGCCGTCATCGTCGTTCCTCCTGAAGGGCGGGTGCCTCCCGGGCGGCAGGCGGCTTCTCATGGCGGGCCGAGGACGCCGTCGGCCCGAGCGGGATCGTCGCCGTGAGCCGGAACAGGCCGTTCCCCGCCGGGCCCGCGTCCAGCGAACCGTCGAGCACGCGAAGCCGCTCCCGCAGCCCGGCCAGCCCGGAGCCGCCCGGTCCGGAGCCGTCGTCCGCCCCGGAACTCCCGTCCGGTCCCGCGGCGGCCACCGCCACCCCGTCGTTCTCCACCCGCAGCACGACCTCGTCCGCCGAGGACCTGAGCCGGATCGTGCAGCGGCGCGGATCGCCGTGCCGCAGCACATTGGTCGCCGCCTCCCGCACGACCCAGCCGAGCGCCGACTGCACGGGCGCCGGCAGCGGGGCACCGGTGTCCCCCACCAGCTCGCACTCGATCCCGGCCGCACTCAGAACTCCCCGGGCACCGGCCAGTTCCGTACTCAGATCGGCCTCCCGGTATCCCCGTACGACATCCCGTACCTCCTGCTGGGAGGTGCGGGCGATCCGCTGCACCTCGACCATCTGGTCCACCGCTTCCGGCCTGCCGCGCTGTGCCAGCTCCACGGCCAGTTCGCTCTTCAGCGCGATCACGGCGAGATTGCGGCCCAGTACGTCGTGCAGGTCCCGCCCGAACCGCAGCCGCTCCTCGGCGACCGCGAGCCGGGCCTGGAGGTCGCGGGCCTCCTCGGCCTGCCACATCACGCCCAGGCTCCAGGCACTGGGCCGTACGGAGATCAGGACGAGCACGCAGCCGAAGAGCGTCGTCGGCACCACCCCGATCAGCGTCCCGCCCCGCACTCCGACCGCGGCGAGGACGCCGACGTTCAGCGCGGTGACGGCGAACGACTGGATCAGGAAGGTGCGGACCGGGGCCAGCAGGGTCTGCGTGATCGCGAACGCAATCGGTGCGTTCATGGCCATGAGGAGCAGCCCGTCGTCGTCGATCCCGTCCACCCCGGCCATCGTCGCCAGGAGCCCCAGGTTCACCAGCAGCAGTACCAGCGGTGTCAGCTGCCGCCGCCGGGGAAAGACGGCGGTGCCGAGGTAGTGCGCGTACGACAGATCCACGTTGCGGTTGCTCAGCAGGCACTGCACCAGGCTCACGAGCAGCAGGGCCACGCCCAGCGTGATCGGGAGCGGCTCATGGCGGATGTCCGACTTGAAGGGGGCCAGCTGCCACGACAGGGTGAAGATCCAGGGGATCACCGAGAGGGTCAGCCGCGTATAGAGATCGATCCGCTCCAGCTTGCTGCGCTTCTGCCAGCTGCGGCGCCAGCCCCGTACGAACACCGACACGGCTTCCTCCCTCAGCGTCGCGGATCCCAGCGGAACCGACATTGCACAGCAAACACGGCGAACGCGGTCCAGGCCAGTCCGGTCAGAGCGGCCACGAGCAGGTCGGAGCCGTCGGCACCGCCCAGCCAGCCCGTCCGGACGAGCGTCATCACCCCGGTCACCGGCAGCAGCTCGCACACGGACGCCATCGGGTCGGGCATGATCTCCAGCGGCACGAAGAGCCCCGAGCCCATCATCGAGATGAAGAACAGCGGGAGGGTGGTGAGCTGCGCCGTCTGCACGGTGCGGGTCACCGCGGAGGTGGCCGCCGCCAGCGCCGTCAGCAGCACCACGCCCAGCAGCAGGCCGGCCAGCAGCAGTTCGGGCCGCTGCGGCGCGGCGAGGCCGAAGAAGGCCGTCCCCGCCACCACGATCACCACGGTCTGCGCCAGCGCCAGCGCGACCGACGGCAGGGCGGTCCCGACGAGGATCTCCCGGTCGGTGACTTCGCCGGTGCGCAGTCGCTTCAGGACCAGGTCCTCGCGCCGCGCCACGTAGGCCGAGACCAGATTCATGTAGACGGCCTGGATCAGCACGATGCCGATGCCGCCGGTGAGCGCCGCCGCGGCGACGGTCAGGCCGGACCCGTCGAGGACGGACTGCTTGAGCGTCGACTTCACGGCCAGGACCATGGCGGCGGGCATCAGCAGCGCGACGAATACCGCCGTCCGGTTGCGGGCGAGCAGGGTGACTTCGGCGCGCCCGAGGGCGGTCAGCCGGCCCCGGAACGTCGTGGCCGTCGTGCCGGTCGTCATGGTCGTCATCACGCGGCCACCTTTTCGGACTCCGACGCGCTCTGCGCGATATCGAGAAACGCCTCTTCGAGCGAGGCCGACCGGGCATCGAGGCCGAGCAGCCGGACGTCCGACTCCCTCGCCCAGGTCAGCAGTTCGTCCAGGGACTCCTGCAGCCGATGGGTACGGATCTCGATCCGGCGGTCCTCGGCGGCGGCCCGCAGCCTCAGCGGAAGCCAGGCCGCCGGTACCCCCTCCGGCAGCTCGAACCGGATGTGGGCGGGGCGGGCGGCCGTCACCTCGGCGGTGGTGCCCGCCGTCACGATCCGCCCCCGGTGCATGATCGCCAGCCGGTCGGCGAGCGTCTCGGCCTCCTCCAGGTAATGCGTGGTGAGCAGCACGGTGGTGCCGCCGTCGCGCAGCTCGCGCACCAACGCCCAGGTGTCGCGCCGCCCTTCGGCGTCGAGCCCGGTGGTCGGTTCGTCCAGGAACAGCACCTCGGGCCGGCCGAGCAGGGCCAGCGCCAGGTCGAGGCGGCGCCGCTCACCGCCGGAGAGCTGTTTGACCCGCACCCGCGCCCGGTGGGTGAGCCCGACCAGGTCCAGCGTCTCACCGGTCGGGCGCGCGCCGCTGGTGCAGCCCGCCCACATCCGTACCGTCTCGGTGACCGTCAGGTCGGACGGGAACCCGCCCTCCTGGAGCATCACCCCGATCCGCGGCCGGACGGCGGCGCGCTCGCGGAACGGGTCGTGGCCGAGCACCCGCACCGTGCCGGCGTCGGGCCTGGCCAGGCCCTCCAGCAGTTCGACGGTGGAGGTCTTTCCGGCGCCGTTCGTACCGAGCAGAGCGAAGAGCTCGCCGCGCGCCACCGAGAAGGAGACACCGGCCACGGCCTCGAAGCCGCCCGCATAACGCCGCCGCACACCGTCCGCCTCGATCACCGCATCGGAGACGGAGACGGAGGCGGAAACGGAGGAGCGAGCGGAAGTGGAGACGGAAGCGGAAGCGGAGGCGGACGTGGTGGATGTGGCAGATGTGGTGGATGCCACAGCCCTGTCCGCAGCCCTGCCCACGTGGTCGCTTGGAATGTCGTCGCTGGTCATGCCTGAAGACTTCCGCCGGATCGGCGTCGAGATCAGTGCGAGCTGTCATCACTGCTCATGACAAACGTCATGGGACGAGGAGCGTGTGGGCCCGGAGAGGCCGGAGAGGCCGGAGAAAGCCGGTGGGAATACGACGAAGGCCCTGGTCGATATCGACCGGGGCCTTCATTTCGATCAAGAGCGGACGACGAGATTCGAACTCGCGACCCTCACCTTGGCAAGGTGATGCTCTACCAACTGAGCCACGTCCGCATTGCTGCCGCTCATTGTACTCCTCAAGAGGAGATCCATCGGGCGGTGCGAGCATCACTCTACCCGATCCACCGGAGTGGTCGATAAGAGCGATGCAGAGCGGGTGACAGGAATTGCACACTGCGCCTTCCCCCTGGAAGGGGGATGTTCTGCTACTGAACTACACCCGCACGCTGCGTGGGGTTCGGCTTTGCGGCCTTGCCCTTCGGCGTGCTCCAGACTTTAGCCGACCTGCGGGGGTGTTGCGCAAGTCGGTGCCCGCAGGGTGTCGTCGAAGGGGGCGCCAGCCGCTCTCGGCGGGTACCGCGGGCGGCCGGGTCCTGGCGGCCGGTCAACTCGCTTCGCGGAAAGCCTCGTAGACCTTCTTGGGGATCCGGCCGCGGGCCGGCACCTCCATCCGGTGGGAGCGGGCCCAGGCGCGCACGGCCGCCGGGTCGGGGGCGAGTGAAGTGTGCCGGTACGACACGGGAGTCTTGCCGTGCTTACTGGCATTTGTCTGCTTACGGCCTGCCGCCATGTACGGTGCGAGGGCCTTGCGGAGTTTCTTCGCATTGGACGGATTGAGGTCGATCTCGTACGACTTCCCGTCCAGGGCGAAGGTGACCGTTTCCGCTGCTGCTCCCCCGTCGATGTCGTCGGAGAGCGTGACCACTACGCGCTGAGCCACGGATATCGGTCCTTTCCTGCGGTATCGGCGCGTCTGGCGTGCGCTGATGCCGGCCTTCCGGCTGCTAGGCGGATACGGCGTCGACGGTTGCCGACTGTTTTGGGGCAATGCTGCATTCCCCGGTAATCATTTGTACAGCTATGGGTGCCGCATTGTGAAGCCCACCCAATTACCTCCGCGTGTCAGCCTTCTATGTGTGCTGCTGGTGAGGATTTTTTTTGCAGGACTTTCCCCGTGTGTTGTCACGTCCGATATCTGGGCGTGATCAAGGGATCTCGATATCTACCCGCGTAGAATTTCTGGCCAGGTACGCTGAGGGGACCTGCGGGGGTCTGGGGAGCCCCCCGGAGAAACAGCCGCACCACACCACCACCGGGAGTGCCAGTGGCACGCGTCGTAGTCGACGTCATGCTCAAGCCCGAGATCCTCGACCCGCAGGGACAGGCGGTGCAGCGTGCACTGCCCCGTCTCGGCTTCGAGGGAATCGCGGACGTACGTCAGGGAAAGCGTTTCGAGCTCGAGGTCGAGGGGCCGGTCGACGACGCCGCCCTCAGCCGCATTCACGAGATGGCCGAGACTTTCCTCGCCAACACCGTCATCGAGGACTTCACCGTGAAGGTGGAGAAGGCCGAGGAGTCGAAGTGACTTCCCGCCCGTCTCCCACCACCACCCGTGAGGGAGGCCCTTCGGGCCGCAGTAACACCCGAATCGGAGTCGTCACCTTTCCCGGCACGCTCGACGACAAGGACAGCCTGAGGGCCGTACGGGTCGCGGGCGCCGAACCCGTATCGCTGTGGCACCGCGACAAGAACCTGCACCAGGTCGACGCGGTCATCCTGGCGGGCGGCTTCTCCTACGGCGACTATCTGCGGGCCGGCGCCATCTCCCGCTTCTCGCCGGTCATGGAGACCGTCATCGAGCAGGCGAAGGCGGGGATGCCGGTCCTCGGCATCTGCAACGGTTTCCAGATCCTGACCGAGGCGCATCTGCTGCCCGGCGCGATGCTGCGGAACAACCACCTGCACTTCATCTGCCGCGACCAGAAGCTGCGCGTCGAGAACGCGGAGACCGCCTGGACCTCGGACTACTCCGCGGGCCAGGAGATCTCCGTACCGCTCAAGAACATGGACGGGCGCTACGTCGCCGACGAGCGCGTGCTCGACGAGCTGGAGGCGGAGGGCCGGGTCGCCTTCCGCTACCTGGACATGAACCCCAACGGCTCGCTGCGCGACATCGCCGGCATCACCAACGCCGCGGGCAATGTCGTCGGCCTGATGCCGCACCCGGAGCACGCCGTCGAGCCGCTGATCGGAACCGGCCGCACCGACGGTCTCGGTTTCTTCACCTCGATCATCAAGAAGCTGGTCAACGCATGAGCCTGGATACGGTCAAGCACGCGGCCGAGACCCCGGACGTCGAGCAGCCCTGGAAGGAGCTCGGCCTCAAGGAGGACGAGTACGCCCGGATCCGCGAGATCCTGGGCCGCCGTCCCACCGGCGCCGAGCTCGCCATGTACTCCGTGATGTGGTCCGAGCACTGCTCGTACAAGAGCAGCAAGGTCCACCTCAAGCAGTTCGGCGAGAAGGTCCCCGTCAACGACGCGATGCTCGTCGGCATCGGCGAGAACGCCGGTGTGGTCGACGTCGGTCAGGGTTACGCGGTCACCTTCAAGGTCGAGTCGCACAACCACCCCTCGTACATCGAGCCCTACCAGGGTGCGGCGACCGGCGTCGGCGGCATCGTCCGCGACATCCTCGCCATGGGCGCCCGCCCGGTCGCCGTCGTCGACCCGCTGCGTTTCGGAGCGGCCGACCACCCCGACACCAAGCGCGTCCTGCCGGGCGTCGTCGCGGGCATCGGCGGCTACGGCAACTGCCTGGGTCTGCCGAACATCGGCGGCGAGGTCGTCTTCGACGCCTGCTACCAGGGCAACCCGCTGGTCAACGCCGGCTGCATCGGCGTGATGAAGCACGAGGACATCCACCTGGCCAAGGCGTCCGGCCCCGGCAACAAGGTGATCCTCTACGGTGCCCGCACCGGCGGCGACGGCATCGGCGGTGTCTCGGTCCTGGCCTCGGAGACCTTCGAGTCGACCGGTCCCGCGAAGCGCCCGGCCGTTCAGGTCGGCGACCCGTTCCAGGAGAAGCTCCTCATCGAGTGCACCCTGGAGATCTTCAAGGAGAAGCTCGTCGCGGGCATCCAGGACCTCGGCGGCGCCGGGCTCTCCTGCGCCACGTCCGAGCTGGCCTCCGCCGGTTCCGGCGGCATGCGCGTCGAGCTGGACACCGTGCCGCTGCGCGACTCCTCCCTCTCGCCCGAGGAAATCCTCATGAGCGAGTCGCAGGAGCGCATGTGCGCGATCGTCGAGCCGCGGCACGTCGACCGCTTCCTGGAGATCTGCGAGAAGTGGGACGTCATCGCCACCGTCATCGGTGAGGTGACCGAGGGCTCCCAGCTGGAGATCTTCTGGCACGGCGAGCAGATCGTCGATGTGCCGCCACGGTCCGTCGCCCACGAGGGCCCGACGTACCACCGTCCGTTCGCCCGCCCGTCCTGGCAGGACGCGCTCCAGGCCGACGACGCGGGCAAGCTGGCCCGGCCGGCGAACGGCGCGGAGCTGCGCGAGCAGGTCCTCAAGCTGGTCGCCTCGCCGAACCAGGCGTCGAAGTCCTGGATCACCGACCAGTACGACCGGTTCGTGCAGGGCAACACCGTGCTCGCGATGCCCGAGGACGCCGGCATGGTCCGGATCGACGAGGAGTCGAACCTGGGCGTGGCCATGGCGACCGACGGCAACGGCCGGTACGCCAAGCTCGACCCGTACACCGGCGCGCAGCTCGCGCTGGCGGAGTCGTACCGCAATGTCGCCGCATCCGGCGCCAAGCCGCTGGCCATCTCGGACTGCCTGAACTTCGGTTCGCCCGAGGACCCGGACGTCATGTGGCAGTTCGCCGAGGCCACCCGTGGTCTCGCGGACGGCTGCCTGGAGCTGGGCACCCCGGTCACCGGTGGCAATGTGTCGCTGTACAACCAGACCGGTGAGACGGCGATCCACCCGACGCCGGTCGTGGCCGTGCTCGGTGTGATCGACGATGTCACCCGGCGCACGCCGGTCGCCTTCGCGGAAGAGGGCCAGCTCCTCTACCTGCTGGGCGACACGCATGAGGAGTTCGGCGGCTCGGCCTGGTCCGAGGTCGTCCACGGCCACCTCGGCGGCATGCCGCCCAAGGTCGACCTGGGCCGCGAGAAGCTGCTCGGCGAGATCCTGATCTCGGCCTCCCGCGACGGCATGATCGACGCGGCGCACGACCTCTCCGACGGCGGTCTGATCCAGGCGGTCACCGAGTCCTGCCTGCGCGGCGGGAAGGGTGCCCGGCTGGTCGTGCCGGACGGTCTGGACGCGTTCACGTTCCTCTTCTCCGAGTCGGCGGGGCGCGCGGTCGTCTCCGTTCCGCGGAGTGAGGAGCTTCGTTTCAACGACATGTGCGGGGCGCGGGGTCTGCCCGTATCCCGTATCGGTGTCGTGGACGGCGAGGAGATCGAGATCCAGGGCGAGTTCAGCATTCCGCTGAACGAGCTCCGCACGGCGCACGAGGCGACCATTCCGGCTCTGCTCGCCTGACGCACCCGCCTCCGACGAGGACGGCCCCGCCCTGTTTCATGGGCGGGGCCGTCCTCGTATCTCCCGGGTGCGGAGAATTCCGGCTGATGGAATTCCGTGTCACCGGTGGAGCGACGGCGTCGCGGCGAATGCGGCGGAATTCGCGTCCGCCGGTTCCGGCTTGCGCCGGCCCGGCAGCCGGGTCGCCAGAACGCTCGCCAGGATCATCACTCCGGTCGCGGACCAGAAGACCACGTTCGTCGAGGAGACGAAGGCGTCCAGCGCCTGCTGGTGGGCGTGGCCGGTCAGTCGGCCGATGGTGCTGGTCGTGCCGCCGGGGCCGCGGGCCGCGTAGACCCGGCTGAGGACGGTGCCGAAGAGAGCGGCGCCCAGTGCGCCGCCGAGGGTCTGGAAGAATCGCACGCCGGTCGTGGCCACGCCCAACTGCTCGGCGGGGGCGGTGTCCTGGACCAACTGGATCAGCTGGCCGACGAGCTGTCCGAAGCCGATGCCCATCATCAGCAGCGCGGCGCGAACGGTCCAGAGGCTGGTGTCCGTGGAGAGCGTGGCGAGCAGCGCCAGGGCGGCGGAGGCGCAGACGGTACCGCTGACGACGAAGGTCTTCTGCGACCAGCCGGCCGCGGCCAGCTTGCCGGAGAGCAGGCCGACGCCCGTCATCCCGATCGCCATCGGGATCAGATAGAGCCCGGCCGACGAGGCGGCGATACCCCGTACGACCTGGAGATAGATCATCACGTAGACCATCGAGCCCATCATGGCCGCGCCGACCAGCCCCTGGATGGCGAAGCCGTACCGGAGCTCACGGATCCTGAACAGGCCGAGCGGCAGCACCGGTTCGGCCGCGGTGGCCTGGCGGCGTACGAAGAGGACGAGTGCGGCGACGGTCGCCACGATGAGGCCGACGATCAGCGGGGACGACCAGGCGTGGTCCTTGCCTCCCCACTGGGTGACCAGCAGCAGCATGGTGGAGAAGGCGGCCGCGAGCCCGGCGCCGAGGAAGTCGATCGTGCGGCGGGTGGTCCGCGCGGGCAGCTTCAGTACCCGGACCGCCGCGGCCAGGACGGCGAGGCCGATCGGCAGATTGACGTAGAAGATCCACCGCCAGTCGGCATGGTCGGCGAGCACTCCGCCGAGCCACGGCCCGAGTGCCATCCCCGCTCCCGCGATGATCCCGCCGACGCTGCCGCCCTTGCCGCCGTCCTCTTCGGGGCCCTTGAGCTCACGGAGCACGACCATGGTGACGCTCATCAGTCCGCCGCCGCCGATGCCCTGGAGGGCGCGGGCGGCGATCAGCCCGCCCATGGAGCCGGCCATTCCGCACAGCGCCGAACCGGCGAGGAAGGTGGCGACGGCCCCGATGAAGACCTTCTTGGTGCCGAGTACGTCGCAGAGCTTCCCGTACAGCGGCAGCGCCGCGGTCGCGGCGAGCTGATAGGCGGCGATCAGCCAGGGGATCTTGTCGACGCCGTGCACCGGGTCGAGATCGCTGACGATCTGCACGGTCGCCGACGAAACGATGTTCGTGTCGAGCACGGCCAGCAGGATCGTGGCGATGCAGAGCACGAACCCGATGACGCGTTGACGGTCGGTCATGACTGGGGGCATGGCTGCGGACATGACGGGGCTCCCCTCCGGAGCGGCGTGGCGCCGCTGTGGCCGGGCACCACCATGACCCAAGAAAATGTATCGAGTCAAGAATTGATCCTGGATCAACATTCATCCTGGTACAGTGACGCCCATGACCGAGGGGATGAGCCTGCGCGAGCGCAAGAAGCTCCAGACGCGGCACCGCCTGCTGGCCGCGGCCACCGCACTCTTCGCCGAGCGCGGCTTCGACAAGGTCTCGGTCGCCGAGATCGCGGAGGCGGCCGAGGTGTCGAAGATGACTGTCTTCAACTACTTCGCAGGCAAGGAGGACCTGGTCCTCGCCCCCATGGAGGAGCACGTCGGCGATGTGGCGCGCGCGGTACGGGACCGGGCCCCCGGCGAGTCCGCCCTGGCCGCCGTGCGCGGACAGTTCCTGGCCGGCGTCGAGCGCCGCGATCCCTCGGTCGGAATGAGCGACGAGCCGGTGGTGCTCGGGGTGCGCCGACTGATCATGGAGACCCCGGCGCTGCTCACCCGGGCCCACGCGTTCTCCATGCGCTCCTTCGACCTGCTCGCCGAAGCGCTGGTCGAGGAGGGGGAGGAGCCGGCCATCGCCCGGATCGCGGGCGCCCAGCTGATCGGCACCCGCAACTCCCTCATATACGCGAACCAGTTGCGGTTGCTGGCGGGGGAGTCGGCGGACTCGATCGCGCCGGACGCCGTCGCACTCGCCGAGCGCGGATTCGGCCTGCTCGCCACCGGCCTGAGCGACTTCGCCACCCGGTCCTGAGACCGCCGGGGCCGCTCCCCCCTGCGCGCCGGAGCCGTCCACCGGGCGCGCGCCCTGCCCGAGCCCGGTCCGCCGGACAGGCCTTAGGCTCCCGGACATGCCGCCGTCCCAGAAACGCGCCCGCCGCTACGACCCGGTCAGGACCCGCAGCGCGGTCCTGGCGCAGTTCGCCCATGTCCGGGATGCCGTCCGCACTCTGACGCCCGGACAGCTCGCGCTGCCGACCCGGCTCGGCGACTGGACCGTGCGCGAACTGGCCGTACATCTGACCATGGCGCTCTCGACCGTCACCCGGAATCTGGAGCTGCCCGAACCCGCTTCGGCGAAGCCCGATCTGACGCTCGCCGAGTGGCCGTTCGCGACCGCGGACCGGGCCGCGCGCATCGCGGACGACACCAGGGCGCTCGCCCTGGACCACCCCGACCTGGACGAGCTGTACGGGGAGGTCGCGGGGCGGTTCGAGGAGCTGGTGCCCGGGGCCGGCGACGAGCGGCTGCTGCCTACACGGGTCGGGGCGATGCGGCTGGCCGACTTCCTCGTCACCCGTACCGTCGAACTCGTCGTGCACACCGACGATCTGAACGAGGCGACCGGCCTCGACATCCCGTACGACCGGCAGGCGCTCGCCGCCTGCACCCGGCTGCTCGCCGACGCCCTCGCGGAGAAGGCGCCGGGCGGCTCGGTCGAGGTGCGGGTCCCGCCGTTCGCCGTCGTCCAATGCGTGCAGGGCCCCAGGCACACCCGCGGTACGCCGCCCAACGTCGTCGAGACCGATCCGCTCACCTGGATCCGGCTCGCGACCGGGCGTACGGAGTGGGCGCGGGCGCTCGACGAGGCGAAGGTCGGCGCCAGCGGGGAGCGGGCCGATCTCGCCGCCCTGCTGCCCCTGATGGGGTGAGGGGGAACCGGCCCGGCCGCCCGCACCGTCTGCATGGTGCAGGAGCCTGCCAACCGGCCATGCGCCTGGCAACGACGGTCTCGCACTGCGGACCGTCCACGGACCGGTCCGCCCCGGCCATCGGCACCGCGGCGCGGGAGTCCCGGGGTCCAGGAAGGCCGCATCCCGGGCATCCCGATGTGAGGCTCACCACGAAACGCGCGTTCGGTCGGGCTTCGCGCCGGGCCGCCGACCGCCTCACCGAGCGCCACCATCCGGCCGGTGGGCGCCCCGGCCCGAATGGCCGGAACCCGACGGTAACCGGGCGCTGATCCGGGCGACCGCCACCCTGTGGCCCGATCCGTACTCCACCGCGACTGGCGGATGATCACTCCGCGTGACGGTCCGAACCGGTCCCCGAACCCCCTCCGGGAGCGCTTCCCCGGTGGTCCGGCCCGGTATCGCGAATTCGGACCAGTGGTCGATCTCGCCTACACTCGGTGGCGTGCCTCGTGGTGATGGACGACTCAACCACGACCTGCTCCCCGGAGAGAAAGGCCCCCAGGACGCTTGCGGCGTCTTCGGTGTCTGGGCTCCGGGCGAAGAGGTCGCCAAGCTCACCTATTTCGGACTGTATGCCCTGCAGCACCGTGGACAGGAGTCCGCGGGCATCGCAGTGAGCAACGGGTCCCAGATCCTGGTCTTCAAGGACATGGGACTGGTCTCGCAGGTCTTCGACGAAACGTCTCTGGGATCTCTCCAGGGCCATATCGCGGTCGGTCATGCCCGCTACTCCACCACCGGTGCCTCGGTGTGGGAGAACGCGCAGCCGACGTTCCGTGCGACCGCGCACGGCTCGATCGCCCTGGGTCACAACGGCAATCTGGTCAATACGGCCCAGCTCGCCGAGATGGTCGCCGGCCTTCCCCGCAAGGACGGCCGCGCCACCCAGGTCGCCGCGACGAACGACACCGATCTGGTGACCGCGCTGCTCGCCGGCCAGACCGACGACGACGGCAAGCCGCTCACCATCGAGGAGGCCGCCGCGAAGGTGCTCCCCGAGGTCAAGGGCGCCTTCTCCCTCGTCTTCATGGACGAGCACACCCTCTACGCCGCCCGTGACCCGCAGGGCATCCGCCCGCTGGTCCTCGGCCGGCTGGAGCGCGGCTGGGTGGTGGCCTCCGAGTCCGCCGCCCTCGACATCTGCGGCGCCAGCTTCGTCCGCGAGATCGAGCCGGGCGAGCTCGTCGCCATCGACGAGAACGGCCTGCGCACCTCGCGGTTCGCGGAAGCGAAGCCCAAGGGCTGTGTCTTCGAGTACGTCTATCTGGCCCGCCCCGACACCGACATCGCCGGGCGCAACGTCTACCTCTCCCGGGTGGAGATGGGCCGCAAGCTGGCCGCCGAGGCCCCGGTCGAGGCCGACCTCGTCATAGCGACCCCGGAGTCCGGCACCCCCGCCGCCATCGGTTACGCGGAGGCCAGCGGCATCCCGTTCGGTGCCGGCCTGGTCAAGAACGCCTACGTCGGCCGGACCTTCATCCAGCCGTCCCAGACCATTCGGCAGCTGGGCATCCGCCTCAAGCTGAACCCGCTCAAGGAAGTCATCAAGGGCAAGCGCCTGGTGGTCGTCGACGACTCGATCGTCCGCGGCAACACCCAGCGCGCACTGGTCCGGATGCTCCGCGAGGCCGGTGCCGCCGAGATCCACATCCGGATCTCGTCCCCGCCGGTGAAGTGGCCCTGCTTCTTCGGCATCGACTTCGCGACCCGCGCCGAGCTGATCGCCAACGGCATGACGGTCGACGAGATCTCCACGTCGATGGGCGCGGACTCGCTCGCGTACATCTCGCTCGACGCCATGGTCGAGGCGACGACGATCGCCAAGCCGAATCTGTGCCGCGCCTGCTTCGACGGTGAGTACCCCATGGAGCTCCCGGACCCGGAGCTGCTCGGCAAGCAGCTGCTGGAGACCGAGCTGGCAGCAGGCCCGGCGGCGACCGCCGCGTCCGACGCACTGCGTCGTCCGTGACGGCCCAGCCGTACACCTCCGGCCACCAGCCCCGTATCTCCACACGAAAGATCCCAGGCAATGTCTGAGACAACAGGTGCTTCCTACGCGGCAGCGGGCGTCGACATCGAAGCCGGCGACCGTGCCGTCGAGCTGATGAAGGAGTGGGTGAAGAAGACGCAGCGCCCCGAGGTCGCGGGCCTCGGCGGCCTCGGCGGTTTCGCCGGCCTCTTCGACGCCTCGGCCCTCAAGCGCTACGAGCGTCCGCTGCTCGCCTCCGCCACCGACGGCGTCGGCACGAAGGTCGACCTCGCCCGCAAGATGGGCGTGTACGACACCATCGGCCACGACCTCGTCGGCATGGTCGTCGACGACCTGGTCGTCTGCGGTGCCGAGCCGCTCTTCATGACCGACTACATCTGCGTCGGCAAGGTGCACCCCGAGCGGGTCGCGGCCATCGTGAAGGGCATCGCCGAGGGCTGTGTCCTCGCGGGCTGTTCCCTGGTCGGCGGCGAGACGGCCGAGCACCCGGGCCTCCTCGGTCCGGACGACTTCGATGTCGCCGGCGCCGGTACGGGCGTGGTCGAGGCCGACCGGCTGCTGGGCCCGGACCGTATCCGTAAGGGTGACGCGGTGATCGCCATGGCGTCGTCCGGTCTTCACTCCAACGGGTACTCGCTCGTCCGGCACGTGGTCTTCGACCGGGCCGGCTGGTCGCTGGACCGGCAGGTCGAGGAGTTCGGCCGCACGCTCGGCGAGGAGCTCCTGGAGCCCACCAAGATCTACTCGCTGGACTGCCTGGCGCTCACCCGCACGACCGAGGTGCACGGCTTCAGCCACGTGACCGGCGGGGGCCTGGCCAACAACCTGGCCCGGGTCATCCCGGACGGACTGCACGCCAGGGTCGACCGCTCCACCTGGACGCCCGGCGCGGTCTTCGACGTGGTCGGCCGCACGGGACAGGTCGAGCAGCTGGAGCTGGAGAAGACGCTGAACATGGGCGTCGGCATGATCGCGATCGTCCCGGCCGAGTCCGTGGACGTGGCACTGACGGCACTGGCCGACCGCGGGGTCGAGTCCTGGGTCGCGGGCGAGATCACCGAGCGCGGGGCGCACACCTCGGGCGCGGAGCTCGTCGGTGGGTACGCGCGCTAGACACGGGCGGGCACACCGGGGCAACCCGGTGTCCGCTACATCCTCGGCCGCCGGGATCCCGGCACGTCCGGCGGTCGAGGAAAGCGCCGCCGGGGAAAGCACCGTCGGGGAAGGCCTCCAGGAATCCGGTCCCCGCACGAGCGGCCGGACCGGGCCGGGGCAGCACAGAACCCGGTCCGGGACAGGCCCGGACCGGGTTGATGTGTCAGCGCGAGGTCAAGCGCCGCGGCGCTGTGACGACGGACCGGACTTGTCGTCCTCGTCCTCGTCCTCGTCGTCGTTGTACAGATCCGCGTACTGTGCGTACGGGTCATCTTCCTCGTCGTCGTCCTCGAACGGCTCTGCGTTCGGTGGTTGACTCGAAGGCGATGCGCCCAGCTCATTGGCCAGACGCGACAAGTCAGTCCCGCCGCTGCTGTACTTCAGCTGGCGGGCGACCTTTGTCTGCTTGGCCTTTGCCCGGCCGCGCCCCATGGCTCGACCCCCTCGGTGACGGGGCTCGACGGCCCCAGAGTCTTGACACGCGTTCATGTTTCAGGACGGACTCTCGGCTGAGAGACCGTGCCCGTAGGGCTTTAACGGTACCTGCTTCCGCGGCCATACGGTACGCCGCCCGCATCACGCGCCCCGGAAGAAGACCGGCGAGAAGCCCCGTCCTCGCTGGTCAACTGCGATTTTAACCTCTTCTTGGCACGCGACCCGCCGACCGGCGTGAGTCTTGTCTCGCCGGTCGGCGGGTCGGCAGGCAACGGTCGACGTGGACGCGGGGTGACGCGTCCGCCACTGTCAGCGGCGGCGGGCTTCGGCCATCCGCTGCTCGGCGATCCGGTCGGCCGCGGCGGCCGGCGGGATGCCGTCATCCTTCGCACGTGCGAATATGGCCAGCGTGGTGTCGAAGATCTTCGACGCCTTGGCCCTGCACCGGTCGAAGTCGAAGCCGTGCAGCTCGTCGGCGACCTGGATGACACCGCCCGCGTTCACCACGTAGTCGGGCGCGTACAGGATCGACCGATCCGCGAGGTCCTTCTCGACGCCGGGGTGCGCGAGCTGGTTGTTGGCCGCTCCGCACACCACCTTGGCCGTGAGCACCGGAATGCTGTCGTCGTTCAGCGCGCCGCCGAGCGCGCACGGGGCGTAGATGTCGAGGCCCTCGGTACGGATCAGCGCGCCGGTGTCCGCGGCGACGGCGATACCGGGGTGCTTCTCGGTGATCCGGCGTACGGACTCCTCCCGCACATCCGTGATCACGACCTCCGCGCCGTCCGAGAGCAGATGCTCGACCAGGTGGTGACCGACCTTGCCGACTCCGGCGACCCCCACTTTTCGGCCACGCAGCGTCGGGTCGCCCCAGAGGTGCTGCGCCGAGGCCCGCATGCCCTGGAAGACACCGAACGCGGTGAGGACCGAGGAGTCGCCGGCGCCGCCGTTCTCGGGGGAGCGGCCGGTGGTCCAGCGGCACTCGCGGGCGACGACGTCCATGTCGGCGACGTAGGTGCCGACGTCGCAGGCGGTCACGTAACGCCCGCCGAGCGAGGCCACGAACCGGCCGTAGGCCAGCAGCAGTTCCTCCGACTTGATCTGCTCGGGGTCGCCGATGATGACGGCCTTGCCGCCGCCGTGGTCGAGACCGGCCATGGCGTTCTTGTACGACATGCCGCGCGCGAGGTTCAGCGCATCCGCGACGGCCTCCTCCTCGGAGACGTACGGATAGAAGCGGGTGCCGCCGAGGGCCGGGCCCAGGGCGGTGGAGTGGATGGCGATGACGGCCTTGAGGCCGCTGGCACGGTCCTGGCAGAGCACGACTTGTTCGTGGCCCCCCTGCTCCGAGTGGAACAGGGTGTGCAGTACGTCAGCAGGCGCGCCGGTCACATCGGTCACTGTGGTGACTCCCAAGTACGAAGCGGCGAGGACCCTCCTGAAGGTGGGGAGGGCCGCGGACCGGCCGGCACGGCCGGTCCGACTGGGCAAGAGAGTAAGTCCTGCGCGGGCACGGATCTGGTCCAGTGCCCAGGATCACCCCCCGGCGGAGTACGGGCGTGACACGATTTGCTGCATGTCGGTGGTGTCTTCGGTGCTCGTCCCTTACGCGTCCTACCTCCGGGTGTACGAGCCGCTGGCCGCCTTCCCGGAGCCCGAACGCGCCCACTGGGCGCGGTACGCCGGGGGTGCCCGGATCCCCACCGCCCAGGACGAACTGCGCCGTTCGCTCGCCGACTTGGCGGCCACTCCGCCGGTCGCGGTGCCGGTGCACGAGAGCGGGGACGCGTTCGTCGCCGAGGTCGACGGGGTGGTGTGCGTCTGTCCGTGGCGGACCAGGCTGCGCGGCTGGCTGGCGCTGGACGAGCTGACGGAGATGTTTCCCGGGCCGGTGCTCGACGCGGTGCTGCCGTCGGTGGTGCGCGGGCAGGCGGTCATGGACCACGAGCGGTGGGCGGAGCGGAATCCGGATGCCAGGCCGTGGATCCGTACCTCGGTGTGGCAGGTGCCGGTGCGGTGGTTCGTGCTCTTCTCCGACGAGGAGCGGGAGTACGCGGGGGCGGGGGAGGACGGTGCGGCGCCGGTGCTGCGGTACCGGACGCCGATGGTGCAGGCCCGCCGCCGGCTGGCCCGGACGCTGAAGACGCTGCGGGAGTCGGTGGACGAGGGCCGGCTGACCGAGGGGCTCGTGGACGTGGGGCGCTGGCTGGAGGAGTTCCATCCGCGTGCGCTGGTCGAGCTGGACTACGCCGGTCTGGTGCACGCGCTGCCGGCGAAGCAGCTCGCCGGGGACCGGTCGGCCGCCGATGTGGCCGAGGGCATCGCGGCGCTGCAGGCGGGTGACACCGAAGGGGCGAGCGAGGCGTACGGCCGGCTGGCGGAGCGCTGGCGGGCCGTAAGAGATCGTCAGTTCGCGAACTGACGAGGCGATATCCGCGTCTGTTCCTGTGTCCTGTGTGACGCGTGGGAACGAAGAGGCGGAAGCGTACTCCTGTGGTCTTGGGACCTACGTCCCGAACCGGGCCTTTGCCTCAAGCGTGATGGATAGCACTAACTGGGCTCTTGCGCCCTTCCCTACCCCTCATGCCAAAATAGGACAAGGAGCCCGGGGAGGGCTCCGTCCGTCCAACTAAGGGCGGAATGCTCAGCATTGCACGCTATGGGGGGTCTGATGGCTCCTGATCGCTCTGTGACTGATCGTCACGGCGGAGTGACTGTCCGCTATGGCATGGTCCATCGGCTTCCGTCGCTGATGAACACCTGGGAGGGCAATTCCATCGGTTTGGCCGACGCGGCTGGACGGATGGTGTAGTTGTAGTGCCGAGGACAAGCCGTTCGTCCTATAACCGACTCGGCCCGCGTCCGCCATTTCGGGCAACGCGGGTCAAGGTGCAGAATTTAGAGGAAAGAACCGAGATGGTTCGGTTCTCCCGAGGAGGCCGCTCATGACCGCTCGCACCCCTGATGCCGAGCCGCTGCTGACCCCGGCTGAGGTTGCCACGATGTTCCGCGTGGACCCGAAGACGGTTACCCGCTGGGCCAAGGCAGGCAAGCTCACGTCCATCCGCACGCTCGGTGGACATCGCCGGTACCGCGAGGCAGAGGTCCGCGCACTGCTTGCGGGTATTCCGCAGCAGCGCAGCGAGGCCTGACACACCCCTGTCACGCCGCAACAACCGGGCTTCCGGGTCCCCCAACCCGTACAGGCCCACCCATAGCTCCAAATGACGGGCGCCCGCCCCAACGGGCGCCATACCTGTGCAATACGGGTGCGTCGTTCGATCGCGCTGGACTCCGCCGGGTCCAGCGCGATCTTTTTTGTGCCCACTTGTGCCCACGCGCCTTTCCGTACCCCCGCGAACCCGGGCGCCGGCCCGTCCGCCGGGGGTGCCGGAAACCGCGCGTCCGGCCGGGTCGACGTGCGGGCTTGAGTGAGTCTGTTCGGGACTGTTCCGGACCGCCCGGGGAGGCCGGGCCGGGGGCGGTCCGGATGGTCCCGCGGCGCTCCCGTCCGAGTGGTGCAATTGCACATATTAAATTCGCCAGTTGTAGGAAGGGGGTAAAGTCACCGCTCCGCAAAACTCTTTCGGTGACTCCCGTCACACTGTGCGAGGCTTGCCAAGTACGAGCCTGCCACCGTCGGGAAGCGGAAGACCCCGCCATTGGTCACCCGCCCGGGGGCTTTCGTCCTCGGCTTCCAGGGCGCCGTCCTGGCGCCCTGCGTGCGGCTCCGGCGGTTCGGGGGTGGAATCGGTCCGGCGGGCCGTCACGGGCTCCATGGCGAGCCGCAGGAGCCGATGGCAGACCGGGCAGTGGCGGGTGAGGTGACGGCAGCCGGAAGCGGCGGCCAGATGGGCGCGCAGGAGCGCTCGGGTCTCGTGTGCGGCGGACGCAGTCATATGCGCCACCTCCCGGTGGACCGCGCCCCGCACCGGGAAAATCAGGGACGGCCTCTGTTGTCTGACTACTCGTCGGCGGTTGCCGGAGTCAAGACGCGCGAAAGCCCGGATCCAGAAGGATCCGGGCTTTCGTTACTGCGGTCCTGACGGGATTTGAACCCGCGGCCTCCACCTTGACAGGGTGGCGAGCACTCCAAACTGCTCCACAGGACCAGGTTTTCGCTGCTTGCCTTGCGGCTGGCTGCGAAGACAGACTGTACAGCAGGTCAGAGGGTCAGGTCGAACTCACCGAAGGTGGCGACTCCGTCACCGCCGAAACGGCCCGTCCGGGCGGGCCCTCTCACGGTGCCGCCGCGTCGATCGCCTTCACGATCCGCTTGTCGGAGACCGGGTAGGCCGTCCCCAGCGCGTGGGCGAAATAGCTGACCCGGAGCTCCTCGATCATCCAGCGGATGTCCAGCACCTCCTGCGGCACGGGCCTGCCCTGCGGCATCTGTTCGAGCAGCCAGGCGTACTCGTCCTGCATCTCGTGGACCTTCCCCATGCGCGTGGTGTCGCGCTGGACGGCCGTCGGCATCTGCTGGAGCCGGCGGTCCACGGCGACCAGATAGCGCATCAGGTCGGGCAGCCTGCGCAGCCCGGTCTTCGTGACGAAGCCCGGCGGCACGAGGGCCGCGAGCTGGTCCCGGGCATCGGTGACGTTGTCGACCAGGACCAGGCTGTTGGTGGCCTTCAGACGCCGCTCGCAGGCCTGCCAGGCGGCCAGCACCTGCTGGACCTGCTTGACCGTGTGCTCGGTCAGGGCGACGAGGTCGGCGCGCACCCTGTCGTACAGCTTCCGGAACGACTCCTCGTCCCAGGCCGGGCCGCCGTGCGCGCCGATCAGCCGGTCGGCGGCCGCCGTCGCGCAGTCCTCGAACAGCGCCTGGATGGAGCCGTGCGGGTTGCGGGACAGAGCCAGCTTCTGCTGGTTCGTCAGCTTGTCGGAGGCGAACTTCGCCGGATTCACCGGCACGTTCAGCACGATCAGCTTCCGGGTGCCCAGCCACATCGCCTGCTGCTGCTCGGCCTCGGTGTCGAAGAGCCGTACGGCGACGGTGTCGCCCTGGTCCACCAGCGCCGGGTACGCCTTGACCGGCTGGCCGGCCCGTCTGGTCTCGAAGACGCGGTTCAGCGTGCCGATCGTCCAGCCCGTGAGGCCCGAACGCTCGATGGACTCGCCCGAGGGCCCGGCGGTGGCCGCGGCGGCCTTGGAGAGGGCCTGACGTGCCTTGGGGCGCAGCTGGAGCTTGAGCGCCTCCAGATCCTTGTCCTCGGCCACCTTGCGGCGCCGCTCGTCGACGATCCGGAACGTGATCTTCAGGTGGTCCGGGATACGGCCCAGGTCGAAGTCGTCGGCCGTGACCGGGACGCCGACCATCCGCTGGAGCTCCCGGGCCAGCGTGACCGGCAGCGGTTCCTGCAGCGGTACGGCCCGGTCGAGGAACTTGTCCGCGTAGTTCGGCGCGGGGACGTAGTGCCGGCGGATCGGCTTGGGCAGCGAGCGGATCAGCTCGGTGACCACTTCCTCCCGCAGGCCCGGGATCTGCCAGTCGAAGCCCTCGGAGGTGACCTGGTTGAGCACCTGGAGCGGGATGTGGACGGTCACGCCGTCGGCGTCCGCACCCGGCTCGAACTGGTACGTGACGTTGAACTTGAGCTTCCCCTGGCGCCAGGAGTCCGGGTAGTCGTCCTTGGTGACGGCCCCGGCCTTCTCGTTGATGAGCATCGAGCGCTCGAAGTCCAGCGCGTCCGGCTCGTCCCGGCGCTTGTGCTTCCACCAGGAGTCGAAGTGCGCCCCGGAGACCACGTGCTCGGGGATCCGCTGGTCGTAGAAGTCGAAGAGCGTCTCGTCGTCCACGAGGATGTCGCGGCGCCGGGCGCGGTGCTCCAGCTCCTCGACCTCGCCGAGCAGTTTTCGGTTGTCGTGGAAGAACTGGTGGTGGGTCCGCCAGTCGCCTTCGACCAGGGCATTGCGGATGAACAGATCGCGGGAGGTCTCGGCGTCGATGCGGCCGAAATTGATCTTGCGCTGGGCGACGATCGGTACCCCGTAGAGCGTGACCCGCTCGTACGCCATCACCGCCGCCTGGTCCTTCTCCCAGTGCGGCTCGCTGTAGGTGCGCTTGAGCAGATGCTGGGCCAGCGGCTCGATCCACTCCGGCTCGACCTTGGCGTTGACCCGCGCCCACAGCCGGGACGTCTCGACCAGCTCGGCCGACATCACGAACCGCGGCTGCTTCTTGAAGAGCGCCGATCCCGGGAAGATCGCGAACTTGGCGCTGCGCGCGCCCAGGTACTCGTTCTTCTCGGTGTCCTTCAGCCCGATGTGCGAGAGCAGCCCGGCCAGCAGCGAGGTGTGCACCGCCTGCTCCGGCGCAGCCAGGTCCGTCGAGGGCTCCTCCAGCTGCATACCCATCTGCTTGGCGACCGTACGCAGCTGCGCGTAGATGTCCTGCCATTCGCGGATGCGCAGGAAGTTCAGATACTCCTGCTTGCACATCCGGCGGAAGCTGGACGAGCCGCGCTCCTTCTGCTGCTCGCGGATGTACCGCCACAGGTTCAGGAACGCCAGGAAGTCGGACGTCTCGTCCTTGAAGCGGGCGTGCTGCTGATCGGCCTGGGTCTGCTTCTCCGAGGGCCGCTCGCGCGGGTCCTGGATGGAGAGCGCCGCCGCGATGACCATGACCTCGCGGACACAGCCGTTGCGGTCGGCCTCGATGACCATGCGGGCCAGGCGCGGGTCGACGGGCAGCTGCGAGAGCTTCCGGCCGAGCGGGGTGAGCCGCTTCTTCGGATCCTTCTCCTCCGCGTCCAGTGCGCCGAGCTCCTGGAGGAGCTGGACGCCGTCGCGGATGTTGCGGTGGTCCGGCGGGTCGATGAAGGGGAACTTCTCGATGTCACCCAGGCCGGCCGCGGTCATCTGGAGGATGACGGAGGCCAGGTTGGTACGGAGGATCTCCGGGTCGGTGAACTCCGGACGGGTCAGGAAGTCGTCCTCGGAGTACAGCCGGATGCAGATGCCGTCCGAGGTACGGCCGCAGCGGCCCTTGCGCTGGTTGGCGCTGGCCTGCGAGATCCGCTCGATCGGCAGCCGCTGGACCTTGGTGCGGTGGCTGTAGCGGGAGATCCGGGCGTTGCCCGGGTCGATCACGTACTTGATGCCGGGGACGGTCAGCGAGGTCTCGGCGACGTTGGTCGCCAGGACGATCCTGCGACCCGTGTGGCGCTGGAAGACGCGGTGCTGCTCGGCGTGCGAGAGCCGGGCGTAGAGAGGGAGCACCTCGGTGTGGCGGAGGTTGCGCTTGTTCAGCGCGTCCGCCGTGTCACGGATCTCCCGCTCGCCGGAGAGGAAGACCAGGATGTCGCCCGGACCCTCGGTCTGGAGCTCGTCCACGGCGTCGCAGATCGCGGTGATCTGGTCGCGGTCGGAGTCGTCCCCCTCCTCTTCGAGCAGCGGGCGGTAGCGCACCTCGACCGGGTACGTACGCCCGCTGACCTCGACGATCGGCGCCTCGCCGAAGTGGCGCGCGAACCGCTCGGGGTCGATCGTCGCGGAGGTGATGACGACCTTCAGGTCCGGGCGCTTGGGCAGCAGCCTGGCCAGATAGCCGAGCAGGAAGTCGATGTTCAGCGACCGCTCGTGGGCCTCGTCGATGATGATCGTGTCGTAGGCGCGCAGCTCGCGGTCCGTCTGGATCTCGGCGAGCAGGATGCCGTCCGTCATCAGCTTCACGAACGTGGCGTCGGGGTTCACCTGGTCGGTGAAGCGGACCTTCCAGCCGACCGCCTCGCCCAGCGGCGTCTTCAGCTCGTCCGCGACGCGCTCGGCGACCGTACGGGCCGCGATCCGGCGCGGCTGGGTGTGCCCGATCATGCCCCGGACACCGCGCCCCAGCTCCATGCAGATCTTCGGGATCTGCGTGGTCTTGCCGGAGCCGGTCTCCCCGGCGACGATCACGACCTGGTGGTCGCGTATCGCCTCAAGGATCTCGTCCTTCTTCTGACTGACCGGGAGCTGTTCCGGGTACGACAGGGCAGGCATCCGCGCGGCACGCAGCGAGAGCCGCTCGGCTGCCTTGCCGGCCTCGGCGGCGATCTCGTCCAGCACGGACTGCCGGGCCTCGGGCTTACGGATGCGGCGCGCCCCTTCGAGACGGCGGCCGAGCCGGTGCGCGTCGCGGAGCGAGATCTGTCCGAGCCGGTTCTGGAGATCAGCGAAGGAAGTAGACATACGGAGCCCAGGATCTCACCCGGGCCCGACGAACGGCGAACACATTTCGTGCGGTCCGGGTCACCACATGGGCACCGCGCGGATGCGCGGGATCACAGCACGTACCATTTCGGGCAGCTGACCACCCGTTGCCCCTGTCCGGAAAGGCCGGTCGCCGTGTCCCGTACACAGTGGTGCTGCCTGACGGCGGTGCTCGCGGTCGTACTGGGGCTGTTCTGCGGACCGGCGACGGCCGTCCCCGGCGGCGGCGCACCCGCCACCGCCGTCGTGGCCGCCGCGACGGGCGCGGACGCTCCGGCCGACGCCGGCCCGGCGGCGGCAGCGCCCGCCGACCGGCACCCGGCGCCGGGCTGCCGCAAGACCAGGAAGCACGACGGCGAACCCGCGCTCCCGGGCCGGGCCCGTGCCGCGTACGACCAGGCGCCCGGCCTCGCCGAGTGGGGCCTGCCCGCCGCCACCGGTCAGGGCCCGGTCCACCCACCCGTGCGGCTGAAACTGCGCGCCCCCGCGCCCGCCGCGCCCACTCCCGTCGAGCTCTCCGTGCTGAGGGTGTAGCCGGCCGTCCCACCCGGCCGCCCCCTTCCCTTCCGCATCACCAGCACGGAGTCCCGCATGCCCAAGTCCACGTCCGCACGCAAGCCCTCGCCCAGGAACAGGAAGCCGTTGGTCTACGGCGCCGGAGTCGTCCTCGCCGCCGCGCTGCTCGGCTTCGTCTCCTACCGGGCCACCGTCCCCGACCACTCGGGCTCCGGCTCCTCCTCGGTCGCCGATGTCACCGCCGACCCGGACGCCGGCGTCTATCCGGAGCTGGCGAAGCTCGCCCGCCGCGACGCCGGCGACAAGCTCGCTCAGGGCCGCGCCGACGCACCTGTGGTCCTGATCGAGTACGCCGACTTCAAGTGCGGCTACTGCGGCAAGTTCGCCCGCGACACCGAACCCGCCCTGGTCAAGAAGTACGTCGACAACGGCACCCTGCGCATCGAGTGGCGCAACTTCCCGATCTTCGGCGCCGAGTCCGAGGCCGCCGCCCGCGCCGCATGGGCCGCCGGGCAGCAGGACCGCTTCTGGCAGTTCCACGCCGCCGCGTACGCCGAGGGGGCCAAGGAGAAGGGGTTCGGCAAGGACCGGCTGACGGCCCTCGCCCGGCAGGCCGGGGTCGCGGACCTCGACCGCTTCGCCCGCGACGCGGACAGCTCCGCCGCCTCCGCCGCCGTGGGCAAGGACCAGGAACAGGGGTACGGAATCGGCGCGACCTCCACTCCGTCGTTCCTGATCAACGGCCGCCCGATCGCCGGAGCCCAGCCCATGGAGACCTTCACCTCGGCCATCGAGGCGGCGGCCGAGAAGGCCCGCGCCACCGAGGACGCCAAGAGCGGCAAGGACTCCGAGAACGGCAAGGGCGGCAAGAACGCCGAGGGTGCTGGGGACGACGCGAAATGACCGCTGACATCGGCTACTTCGCGGCCTTCCTGGGCGGGCTGCTCGCCCTGGTCAGCCCGTGCAGCGCGCTGCTGCTGCCCGCCTTCTTCGCCTACTCCATCGACTCCGCCTCGCGCCTCCTGGCCCGCACCGGCATCTTCTATGCCGGACTGGCCACCACGCTGGTCCCGCTCGGCGCCGCGGGCTCGTACGCCGGACGGATCTTCTACCGCCACCGCGACGCGCTCGTCCTCGGCGCGGGCTGGCTGATCATCGTGCTCGGCATCGCCCAGATCGTCGGTCTGGGCTTCGCCTCGCGCCGGATCGCCGCCCTCAGCGGCCGGATCCGCCCGACCACCGCCGTATCGGTCTACGCACTGGGCGCCGTCTACGGACTGGCCGGCTTCTGCGCGGGCCCGATCCTCGGCAGCGTCCTCACCGTGGCGGCGGTCAGCGGCAGCCCGGTCTACGGTGGACTGCTGCTCGCCGTCTACGCCCTGGGCATGGCGGTCCCGCTCTTCCTGCTCGCGCTGCTCTGGGAACGCTTCGACCTGGGCCGCCGGGCCTGGCTGCGCGGCCGGGCCTTCCGGCTGGGCCGCTTCGAGCTGCACACCACGACCCTGCTGTCCGGGCTCTTCTTCATCGGGCTCGGCGCACTGTTCCTCGTGTACGACGGGACGACGGCGCTGCCCGGACTGCTGGACGTGGACGATTCGTTCGCCGTGGAGCAGTGGGCCCAGCGCATCGGCGAGCACGTGCCGGACGCCATGGCGCTGGTGGCCGTGGTCGCGGTGGTACTGCTGGTTCTGGCGGTACGGGCGTGGCGCGGCCGGGGCGGCGTGAACTCGGCGGACCGGGAAGAGGTCTGACACGGCGAAGGCCCCGTCCGGTGGACGGGGCCTTCGGGTGGTGGCTGGGGCCGGGATCGAACCGGCGACCTATCGCTTTTCAGGCGATCGCTCGTACCAACTGAGCTACCCAGCCACGCAGCTCATAAGGGCTGCAGCGGTCCTGACGGGATTTGAACCCGCGGCCTCCACCTTGACAGGGTGGCGAGCACTCCAAACTGCTCCACAGGACCAAGCTTTGTGCGACTAAGTGTCGCACAGGTTGTGCGTGCCCCCAACGGGATTCGAACCCGTGCTACCGCCTTGAAAGGGCGGCGTCCTGGGCCACTAGACGATGAGGGCGTAACTACTGGCACTGCTGCTTCCGTGTCTGATGTCCGAGGACGTCAGAAGCATGTGGCTCCGCTTTCCCTCGGGAGGTTCCGCTTCTCCTTCAACCTCTTGAGGTTTCAGAACGGTCAAGCCCTGACCGGCGCCCTTGGGCACGTCGCAGACTGTACTACGGCGTTTCGGCGTCAGCCAAACCGAATAGGCGCAGGGCTCGACCCGTCGGCAGACGGCGGTCGTCCCCCGGTCCGGACCGGGGCGCCGCGACCGGTAGTACGGGACAATGGCGGGGTGCTGGAGATGACGCGCGAAGAGTTCGAGGGACTGGTCGCCGAGGCGCTGGACCGGATCCCGCCGGAGCTGACGCGGCTGATGGACAACGTCGCGGTGTTCGTCGAGGACGAGCCCGACCCGGGTGATCCGGAGCTGCTCGGGCTGTACGAGGGCACGCCGCTGACCGATCGCGGCGAGTGGTACGCGGGGGTGCTGCCGGACCGGATCACCATCTACCGCGGGCCGACCCTCCGGATGTGCGAGTCCCGCGAGGACGTCGTCGCCGAGACCGAGATCACGGTCGTCCACGAGATCGCCCACCACTTCGGCATCGACGACGCGAGGCTGCACGCGCTCGGCTACGGATGAGTGCGCCCCGGGCGTCTGCGGGGTGTGCCCAGCGGCGTGCGGGCCGGGCGCGGAAGGCGTGCAGGTGGTGTGCGGGCCGGGTCCGGGGCGTGTCCCCGGCGGGGCGACGGGAGTTGGGCACGGCGCCCCCACTCGTTCCCGTACCGCTCCGCTCCTTCCTCGTACCCCGGAGGTGCCTCCCGTGCGCCAGTTGTCCGTCCCCGTCCGATGGGCGGCCGTCATCGCTGCGACGGTCGCCACGTCCACCGGCTGCATGAGCATCGGCGACGGCGGAGGGAAACCGGCACCGTCGCCGTCGCCGTCGCCGTCGCCGTCGCCCGAGCACGGGGGGAGCGCCGCCCGGCCGGACGGCGGCACGGTGGCGGGCACCGGCCGGGTCCGTACCGGAGGCGGCCGGGCCGAGGCGCACTCCGAACGGGAGGCCGTCGAATCACCCGAGCCGGGCCGCTCCGCCGGGCTCTCGACCGCTCCCGGTGGCGTGCGCCCGGATACGGAGGCGGGCGGCGCGGAGCCGCCCCGGGGCACTGTGCCGCCGGCGCCCTCGGCCTCGCCGCCGGGGCCCGGGGTGCCGCATCAGTCCGCATCCCCGGTGCCCTCCGGGCCCGCGACCCCCGAGCCGCCGAGCTCCCCCGAGCCGGAGCCGTCCGAACCCTCGCCGCCGCCGTCCGCCTCGCCGGCGGCACAGCTGCGCAGCGAGGCGATGGGTGCGTCGGCGGAGTCGGCGCCGCTGCGGACGCCCGAGGTATCGCCGCAGGTGGGGCCGGTGTAGCGGGGGGCGGGGAAAGGCCGGTTTGCGCGAAGTGGGGGGGAGTGCGTATGGTAGTAGATCGTTTGATCCCATTGCCCGGCGCCGAAACAGAAGCGCGCCGTGTGGCGCGTACTCTCCCTTGCCGTGGCTGGACCGCATTGAGGCGGTCGAAATTGCGAATCACGGAGTTACGGGCGCGTGCCGAGACTCCGGAAGGTTTCGCATTTCGCATGTCAATTTCCAGTTCTGACCACACCGTCATGCCCGAGAACATCGAGAACGACGAGCTCGTCGAGGCCGCCGAGGCCGTCGTCGCCGAGTCCGCCGACTCCATCGAGGCCGACGCCCCCCTGGCCGAGCAGGCCGACACCGACTCCGCCGACGCCGATGCGGACGCCGAGCCGACCGTCACCTTCGCCGACCTGGGCCTGCCCGAGGGCATCGTCCGCAAGCTCGCGCAGAACGGTGTGACGGCGCCCTTCCCGATCCAGGCCGCGACCATCCCGGACGCCCTGGCCGGCAAGGACATCCTGGGCCGCGGCCGTACCGGCTCCGGCAAGACCCTCTCCTTCGGTCTGCCGACCCTGGCCTCGCTGGCCGGTGGGCACACGGAGAAGAAGAAGCCCCGCGCGATCATCCTCACCCCGACCCGTGAGCTCGCGATGCAGGTCGCGGACGCGCTGCAGCCCTACGGCGACGTGCTCGGCCTGAAGATGAAGGTCGTCTGCGGCGGTACGTCGATGGGCAACCAGATCTACGCGCTGGAGCGCGGTGTCGACATCCTCGTCGCCACCCCGGGCCGGCTGCGCGACATCATCAACCGGGGCGCCTGCTCCCTGGAGAACGTCCAGGTCGCCGTCCTCGACGAGGCCGACCAGATGTCCGACCTGGGCTTCCTGCCCGAGGTCACCGAGCTGCTCGACCAGATCCCCGGTGGCGGCCAGCGCATGCTCTTCTCCGCCACCATGGAGAACGAGATCGGCACCCTGGTCAAGCGCTACCTGAGCAACCCGGTCACCCACGAGGTCGACTCCGCCCAGGGCAACGTCTCGACCATGTCGCACCACGTCCTCGTCGTGAAGCCGAAGGACAAGGCGCCGGTCACCTCCGCCATCGCCGCCCGCAAGGGCCGCACGATCATCTTCGTCCGCACCCAGCTGGGCGCCGACCGCATCGCCGAGCAGCTCGTCGAGGCGGGCGTCAAGGCGGACGCGCTGCACGGCGGCATGACCCAGGGCGCCCGTACCCGCGTTCTTGAGGACTTCAAGAAGGGTTACGTCAACGCGCTGGTCGCGACCGACGTCGCCGCCCGCGGTATTCACGTCGACGGCATCGACCTGGTCCTGAACGTGGACCCGGCCGGTGACCACAAGGACTACCTGCACCGCTCGGGCCGTACTGCCCGTGCCGGCAAGTCCGGTGTCGTCGTCTCGCTGGCGCTGCCGCACCAGCGCCGTCAGATCTTCCGCCTGATGGAGGACGCGGGCGTCGACGCCTCGCGCCACATCGTGCAGGGCGCGGGCGTCTTCGAGCCGGAGGTCGCCGAGATCACCGGTGCCCGCTCGCTCACCGAGGTCCAGGCCGACTCCGCGAACAACGCCGCCAAGCAGGCCGAGCGCGAGGCCGCCGACCTGACCAAGCAGCTGGAGCGCGTCCAGCGCCGCGCCGGTGAGCTGCGCGAGGAGGCCGACCGCCTCGTCGCCCGTGCCGCGCGCGAGCGGGGCGACGACCCGGAGGCGGCGGTCGCCGAGGTCGCTGCCGAGGCCGAGGCCGCGCTCGTCGCAGCCGCGTCCGTCCCCGAGCAGCCGGCCGCGCGTGACGACCGTCGCGACGACCGGGGCAGCTACGGTCGCCGTGACGACCGCGGTGGTGACCGCCGTGACGACCGTGGTGGATACCGCGGGAGCAACGACCGTGTCGGCGAGCGCAGTGGCCGTCCCTCCGGCGGGTCCGGCTACCGCGGAAGCAACGACCGTCCGTCCTTCCGCAGCAGCAACGACCGTCCGTCCGGTGGTTTCCGTTCCGGTGGTGGCGACCGTCGGGACGACCGTGGTGGCCGTTCGTTCGAGCGTCGTGACAACGACCGTCCGTCGTTCAACCGCGACCGTCGTGACGACCGCCCCTCCGGTGGCTTCCGCTCCGGCGGCAGCGACCGTCCGTTCAACCGCGACCGTCGTGACGACCGTCCCTCGGGCGGCTTCCGCTCCGGCGGCGGCGGCGACCGCCCGACCGGCCGTCGCGACGACCACCGCGGTGGCACCGGCACGGGTACCGGCACCGGCACCTTCGGCCGCCGCGACGACAAGCCGCGCTGGAAGCGCAACGGCTGAACGCGGTGAGGACCTGCTGAAGGTCTGCTGAAAGGTCTGCGAAGCGGGCCCGCTCTTCACGAGCGGGCCCGCTTTTCTTTTCACTTCCCTCACATGAGTGACCGCTGCTAACATCCGGCCACTTGTACAGGGGCGCGACCGGGGGCTTTGCGTGCTTTGCGTGATTTCTTTGCGGCGGACTGCCGTTGATCACCTGTGCCTTCATGCCTTTCAGGCATTTCGGGGAGGACCCTTTTGGCTCGCTCTGCTTCTCCACGCGGTCGTGGCGCCCGGCGCCGTATCGCCGCCCTGGCCGCTCTCACCGTGGTCGCGGCCGGTCTCGGCACGATGCCGATCGCCGTCGCGGCGGATACGCCGACCCCGGTGCAGACCGGCGGGGTCTGGGGCATCGACTTCGCCGGCGGAACGCTGAACACGGTGGAAGTCGCCCCGAGCGGCCCGCAGTTCGTGTTCGCCCGTCAGGTCGCTGCGGACGGGGTGACGGTGGGCGCTCCCACCTCGATGGGATACGCCGACACCTACGCGACCGGTGCGCATGTCAAGCGTGTGCCGTGCGACGCCGGTTCCTGCGTACCGCTGCGCGCCACCGGCAACGGCCATGTGGGCCGTTTCTTCGTCGACAACGGCCAGGAACGTGCCCAGATCTGGCTGACGGCGAGTAGTTTCCACAGCTCCGACGAACCCGCTGTGACCGGTGGTCGGTTCGTGGACGCGACCGGACGCTATTTCGTCTACAACGCGGCATCGACCGGCAAGCAGTACGTCGACGCCGTCGACGAGTACCGCAGGACGGATGCGCGGATGACCCGGTCCATCACCGCCGCCTCGGTGTGGGGATCGGCGCTGTGGACGGCGAGTTCCACCGCCGGAGTTGTCACCGCGACCGACCTCGAACAGAAGAAGGTCGTCGCCACCGCCGCCACCGGTGCCCCGTGCGTGATCAAGGAACTTCAGACCGTCGGCCGCTGGATCTACTGGAACTGCGGCACGAGCGGCGTCGCCGGGGTGTACGACCGTACGGCGAAGAAGAGCGTCACCGTGCCGTCCGGCGCCGCGCTCGTCGGCGACGGCTATCTCGTCCGGCACGACCGCACTGCCGGGAAGCTGGTGCTCACCGACTTCCACACCGGGAAGGCCGCGGCGCCCCGGGAGATCGCGGACCTGCCCGCGGGCAACACCGCCGACCAGCGCCGGCTGACCTGGGCCGTGGACAAGTTCGGCGGCGACATCGCGTACGTCGGCCCGGACCAGGCGATCCGGATCGTGCCGAGCGGGGTGCCCGCGCAGCCCCTGGCGAAGATCGAGTCGGATCTCAACTCCGGGTACATCGATCTCAAGGACACCAGCGGCGGCCAGAACTGGGAGAGCACCTGGCAGCTGAACAGGCCCGCGACCTGGACCTTCGTCGTGAAGGACGCGCATGGACGTACGGTCCGCACCCTGTCCGGGGGGCCGGGCGCCGAGATCGACGTCGCCTGGGACGGCAGGACCGACGCGGGCGGCTACCCGTTGAACGAGATCCACACCTGGACGCTGACCGCCAGGGCCGCCGAGGGCGGCGGCACGTACACGACGAGCGGGAAGATCGCGGTCTCCGGCGGCCTCCAGGGCCACCACGACCAGGGCGGCAGCGACTTCGGCGAGCTGGTCACGCTCAACTCCGTCGGCGAACTGACCCTCCACTACACCGAGGGCAAGGGGAAGCTCGACCGGAAGCGCTCCGGCGCCGGCTGGCCCAAGGGCACGGTGGCGGTCCCGTTCGGGGACATGGGCGGCGACCGGTGCGCCGAGATGCTCGTACGGATGCCGGGCGGGGAGCTGCGCCGGTACGCCGGGAAGTGCGGCGCCCCGTACACGCCGAACAGCAGCCACACCTCGTTGGGCACGGGCTGGAACGCGTACAACGTCCTGACCGGGCCCGGTGATCTGACCGGTGACGGGCGCCCCGACCTGCTCGCGCGCAAGGCGTCGACCAGCGATGTGTACCTCTTCGCCAACGACGGCCACGGCAAGCTGAAGGCCGGGGTGAGGATCAGCTCGTCCTGGACCGGCTACTCGAAGGTCGTCGGTGCCGGAGACCTCAACGGCGACGGGTACGGCGATGTGCTGGCCCACCACAAGGACGGCACCCTCTACCGCTACGACGGCACCGCGGGCGGAAAGCTGAAGGAGCGCGTGAAGGTCTTCGCCGCCTGGGGCACCTCGTACAACACCATCGTCGGGGTGGGCGACATCACCGGCGACGGGAAGGCCGACCTCGTCGAGCGGGACAGCTCGGGCAACCTCTTCCGCAACAACGGCAACGGCAAGGGGTCGTTCGGCTCGCGTACGAGGATCGCCACCGGCTGGCAGGGCTACAAGGGGATCTTCTGACGGTCGGGGGAGCCGGCCGACACACGCCGGAAGAAGCGCACGGAGATCACCCGAGCGCTGCCGAGTACCGCTGAGGCCCATGGAGGGCGCGGCCTGCGGGTCGCGCCCTCCATCGCTGCCGTGGCAGGTTTTCCCAGTCGTGACCCCGGCGACCGCATGTGTGCTCCGGCACGGGGGAATTGCTGGGTGCATGACAACCGACACGGGCGAGGACCAACCACCACCGGGCGTCTCCGACGAGGAGTGCCTCGCGCAGCTCGGGTACACGCAGACGCTGGCCCGGCGCATGTCCGCATTCTCCAACTACGCCGTCTCGTTCACGATCATCTCGGTGCTCTCCGGCTGCCTCACGCTCTACCTCTTCGGCATGAACACCGGCGGCCCCGCCGTCATCACCTGGGGCTGGGTCGGCGTCGGCCTGATGACGCTGTTCGTCGGCCTGGCGATGGCCGAGATCTGTTCGGCGTACCCGACCTCCGCCGGCCTCTACTTCTGGGCCCACCGGCTGGCCCCGCCGCGCTCGGCCGCGGCCTGGGCTGGTTCACGGGCTGGTTCAACGTACTCGGCCAGGTCGCCGTCACCGCCGGGATCGACTTCGGGGCGGCGTCGTTCCTGGGCGCGTATCTGAACCTCCAGTTCGGCTTCGGGGTCACCCCCACCCGTACGATCCTGCTCTTCGCCGCGATCCTGCTGCTGCACGGCCTGCTCAACACCTTCGGGGTGCGGATCGTCGCGATCCTGAACAGCGTGAGCGTCTGGTGGCACGTCGTCGGCGTCGCCGTCATCGTCGGCGCCCTGACCTTCGTGCCGGACTCGCACCGGTCGGCGTCGTTCGTCTTCACCGAGTTCGTGAACAACACCGGCTGGGGCAGCGGCTTCTACGTCGTGATGATCGGTCTGCTGATGGCGCAGTACACCTTCACGGGCTACGACGCCTCCGCCCATATGACGGAGGAGACCCATGACGCCGCGACGGCCGGCCCGCGTGGCATCGTCCAGTCGATCTGGACCTCCTGGATCGCGGGCTTCGTCCTGCTCCTCGGCTTCACCTTCGCCATCCAGTCGTACGACGGAGCGCTGGACTCGCCGACCGGCGCCCCGCCCGCCCAGATCCTCCTGGACGCCCTCGGCGCCACCACCGGCAAGCTCCTGCTGCTGATCGTGATCGGCGCCCAGCTCTTCTGCGGCATGGCGTCCGTGACCGCCAACAGCCGCATGATCTACGCCTTCTCGCGGGACGGGGCCCTGCCCTTCTCGCGCGTCTGGCACACGGTCAGCCCCCGCACCCGCACCCCCGTCGCCGCGGTCTGGCTCGCCGCCGTCGGCGCCCTCGCCCTGGGCCTGCCGTACCTGATCAACGTCACGGCGTACGCGGCGGTGACCTCGATCGCGGTGATCGGGCTCTACATCGCCTACGTCATCCCCACGCTGCTCCGCCTGCTCCGGGGCGACGAATTCACCCCGGGCCCCTGGCATCTGGGCCGCTGGTCCCGCCCGATCGGCATCGTGGCGGTGGCCTGGGTCGTGATCATCACGGTGCTCTTCATGCTGCCGCAGCTCTCGCCGGTCACCTGGGAGACGTTCAACTACGCGCCTGTCGCGGTGCTGGTGGTCCTGGGCTTCGCGGCGACATGGTGGCTGGCGTCGGCGAGACACTGGTTCCTCAAACCGGATCACAAGCGCACGATCCCCCCGGACGAATCCCTCTGACGGCCCGGGATTTCACCGCGACGGGGCCCGGTGGCCGATACCCGATCGGCGGCCGGGCCCCGGCGGGCTATGCTCAGGGGTGATTCGCCGAGGGCCGTTAGCTCAATTGGCAGAGCAGCGGACTTTTAATCCGTTGGTTGTGGGTTCGAGTCCCACACGGCCTACCGCCGGCAGCACAGGGGGAACCCCCTCTGACCTGCTACTTAGCGCCTCGATCGGTTTCATCCGGTCGGGGCGCTTCGTCGTTCCCGGCCTTTTGCGTGAGCGATGCGTGAGCGGACGGTCCGACAGCAGGGGCTACGGCGGGACCTAGGGAGCGGCGGAACGACGATGTACGGGCGTGAGGGATTTTCTCCCACACCGCGCAGTGAGATCGGCTGCGAGCATGTCGTTGTTCCGGCGACCATGCTCCTCGACGGGATGCAGCCGTACGGCTCACCCGACTACTGCTCTTGCAAGTTGCGCCACCGCGTCCTGGGCTCCTTCAGCGGGCTGTAATCCGGAAAACCTCTCATCGGGTAACGAGTGGGCTGCTAGCGTCACGATCATCACCTAGGCGGGCACTTGCCCCATCCATACCTCATGCTCAGGACGATCGTGAAGATCAAGCGCGCGCGCATCGAGAACTTCTGCTGTCTGCACAAAGTGGATGTCTCCTTTGAGGAGATCACCTCCTTTATCGGGCCGACCGGCGTCGGTAAGTCCACCGTGCTACGCGCCCTTGATTGGTTTTTCAACGGCGAAAGGTCGCTCTCGCTGAGTGACGACGATGTCCATTCGGCGGCAAAGGGCGGGTGCATCGTCGTCGAGGTGGAGTTCGACGGGCTAACCGTCCACGACCGGGAGGTCCTCGGGCGATACGCACCCGACGGGGCCGAGAGTGTGAGCGTCTGGCGGACCTGGCAGAACGGCGAGGACAAGATCACGGGCAAGGCGCTCGCGTACCGCCCGTTCGAGGAGGTGCGGCGGTTCGAGAAGGCGACCGACCTACGCAAGGCGTACGACGAGCTGCGTGAGGGAGATATCAGCCTGGGTTTGCCGAAGGCCGGGAGTAAGGACAAGGCGCTTGAGGCCATGCGGACTTGGGAGCTAGCCCACCGGGATCAGCTCACCGAGTCCGAGGTCGAGGACACTCACTTCTTCGGCTTCGCAGGGCAGAGCAGACTGGGTCAGCTGATCGACTTCGTTTTCGTCTCGGCAGACCTTCGGGCCTACGAGGAGGCGGACGATCAGAAGACCACGGCGCTCGGTCGAATCCTGGACCACGCTGTGGACCGGACGGAGGCGAACGAGCGGCTTGGCGAGATCGAGGAGAGCGCCCATCTAGCCCGGCAGGAGGTACACACGAAGGTGTACGGCCCAGTGCTGGATGACATCTCGGCCGCGCTGTCCTCGGAGGTTGCGAAGTTCACCACGGGGCGTCAGGTAGTGGTGACTCCCACCGTCCATGCACCGAAGCCAGCCCGAACCACTTTCCAGGTGAGCATCCGCGACGGCGCAGCAGAGACCACAGTCCACCGGCAGGGGCATGGTTTCCAGCGAGCTTTGATCATCGCCGCACTGAAGTACCTGGCTGATCGTCGGCGCCCTGAAGGCGACACACGGACGTTGTGCTTGGCAATCGAGGAGCCCGAGCTCTTCCAGCATCCGCCGCAGGCTCGAACCTTCGCGAAGGTGCTGCGCGAGCTGGTGGCCACTTCTCCTGCGGGGCGCACTCAGGTCATGTATGCCACTCACAGCCCTGTCTTCCTCGACCCCGCGGGCTACCACCAGATCCGCCGTTTGTGCCGAGTCATCGGCGAGGCGCATCCCGTCACCGAGGTACGTCAAGCATCCCAGGATGACCTTTGCCGAGCCCTCGACGGCCTGATCGATGCGAAAACGGTCAAGAGCCGGACGATTGGCAGGTTGGCTGGCGTGTTCGCGGAGGGGTTCTTTGCCCACGCGGTGGTGTTGGTAGAGGGCAGGGGCGACGAGGGCGTGATCGTGGGTTGCGCTGAGCGCGCCGGGATCAACCTCGGAGCAGAAGGCATCAGCGTCATTGAGGTGAACGGTAAGGACAACCTGATGATTTCCGACGTGTTGTTCAGGACGCTGGGGGTTCCCTGCCATGTGGTGTTTGACGGGGATGCGCGTGGGGAGGAGCGCAAGCGGCAGTCGACGGAACACCTGATCCCGGAGCAGCAGCGGCGGGCGAAAGACCTGGAGTACGAGCGCGAGGCGCGGCGGACGCGGCAGAAGAACGCGGATCTGCTGCGATACCTCGGTACCACGCCCGCCGCCCAGCCGCCGGACGAGACCACAGCCAGGTACACAGTTTTCGAGGACAACCTGGAAAGTTACCTTGGGCAGCACTGGCCAGCTTGGGACCGACGCAGAAGGGAGCTGGTCAGCTTAGGCGAGTGCGCCGATGGTAAGAACGCGGCGACCTACCTGGAGGCGACGCGCACCGTCGCTACCAATCCGCCGTTCCTACTTCACGCCATGCTGGAGAATGTGCGAAGCCTTGGCAGGATCACGGTGATGGTCTAGCTGCGGGACTTTCCCCTGTCTCTAGTTTTCGTGGTGCGTCACTCCGAACACGGTCCCTGGTCTATCGCGCCCTCTGTTGGCTGGCACGACGAGGAATCAAGGCGGTAGCAGCTTCAGCAGCAGCCTTGTCGACCTCGGGCAGCAGGCTCGTGTATGTGTCCGACGTGAGCGTGATCGTGGAGTGGCGCAGCGTCTCCTTGATCGTGTGGAGATCGCCACCCCCGCCGTGAGTGAGAGTGGCCGCGACGTGTCGCAGGTCTCGCAGGGTGATCGGCGGCAGGTTGGTGGTGGCGAGGATGCGGCGGAACGTCTCGGAAACCGTCTCCGGGTGCAGCCAGGAGCCGTCTTCGCGGGTGAACACCTTGCCGGTCTCGTTCCAGGCGTCGCCCCACTTCTCCCGGGCGCTCAGCATCGCTTTGTGGTGCTCCCGCAGAAGAGCGACGTTGACGCTGTCCAACGCGATGGTGCTGGCGCTGCCGTCGGTCTTGGGGGCGGACTCGTAGGTGTCCCAGCCGTCGACGACGATTTCCTTGGCCGGGGTGATGAGGCCGGCGCTCAGGTCGACATCGGTCCAGCTCTGGCCAACGGCCTCGCCCCTGCGAAGGCCACGGGTGCCGACGAGGTGGAAGAGAGCGTAGAGCCGATCGGATTCGGCCGCGTCCAGGAATGTGCCGAACTGCGCCGGCGTCCAGACCATCACCAGTGACGGCAGCTCACCGGTGGCACGCCAGCGTTCCACCCGCTGGGTCGTCCAGAGCAGGGGCTTCGGGCGCTTGCCGGACTCCAGCTCGACGTGGGAGGCCGGGTTGAAGGTGATGTGCTGCTGGGCGATCGCCGCGTTCAGAGCCGCTCGCAGCGTGCGCCGGATGCTCTGCTGCGTCGCTGGGCCGGTGATCTTCCGGAACGGCTTCATCTCGGCGAGTTTTTCCCGCTCGACGGCGAGCCGCGCCCGCTCGGCTGCGATGGGGCGGCCGGCCTTGCTGGGCTTGCACCTGGCGATCTGCTCGCGGCGTTCGAGGTTCTCCGCCTGGATCACCTCGTTGGCGTCGGCTATGCCGTCGTACATCTCCACCAGGTGGCCGACGTTGAGACGGTCGAGGCGGACATGGCCGATGCGCGGCTTCAGGTGCACGCGTATGTGCGAGGCGTACCCGTTGAGCGTCGTCTTGCGTGACTTCTTCGAAAGAAGCCACTGGTCGAGCCATTCGCCCACGGTACGTCGGCCGATCAGGTCCAGTCCCGCCCTGAAGCGCCTGCGGGTGTCCTCGATGTCGGGCAGCGGAGCCTTCTCGTCCGCGACCTGTTCGAGCAGGGCTGCGATGCGGGCCAGGTCGTGCTCGTCGTCGGAATCGGCGATGGAGATGAGAGCCCGTACGTGGTCCAGGTCGGACTGCGCGGCCTTCAGCGTCTCGTAGCCGGCGCGGTTGAAGGAGCGGCGGGTGCCGTCGGCGCGGGGTGGGAGTTCCTGGCGTATGGAGTAGGAGCCGTGCTTGCGGCTGGTGAGCTTGGGGCATTTCTTGCCGAGCGGCTTGCCGGTCTTGGGGTCGCGGCAGTAGCAGCGACGGTGAGTGGAGCCCTTCAAAGGCGTTCCTCCGTGGCGGTGTCAGGGGCCCATTCGGGCGGGTCGACGTCGTGGAGTGCGGGTGGGAGGTCGGGTGGGGTGGCTCCGTCCTCGCGGAGCTCCCGGCGGAGGTGGCGGAGCCTGTACTTGGCGGAGATGGCCTGGTCGGCGTACTCGCTCCGCTTGCGCTCGGCTTCTTCCTGCTGGGCGCGGCCGGTTGCCGCCTTCGCCGCGAACCGTGCCTGCTCCTCTTCTTCGAGCGCGGCCAGGGCGGTGCTTACGAGGCTGGCGTGGGCTTCGAAGAAAGGGACTAGGCCCAGGTCGTGTCCGGGCACTTCTTGTTCGCCGGTGAAGCGCCGTAGGGCGTCCCAGGTGGGGACGAGACTCTGGAAGGGAAGTTCCTGGGTCTGGTCGACGTAGCCGACCGGGAAGATCAGGCAGGCCGGGTACGTCTCCAGGGCGGCGGCCAGGACCATGACGTCCACCAGCGGAAGGCTTGCCCGGCGGCCGGACTCCATGTTGGCGATCACGTTGCGCGGGATGGGGTGCCCGAGCTGCTCGCACTGGTCGGCCAGGTCCTGTGCGCTCCACCCCATCTCCTTCCGTCTCCGGCGGACTTCGCCGGCCACGTTTGCCTTGACCCGGTCCACCCACTCGGGGAAGTCGTCCTCTTCATCATCCATACCGAGTTGTGTCATGCAGACACATTAGCTTGAGGATGCTGGTTGGTAGGTGCCTGGAGCCGGACGTGACGGTCACGTTCGCCGAGGGCTGTACCGAAAGGGATGCCGCATGCGTGAAAACGCCACAGCCGGACGAGCGAAGGGGATGAGCCGGGAGGATCTGTTGGCCCTTCCGGTGGCTATTGACCTGGAGACAAGCAACCGCGCCCTGGGGCTTGGTCGGAGCAAGGGCTATGAGCTGGCGAAGCGGGGGGCTTACCCGTGCAAGGTCCTGCGGCTCGGCAGCGCCTACCGCGTCGTGACTGCGGATCTGCTGGATCTGCTCGGGCTGGCGGCGTGAAAGGGCGGCAGCGTAGCAGTCCATTCTGCGTTGAACTGACACAGAATCGCTGGACTCTTGGCGGGCATGGACGTACCGTCCGTGTTCCCTCGCGATGACCTTGCGCCCGCGAGACGGGAATGGGCCCCCGGCGGCGCAACGCCGGAGGCCCCAGCAACCCCCAACGGCCCGCAAAGAACCAACCCGGCGGCAAGGGCGCGCAAGCCCGCCACCGCCAGACGAGGAGCTGCCCCCGTGGAACACGAAGCAACCGAGCCCTATTCCACCCCCGGCAAGCCGTCCTGGCCGCCGGTCGCCATACCCGGACAGCCGTCCGAGCCCGAGCCGTCCGTGGACGGACCCGACAGTTCCTCGGCCTCCGAAGGTGAGCGGGTGCTGACGGAGCTGCGGGAGCAACTTCGCCGGTACGTAGTGCTGCCTGGTGAGGAAGCCTTCACGGCGGTAACCCTGTGGGTGGCGGCAACCCATCTGCAGACCGCATGGCAGCACGCTCCGCGGCTGGCCGTCGTCGGACCGGCGAAGCGGTGCGGCAAGTCGCGGCTGCTGGACGTGATCACCGAGAGCGTCCACGATCCGCTGATCACGGTCAACGCCTCGGCCGCCGCGGTGTTCCGGTCGATCACCGAAACCCCGCCCACCCTGCTGGTCGACGAGGCCGACACCCTCTTCGGCTCTGCGAAGGTCGCGGAGAAGAACGAAGAGATGCGCGGCCTGCTCAACGCCGGGCACCAGCGCAACCGCCCCACCCTTCGAGTTTCTGGTCCCAACCACGAGGTGTCGAAGTTCCCGACCTTCGCCATGGCGGCCCTCGCGGGCATCGGCGATCTGCCGGACACGATCATGGACCGGTCGATCGTCATCCGGATGCGCCGCCGCAGGCCGGGCGAGAAGGTGGCGGAGTTCCGCACCTACCGCGACACCCCACCCCTTCACACCCTGCGCGACCGGTTGGCCGCCTGGCTGGCACCGCTGCACGCCGACGCGATGGAGCTGACCCCAGCCTTGCCGGTCGAGGACCGCGCGGCCGACACCTGGCAGCCGCTGGTCTCCGTCGCGGACCTCGCCGGCGGGCCATGGCCCCACCTCGCGCGTACCGCCTGCCGGGTCATGGCCAAGTACGAGGCGGAGCAGGATCAGGACCGCAGCAGTCTGGGCATCCGCCTCCTGGCTGACATCCGGCGCGCCTTCGCCACCGAGGGCGACCCGTCGATGCTCCGCACCAGCCGTCTTCTCGACATCCTCAACCAGGATGACGAGACCCCGTGGCCGGAGTACACCGCCAACGGCCTGACCGCCCGGGGCCTGCAGATCCTGCTCCAGAAGTACGGCATCGGTTCGGCGAATCACCGCTTCCACGGCAACGTCCAGGCCAAGGGCTTCACTCGCCAGCAGTTCGCCGACTCCTGGGCACGCTACTGCCCCGAACCCGCGCCGGAAGCCACGGCCCGGGCCTGACCCGGCACGATCCGTCGCGACTCGTCCCCGCGCAGGTCAGCGCGGTGACGAGTCGAGGGGCGGTGACGAGTCGACTCGACATCACCGCCCCACCCGTACCTGCCCTGACCAGGCACGCAACGAGTTGCGACGGGTCTCTCTCCCCCCACCGGGCCACGTCAGCCGCACCTCCGTACCCTGGAGCACTCTCTCTTGCCTTCCCCTGCCTTCGCCGCAGCGCCGTCCGCTGCCCCGGTGCCCCTGGCCGCCGCGATCCGCACGGGTGTGGCGCTGCTAGCCATGGCGGCCTTCGCGCTGTCCTACGACGCTCTGCGTCAGATGGCCGCCGCCAGCCACATCCACCGGGTGCTCACGTACGCCTTCCCGCTCGTCATCGACGGGTTCATCGCCATCGGGATAGGCGCCCTGCTCGTCCTGCGGACCGCACCGTTGTCCGCCCGCCTCTACGTCTCGGCGCTGGTCGGCGTCGCCACCGCCACGAGCATCTGGGCCAACGTCCTGCACGCCATCCGCCTCAACCAGCAGACCCGCCACACCAGCCTCGCCCTCGACGACATCACCGTCGGAGTCATCTCCGCCATCGCTCCGCTCGCCCTGGCCGGAGCGGTCCACTTCTACCTCCTCGTCGCACGACGCCCCACGGCCACCGGCCGCCACAACACCATCGGCCACAGCGCCAATGACGGCCACAAACCCGCTGTGGGAGACATGGGCCGCGAGACGGCACCGCCAACCGCCACGAGCGCCAGCGACGTGGCGCAGCCCGTCGCGAAGCACCTGGCAAAGACTCCGCACCAGGCAGGTATGCCGGGAGGTACTCCGCCAAGCATTTCGCTGGAGCAGGCCATCGACATCGGTCGTACGGCTCCTCTCGGCCGGGCCGACCGCATCTCGCGCCGCAACGTCGAGAAGGCGATCCGGGACAAGGGGTTCGGCATCTCCCGAAGCCGCCTGGACAAGGTCAAGGACCTGCTGCAGGCCGAACTCGACGAGGCCACCGCAAGCACCGGCTGACTCCGCAGCCCGTCGCCCTCGCCGGCCCTTCCTCGAATCAGCAAGGGAAGGGCGGGTCCTCACCACCACCCCTTGCAGGAGTCCACATGCACGACCTCAACCACGAACTCCCTCCATCTCAGAAGCAGGTGACTTACACCCCGGCTTCAGGCGGAGCAAGTTGTCCCGGGAGCAATGCTCCCGGAGTTCCCGCCCCAGGGGTGGCGGGACCGGTCCTGCGCCAGGGGGCACCGGACCGGTCGGCTGCGGCCGAGGGCGGACCGCAGCCTGGAGGGGGACGACAGGCCGAATCCCTTTCGCGGCGGCGTCAGCGCGCCCGTCAGCCGAAGCCCCGAAAGCGCCTGCACCAGCCCAGTTGCCGCATGAACGACGCCGAATACAAGCGCTTCACCGACGCAGCAGCTACGTGCCAGATGACCAACGCCACCTTCCTCGCCTACGCCGTCGACAAGGCCGCCCGCGACCTGACCCGCACCGCCGCCGAGATCGCCACCGAACGGGAAGTCCTCAACGAAGTGTTCGCCGCCCGCCGACACCTGGGCCGCATCCACGGGCTGTTCAACCAGGTCGCCAAAGCCCTCAACTCCGGTGCCGACGCACCCCACCTCGACGCCACCGCCCAGGCCGTCCTGAGCGCGGCCCGCCGGATGGAGGATGCCACCGATGCCCTGCTCGCCCACCGGGACGGCAGTGCCCCGGCATGATCCCCCGCATCCACAAGCGCGGCAGCGAGACGATCGGCCTGATCCGCTACCTGTACGGTCCCGGCACCCACGAAGAGCACACCGACCCGCACCTGGTGGCGGCTTTCGACCCGCTCACTCCCGACCCCGGCCGCGACCCGAAGGCCACCTGCGGGCAGCTTCAGCGGCTGCTCGACCAGCCCGTCAATGCCCTGCCCGCCGGCCGACGCCCCAAGAAGCACGTGTGGCACCTGTCCGTACGTGCCAGCCCCGAAGACCCGATGCTGTCTGACGACGACTGGGCCGCCATCGCCCGCCGCATGGTCGCCGCCACCGGCATCGCCCCCGACAGCGGCGATGCCGCCTGCCGGTGGGCTGCCGTCCGGCACGCCGACGACCACATCCACATCATCGCCACCCTGGTCCGCGACGACGGCCGACGGCCTCGCCTGCACAACGAAGCCCGCCACGCCCAGACCGAAGCCCGCCTCATCGAAGCGGACTACGGCCTGCGCCGGATCACACCCGGGGACGGCACTGCCGCAAAGCGCCCTACCAGCGCCGAGCGCCACAAGGCCGAACGCCGCGGCCAGCAGCGCACCCCGCGCGAGGAGCTGCGGGAGGCGGTCCGTCGCTCGGTGGCCGGTGCGGCGGGCGAGGAGGAGTTCTTCGGCCGCCTCGGCGCGGCCGGCCTGCTCGTCCGGCGCCGTATCGCGCCGTCGGGCGACACCCTCGGCTACACCGTCGCCCTCCCCGGCGACCGTAACGGCAAGGACGAGCCGGTCTTCTACTCTGGCTCCAAGCTTGCCCCGGACCTCTCCCTGCCCCGCATCCGCGAACGCTGGACCCAGAACCCGGACGACCCCACCCAGCAGCCTGCCTTGCCGTCGGTGACCGGGCCCGCGTCCGCACGTCGGCGCACCACCAGCGCCGCCTGGCGGGCCTTGCTCGTCATCGACCACGGTGACGACGGCATCATCGCCGCGCAGATCGCCGCCACCGGCGAGGTCCTCGACGCCCTCGCCCAGACCTCCGCCGCCCATACCCGCCACGAACTCCAGGCAGCAGCCACCGCGTTTGAACGCGCCTCCCGTTCCCACGTCCGCGCCGTACGCGGCCACGACCACGCCCTGCGCCGAGCCGCCCGCGACCTCGTCCACAGCGGCCCGGCCCTCGGCCGAGGTGAAGACGGCGCCACCACCGCGATGGTCATCGACATGCTGGTCTTCCTGATCACCGCCGCCGAGCACTGGCATGCCAGGAAACAGCACGCCCAGCAGGCCCAAGCCGCCCACCGAGCCGCCGCACACCTTCGCGCCGCCTACCCGGCCGCCGCCAGCAACCCCATGGCCCTGCTCCACCAGCAGGGCAGCCGCCTGGCCCCCTCCTGGCAACGCCACCACGCCACCGCCGTACGCCACGCCCTGCCCAAACTGGCTGACCGCATCCTCGCCGAACCCAGCTGGCCCGCCCTCGCAGCCACCCTCCACGAAGCCCGAACCACCGGACACAACCCCACCACCCTGCTCACCCAGGCAGCTGCCCTACGAGAACTGGACACGGCGGAACACGTGAGCGACGTGCTCGTGTGGCGGCTGCGACGGATGGCCTACCTCCCCGCTGATCCCCAGAATTCCCAGGCCCGGCGAGCCAGCGGCGCCCGCGCCGTCTCCGCGCCAGGACACCCCGCCCACATCGGAACCAGGCCCGCGAACGGTTCCCCGCGACAGCGCTGAACCGTAAAAACCGAGCGGTACCGCTTGTCGCTGCTTCGCCATCATGGGCGGATGACGCGTAGCGATGCCGATCTGAACGCCCTCCTTCGCCGCCGTACCGCACGGACGTGGTCAGCCCTTGGCAGGCAGCTCCCGAGCCGCGTAGTAAGCGTGCAGTGCGGCCTCGCTGCCGGATCCCAGAGCGGTCATGATCCGTTGGAAGCGGGCGGAGCGGAGGTCGCCGGCCACGATGATGCGGGAGTGCTGGTCGGTGGGCGGGCAGTATCCGTCCACGCCACGGGTCAGGTCTCCGGGCGGGGCGGTGGGCGCGTTTCCGATGCTGAGGTAGGCGGCGTTCGCCGAGATCGTCCGCTGGGTACCGTCCTGGCCCACCGCTTCCGCTGACACCGAGGCGCCTTCTCCGCGGTTCAGCGTCAGGTGCTCAACGGGGAGGAGCGTGACTCGGGGGTCCTCGCGAATCTCTTCGATCTTGTACGCATCAGCCGCCGGGTACGCCACGAGCAGGCGGGTGTCGGTGTCCGGGTGGGCCCGCAGGAAGGTGCCGATCGGGCGGTCTCCGCCGAGGACGAGAAGGGTGCGGCCCTCGGCGTCGTCCGCCTCGGCCTGCCAGAGCGGGGGCAGGGTGAGGCTGTCGGGAGTGGTGATCCAGGTGACGTCGCGGGGCTGGAGCGGGCCGACTCCGGTGGCAACGATGGCGTACGGGGCGGTGAGGCGGGTGCTGGCGTCGACCGTGGCGGTCACCTGGTCGTCGTCGGCGTGGAGTGCGGTGACGTGTCGGCCGAGTTCGAGGCGGCACAGCTCCGTGCCCTTCAGCTCCGCGACGATGGAGTCGGCGAGCTCGGGGCCGCTGGTGTAGCCGCCGAGGACGTTGTTCAGGGCCGGGATCCGGTAGAGGTTGCGGCACAGCCGGTCCGGCTCGATCAGGATCGAGCGCATGCCGACGCTGGCGGCCATGCGGGCGGCGGCGCAGCCGGCCGGGCCGCCGCCGATGATGATCAGGTCGGTGTCGTGCAGCGTGTCGGCCATGGAGCTATTCCAGCACCGGGGCCCCGGCGTACGCAGTGAGTTGACCGATCACGTGGTCAGTGGTGACGAGTTGGCCGGTTCCGATCAGTCGGCGGGCGACGAGGAGGCCGGCGTCGTGGACGTCGGGGCCGGCGTCGGTGGCGCAGGCGTCGGTGACGATCCAGGGTGCGTAGCCGTGTTCGAAGGCGTCGGCGGCGGACTTCAGGACGCAGCTCTCGGTGGCGATCCCGCAGAAGACGAGGTCGGTCCAGCCGGCCCGGCGGATCAGTTCGGCAGCCTCCGGGGTGAGGAGCGTGTACCCGGTCTTGTCGACGACCGTGTGTGCGTGGGCGGCAGCCTCGGCGAGCTCGGGGACGATGTCGGTCTCGGGCGCTTCCTGGAGCCGGTGCCACTGGAAGAAGCGCTCGTAGGGGCTGTCCGGATAGTTGAAGTACCGGGTGAAGATCACGGGGCGGCCGGCGACGGACCACTGGGCGACCAGGTCGGAGACCGCGGGCACGGCGTGGCGACTGTGGTGGTTCACGAAGCCGTTCTGCATGTCGATCACGACCAGTGCGGCGCTGCCGATGTCCATCCGGTATCTCTCCTGCCCAGGGTTCTCAGCCGACGCTCTCGCGCAGAGCGTCCTGTGCGGCGCGCAGCCGTTCGGCCAGCCCGCTGGTCTTCATGATGGCCTCCCGCATGAGGACGTGCTGCGCGGTCTCCTGGGCGCGGGCGGTGGTGAGCCGGGAGGAGGCGGCGCGCAGGAAGCGCCAGCCGTACTGCTCGGGCATGGAGGGGTCCTGGCCGTCTTCGATCATCTGCTGGACCTGGCGGGTGAAGCACCACAGGGCCTGGACGGTCAGCTCGCAGGCGACCAGGTCGTCGATGGTGAGGCCGCGCTCGCGGGAGTGGGAGGCGTAGGCGACCCCGGACCAGCCGGCGTAGCCGGTGGAGACTCCCCGTACGCCGAAGGACACGATGTCCGGGTGGTCGAAGCCGGTGGCGAGGAGCGATGCCTCGACCGTGCCGTCCAGGGGCGCGGGCCCGCCCGGGGCGCCGCGGTCGACCAGGACCGAGGGTGTGGACAGCAGGCGCAGGGCGGTGTCGTAGGCGTCTCCGGTCCAGGGTTCGGAGGTGAGCCAGTACAGGGAGAGGACGTACTCGGGGTTGGGGGTGCGGTCGTGGTCCTCGTCCAGGAGGTCGCGGAGCTTGTTCCGTGCCCAGGGCAGGTCGGAGGCGTACGAGCGGTAGCGCCAGACGGCGAGGTCGGTGAGTGCGGGAGGCTCGTGCGGTTGGACGAGGTGGAAGACGGCGGCTCCGCACGCGAAGACGTGCAGAACGCAGTCCTGCGATTCGGGGTGGTCCACGCGGGCCGAGGAGGACTCCAGCCACTGGTCGTCCGCGCCCGGCGTCATGTGCGCGCGGAGCCGGCCGGCGCGCTCGACGCCGATGAAGACCGGCAGGAACTTGTGGGAGTCGACTCCGATCCGGCCTGTGACGGGTGGAGCAGCGCCGTTCGTTCCCAGGGCTGCTGCGAACCGGGCCTTCACGTCGTCCGACGCGCGGGCTAGTGCGGTGTCGAGGACGGCTTGAGATTCACCACGAGGCTGGTAACTCGCCCCGCCGCCTTCCCAGTTCGATACGGTCCGGTCGCTCACACCCAGGTAGGCGGCGAAGTCCCGCAGGCTCATGCGCAGGGCGTCGCGTAACAGCCGGGCTTCCCGGCCGGACCATCGCTGCACCGTGACCACCGTCGTACCCCCTGTCCGTCACCCGGTGGAACGCCGAAACGCCCAGCGTAGCCAGCCGTGTTCAGCAGCGCTGCGGCATTGCTGCAGCACGTCTACGTCACACCCCGTCACCGACCTGCACCATGCTGAGTTCACCGAGCCGGGGAGGTGCCGAGCGCGACCAGGCGGCCCTCCGCCCGTTCTCTCCGGTACCACCACCTGAAGGAGCAAACGGCATGACCGACATCGTCAAGCGCAACGCCCGCGCCATCCTCCTCGACGGCGACGAGCTGATCCTGATCAAGCGCACCAAGCCCGGGAGGGAGCCGTACTGGGTGTCGGTCGGCGGAGGGGTCGAGGAGGACGACGCGACCATCGAGGCGGCCCTCCACCGGGAGGTGTTCGAGGAACTGGGCGGCAAGCTGGAGCGCGCCGAGCTCGTCCACCTGATCACCGACGAGCTGGAGGGTGGCGTCGGCGTGCAGCACATCTTCGCCGCGCGCCTGGAGTCGATGGACCTGGCCGCGCGTACGGGAACGGAGTTCTCCAAGCCGGAGCGGGGCGGATACGAGGTGGTCCGGGTGCCGTTCACCGCCGAGGCCGTCCGCGAGCTGAACCTGATGCCGCCGGAGCTCGCCGACTTCATCGCCGCGAACACGGACGCGATCGTTTCCGTCCTCGATACCCCGATCCGCGAGGCGTGAGCAATGGCCCAGGTCCCGGACTTCGTCAGCCTCAACGGCCCTGACAACGTGGGCAAGACGACCCACCTGGTGCGGCTGGCCGGGCGATGGGGCGGCTTCCAGCCGCTGGGGTCGGTCCACGAGCACGACCCCGAGCCGTGGGCGCGGGTGGCGGTCGGCGACTACGCCCGGTGGTGGTTCGAGATGTCCACGACCGTCGAGCTGACCGAGATGCTGCTCGTCGGCCACGCCAAGCGGGCCGCCGCCCGCGAGGCCGAGCGCACGGGGCTGCTGGACCGGGGCCTACCCATGCTTCTCGCCGTGGCCACCGCGACGTGCGTGGTCAAGGACGGGTTGACGGTCGGCGAGGCGTTCAAGACTGTGACGGGCATCGCCGGTTCGCGGGTCATCGCACCGGAGACCGCGATCCTCCTGCTGCCGTCACTCGACGCCGAACGCAGCTACGCCATCACGAGCGCCCGCGAGGGTCGCCCCTGGACCGGGGTGTACCCGGCCTATCAGAAGACGCTGCACGCGGTCCTGCTTCACCAGGTCGACCACGGCGCGTACACCGCGGTCGTGGACTGCGAGGGCCGCTCGCTGGACGGCATCCACGCCGACGTACTCGGCCACGTCGGCCTTTCACGACTCGCCGATGGGAGTCTCCGATGACCCAGAACTCCCCGCCCCTGGTCCTGCCACCTGGTCTGTCACGGACCCTAGCCACGCTCCAGGACAAGGACCGGCAGCGCCTGGACGACACCGTCACCCGGCTCCACACCGTCAACGGACGCCTGTGGAACGCCGAGGACCGGGTGCGCGGCGCCTTACTGTCCGCCGCCCAGGTCGCCGACTGCAAGCGAGAGATCGACCAGCTCAACGCCGAACGCAACGCGCTCGCCGAGCGGGCCGACGAGGTCCTCGGCTCGCTGACGGACGCGGGCCGCGCCGACGCGCCACTGCACACCGAGACGCTCGCATCCGTCGTCGACCGCTTGTCGGTATTGACGCTGCGGATCTGGCACAGCGAACGGGCGGCGGCCCGGGACGAGCTGGCCCTCCGGCGCGTCCCCGCCCTCCACGGCCAGCGGGAGGAGCTGTGCGCCGCCCTCGACGCGCTGGTCTCCGATGTCGTGGCCGGCCGCCGTCGGCTTCCCGTACCGGCCCGCTTCAAGCTGTACGGCCGGGACGACGCCGCCCCGACGGAGGTCAAGCCGAGCCGGCACCTGCGCAGGGTTCTCGCCTTCGGCGGGTTGAGCGAGTGCGGCAAGAGCACCAGTGCCGAGTTCGTCCAGCGCACGTGCGGTGCCCAGCGTCTCAAGATCGGCTTCCTGCTGCGGCAGGCGGCCCACCGGGAGGGCCTCGCGGACCCGTACGCGCTGTCGGCCCGTCGGCAGGCCGAGCTGCTGCTCGGCGAGCTGAACCGCTTCGCGGACGCTCACGTCGACATGCGGCTGTTCACCATCGAGTCCGTCCACGACGACGCATCGATCGCCGAGCTCAAGCAGCTCATGGGCGACACGCTCCAGATCGTCTATCTGGATGCCTCCTTCGCCGTACGTGTCGAGCGGTCCGGGACGTCGGCCCAGGCCGTCGCCGCGAAGGACGAGATCAAGATGAGTCGTGGCGCCCACCAGGTCGCTGCGCTCGCCAACCACGTCATCGACAACACGGGAAGCATCGCCGCCCTCCGCGCCCACCTCCGGCGCATCGCCGCCCCGCCCGCCGCCACAGCGCTGCGCGTGGCCACCCCGTACGGGCTGGGCCTGCCAGCCGCCGTCGCCTCGGCGACGGCCGACTTCACCGACGCGGTACGGGCATACGGACCTGGCGTGCGGCTCGTCGCCCTGACCGGCAGTCCCGGCGAGGGCAGCTGGATCACCGGCTGGTCCGATCTGGACCTCCTCGTGATCTCCGAACACGAGGCCATCGGCCAGGTCTACGAGGCCCTGGACCAGTACCGGACCGCCCTGGACGGCGCGGCCTCCCTCGGCCCCACCCTCGTCACCTCTGGCGAACTGACCGCCCGGCGCCTCACCCCGCGCCTGGCATTCGTCCTCCACCAGCTCCAGCAGGGCAGCCCCGTCCTGCACACCGCGCCCGGCCTCGAACTGCCGACGATCGGCCGAGACGAGCTCGCGTTCGCCGCCGTCCGAGAACTCCCGCAGGTCATCCTGACCATGCGCCGCCTGCGCGCCGATGCGGATCCGACCACCCTGCGGCAGCTCTACAAGCACCTCGTGCTCGCCTGCCGCCTCCTCCTGCGCGAGCACAACCAGTGGGAGTCCGGTCCCGACCGGATCCTCGCCGCATCCTCCCGTATGCCGGGCCTGCCCGCCGTGTCGGTGCCCTCCCTGGCCGAGATCGCCAGTGCCTGGCGCGACGGCGACACCGAGCTCGTCCTCAAGCCCGTCACCACGGCCGTCGATCAGCTTCTCACCTGGTACGCCGCCCAGCTCGCCGCCTGAACGGTCTCTCTCTCCTTTCTCCTTCTTCATCCGACAGGAGCTTCGCCATGCCCGAAACCATCGCCGTGCCCTCCTTCTCCGCCCGGATCGTCGAACGCCTCAGCGTCGGAGCCACGAGCCGCCGCGAGCGCGTCATCCACTCTCTCGACGGCCTGGAGAACCCGGTCCACCCCGATACCCTCGCCCACACCGGAGCCGACCTGTGGCGTCTGCTCCAGGAGCAGACGCCGGACGGACTCGGCTCCGTGGACTTCCTCCTCGGCCTGGACGCCGGCGGCATCCTGCCGACCGTCTCCCTCGCCGGCGCCGCCCACCTCCCGTACAAGATCGCCTGGAAGCTCCACCTCCCGCTCGACGGCGCGGTCCGCTTCAGCGAGCCCCACGCGATGCGCACCGACGTCTTCGCGTACGGCATCGCCCCCGGCCAGCGGATCGTCATCGTGGACGACGAGATCACCACCGGCCGGACCCTGGCCGACCTCACCCGCCGCCTCCGCGAGGCTGGCGCCGTCCCGCTGGCGGCGGCCTGCCTGGTGGAGGACACCACCCGCGGAGCCCGCGACCTGCTCACCGGCCTCGGTCTGCCGCTGGTCTCGCTCACCACGATCGAGGGCGCGGCATGACCACGGTCGCCCCGGCGGGGATCCGGTTCCACCCCGGTTCCCTGGTCGTCCCTGCCGAGGCCGTCCACACCACCCCACTCGGGTACGACCGGGACGGCATTCCCCTCGGCGCACCGCTCCCGCTCGCCGCCTCCACCGAGCTCGTCCACCGCCTGAGCGGGTGTGGTGAGGTCGTGGTGGCTTTCGAGGGGAAGCTCGGCGACACCCTCCTCGCGCTGTCGGGGGTGCGCGCGGTCCTCGACTGGCTGCGGCTGCGCTCGGTTCGCGTGGCCGTCCGGGCAGTGGGTCCGTACGCGGGGCTGATCGCCCGCGCCGGGCTGCTCACGCGGCCCCAGGCCACCGCGCCCAGCGGCTGGCGGGCCGTGATCGGAGACCGCGCAGGGGTCGAGGCACAGGGCTCGACGGCAACGGTGAGCCTGGTGCTCGACCCGGCCGCCCCGCCCTGCTGGTCGACCGACGGGCGCGCCCACCCGGACCTGCCCGCCCGTCACTATCTGGCGTTGGAGCGCCGCCTCGGCATCCGCTTGCCCGCCACGGCCCCCTTCGCTCCCACCTTCGCTACCGGGCCGAACGATCTCGTGGAGGAACTGCGCACGGTGGGCTGGCTGGGCGACCTGAACATCGCCGCCATCACCGCCACCAGCTGGCCGGAGCGCAAGGACTACACCGCCCAGCGCTACATCACCCTGGCCGAGCACATTGCCGAGGCCCAGCAGACCCAGGCCCGGCTGCTGCTCATCGGCGGCAACCCGGGCGACGGCCTGCGCATCACGGCGGAGGCTCCCAGACGCCATGTGCAAGTGCTCCGCCTTGACGGAATGCCGGCCGACCACCTCGTCGACCTCTTCCCGAACTGTCACCTGATCGTCGGCAACGACACCGGCCTCACCCACCTCGCCGCGATGGCGTGCAGCAGGGAGTACAGCGGCCCGCCGGTCATCGGCCTGTACGCGCGCCACAGCCACAGCAAGTGGCGCACTGGCCTGCCGCACCACCACGCCATCGCCACCGACCTGTCCGACCGCATGCACCAGGGCGACCTCTGCCCCGTCCGCGATGCCATCGCCCCGGATACGGACGTGCACATGGACGCCTTTCCACCCGCCGCGCTGGCCCAGGTCGGCCTGGGACTCCTCGACAGGGTGAGGCCATGACCATCCGGCCTCTTCTCCGGCTCGGCCCGGTACGGCGCTTCACCCGCAACCTGCTCTGCCCCGTCGACCTCTTCGGCCGCCCACTGCTCTTGAAGTACACCCGGGACCCGGCCGAGGCCCGCGAGGAGATCCGCGGCCACGCCCGCCTGGCCCGGTACTACCGCGTCCCCACCCTCCACGCCCACCTGCGCGTACCGGGCGGGCACCTCCTCGCGTACGAACGCCTCCCCGGCGGCACCGACAAGGGCCTCCTGCTCGACCTCCTCAACGCGGACGAGCCGAGCAGCGACCTCCACACCTACATGGACCGGCTCACGGCCGCGTACCGCGAGGTCATCCTCGCCACGGCCTGGCCGGCCGATCCGGCGCACGTCATCCGCAAGCTGTACTGGGACCGCGCGGCACCCGGCGGCCGACTCGACACGTACTACGCTGGCAAGGACTTCCTGATCGCCGACGGCCTCATCAACGTCCCGGTCTCCCGCCTCGACACCTACACCCTGAACATCAACGGCCGCCGACACCACCTGGACTGGGCTGCCACCCTCCGCTGGTTGCGCGCCCACTTCGCCACGGCCGAGCCGGTCTGGGCGGCCCTCACCCAGGGCGACCCCACCGACGTCAACCTCGCCCACCCGCTCGCCTGGTTCGACTACGACACCGCCGGGATGAACAGCGTCACCGGCGAGTTCGCCAACTTCCTCTGGTACGCCTCCACCCTCGGCGGCTGGCTCGTCCCCACGTACAACCCGGCCGCCTTCGCCGACCACTCGGTCACCTTCGCCTACGTCCCGGCCAACACCCCTGAGATCCGGCGAGCGGCCGTCGACCACACCACGAGCACCATCCACATCGACTACGCCCTGCGGCTCTCGGCTCCCCGGCGAACTGCCGTAACCGCGTACTGGAACCAGCTCGTGCAACCGGTCGCCGACCGCCTCTGGCCGGGCGCGGACCTGAGGAATCTGCTCCGCCCCTACCTGGCCATGCGCATCCTCGGCGTCTACAACCTGGCCGACCTAGCCCCCGAGGACCGGCTCGTCCTCCTCGCCCGGCTCGCCGAGGCCATGAGCCCCGCCTTCGACCTGACCACCTACTTCTGCCCGTTGGAGTCGCCATGCCCGGCCCCCTGAACGGCCGCACCGCCCTGGTCACCGGAGCCACCGGCGGCCTCGGCTCGGCCATCGCCCGCCGCCTCGCCGCCGACGGCGCGAACGTCGCCCTTGCCCACTTCAATGACGACCAGGCCGCAGCCGAACTCACCGCCCACATCACCGACAGCGGCGGCACCGCCGTCCCCCTGAGAGCCGACCTCCGCGACGCTGAGGCCGTGCGCGCCCTCTGCCACCGAGCCCAAGACGCACTCGACCCGATCGACATCCTGGTCAGCAACGCTGGCGCCTACCCCCGCCGCCCGTGGCCGGAGACGACGCCGACCCACTGGGACGACACCCTGGCCACCAACCTGACCAGCCACTACCTCCTCGCCCAGGAGCTCACCCCCGCCATGACGTCCGCCGGCTGGGGCCGGATCATCACCATCGGCTCGGTCCTCGCCACCGCGGGCCGCCACGACCTCGCCGGCTACATCAGCGCCAAGGCCGGACTCGAAGGACTCACCCGCGCCCTCGCCCGCGAACTCGGCCCCGCCGGCATCACCGCCAACTGCGTCGCCCCCGGCTCCATCCACGTCCCCGCCGAGAGCACCGTCGTCGACGACCCGGAAGCTATGACCGTCCGGCAGCTCGCCCGCCAATGCGTCCAGCGTCGGGGCCGCCCGGACGACGTCGCCGCGGCCGTCGCCTTCCTCGCCACCGACGACGTCGGCTTCATCACCGGCCAGACCCTGCGCGTCGACGGAGGCTGGATCCTTGGCTGACATCTGGCTCATGCGCCACGGCGCCTACGAAGGCCACCGCCCCGGCCACCACGCCCCACACGAAGCCGCCCTCACGCAAGAGGGCCGCGACCAGGTACGCCACTCCCTCCCCCTCCCCGACGGCATCACCGCGATCGCCACCAGTCCGATCCCCCGCGCCCGCCAGACCGCCACCCTCGTCTCGCACCTCACGGGCCTGCCAATCGTGGCCACCACCGGTCTCCTCGCCGAATGGCGCGCCCCGAGCATCGTCCTCGGCCGCACCGCCGAGACCTACCCGCCCGCCTACCGCGCCTGGCGAGCCCGCCGCCTCGCCAACCCCTCCCTACGCTGCGAAGACGGCGAAAGCCTCACCGACCTCCACACCCGAGCCCGCCACTGCGCCGCCTTCCTCCACCACACCGCCGGCCGCCACGGCTCCCTACTGGCCGTCTCCCACACCCTTCTCTTGGGCGTCCTCACCCACCTTCATGAGGGCCCCGCCGCCTTCGCCACCGCCGCGAAGTCACCATGGCAGTTCGCCGAACCCCGACTTCTGCCCACCCATCAAATAGCTGGGGAGGTGTCATGGATTGCTCTGCGATCGGATGGGCGCTGAGGTGAGTGCCGCGGGGCGAGTCGGAACTGCGGCTAACGTCCCGGGGTTGTCAGTGACCGCAGGTGGGCTGCTGTTCAACTATGCCCACAGCGCGACATCTTGTGGTTCGGGAGCCGCAAGCCACTGCATCTAGAGGTGACTTGCTTGCACGGCGGATAGGGAGGTGCTTCAGTTGACCTGTCAAACCCAAGCAGGCCCCTGCCGGGGTCCGAGTTGAGGTCGGACGTGCGACACGGGGCCCATTGCGGTGGCGCAGCCAACGCAATCCTCACGGCCTGCGCGGCAGCGGACACCATTGGGTGGAGTAGCGGTGCCGACAGGCTTTGACCGGAATGCAGTTAGGCCTACGCGATAGACGTCGCCGTCACGCCGAGAAGCGCCTCCAGGTCGGCCACCGCGGTGTCCTCGTCTGTCGCGTGGACGGTGGTGATGCCCAGCTCGGCGGCCGGCGGGAGATTGATCGCGACGAGCAGCCGCCCGCTGGTAGTCGGCGCGCTTCAGGTAGAGCTACTGCAGATTGATGTTGAGCCTGATGTCGCGTTGCCGAGGCTGGGAGCCAAACTGGCCACGATCGGTGAACGCTGCGCAGAAGGCCGCATCGGATCCATGCTGCCAAGAAGGTGTCCTTGTGGAAGTGACTCCTGTTTCAGCTGCCCGAAACGCGCTTCGGGAGTCCCTCCACGTCGCGTTCGTCATTCTCATGGCGATGGTTGCGGCAGTCGACGCTTCCGAAATTTTGCCCGACACGGGAGTGAGTGATGAACTACGTCCCTGGCTCATTGTAGGGGCAGCCGTGCTAGCAGCGATTCTTGTAGGCGGGTGGCATCGGGTTGGTCGGATTCTGGAAATATTTCCTGGAAAATGACCGGTAGGTCCTATGTTCCCCACGAGATGAAATCTCTGATGGAGTGGTCAAGGTCGAGAACTCTTAGGGCCCCTACAAGAATAGGATTACAAGAGCCACGGTGGCGATCATCAGAAAAGGCAGTGCTACTGCTTTGCGAAGTTCTCGTTCGCCCTTTCCTGGAAACATTGGATCGTCGCCTGCATCGGTAAAAAGTACCGAAGAAGCCTCCTTGCCTGCGAGGAGGTCCGTGGCGTCGCGCACGAGTGCGATCGCCTGCTTTACGTCCCCGCTGGTTTTGAGCATCTCATTCATTGTCGAAAGCATCTGAGGTGAAGAGACTGCGAGCTGCCGAACTTGACGCTTCAGCTCCTTGTCCACCTTGTCATTATTGATGATCGTCTGAAATACGTTGCCGTTGTTCTCGTGAATATATTGATCAATGGCCGGAATTTTCGCCATGACGCGCCTTCCCGCAACTGGTGTTACTCTCCATTGAGGGTTCGCTGTTCAGGGTGATTTGGAAATCGGATACACACTCTCCCCCCGACCTTGATTGACCCAATGGGCCGGCCAGGATGAGAGCTACCAGGATTGCGGCAATGGAGGACACTGCTGCGACTCCGAGGCGGGCAAAGGGATTAAAGGACTGGGCAACGGTCTTGAGGAGAGTCGGCCACTTGTGTGTAACCCATAAAACGAACGCCACGCCAAAGATCGCAAACAGGAAGAGGCGATCGCGAATAAAGACTCCGACGTAGTCGTCCGAAGAGAGCCTGATTGCCTGGGAAATGAACCAGCCGATGGCTGGCCAAGTCTCCGGGAATCCTTCGCTGATGACGCTAACGCCTGCGGTCCCCACGGCTATAGCGAGTAATACGCCAAGAGTCGTCTGTGCGACTGAGAGTAGCGCGCTCGTGTCAAGTTTTGGAGATTTCACCGGTCGCGCTTACTTCCGTAATGATTGACCTGGGTCACATTCCCGTCGTTGCGTCCAATTACCTGGCGTGCGTCGTTAGCGTTGATTGTAATCCCGCCCGACGTGGATCCCTGTGATTGATTAGACGTCGGCGCCTCAATTTGACGTGGCGTGTTCGAACTGTCCCCGGACATGAGTGATTCGATGGGCTCCTCGGCGTTGCGCGAGCGACCCCTTTGGATTCCGGCAAATCCAATTGCTGCGGCGCCGATTGTAGCCCCTGCAGCGATAAGTGCAACGATGATGTCGGGCATAAACTTCCCCCTGGAATTCCCCGTATTTTCCGCTCCAGATATTCCCTCCGTAGGCTAGCTACGTGTTCGTTAATCGGAGCGTGGATTTCTCAAACTCTCTTATTTTGGCACAGGCTGATTGAACCGTCAGGGGAACGGCCAAAGTGGTGCCAGGTTGGCTAGAAATGGCTGGATGAGCGACTGGTTCTACCGGAGGGCCGGTGGCGTGTCCAGTAGTGCACGACATCACCCCGTGTTCCCAGGTTCCGTCTGGCGGCGAGAGTCTGCGTTCGTTTCTGTTCTCCGGGAAGCATCTCGGAGGACTCGCGAAGTTGCGGCCCTTGCACGGGCAAGTTGGGATAGCTCCAACGACCCGTTTCGTCCGCCGCAGCTCCCAGTTGGCGGGCGTGTCAGAGGAACCCGCGGTCAGCTGCGTCGGACGCGCGTGAGCGATGCGTGAGCGGACGTCCCGGCACAGCCCGGTTCCGACCGGACCGCGCTGCACCGCCCACCCCCTCCGAATGGGCAATCCGGGACAGCGCAGCATGGCTCGGCACCGCCCACCCGCTCCCGGCCAGGACTTTTAATCCGTTGGTTGTGGGTTCGAGTCCCACACGGCCTACACATGGCGAGGGCGGAGTTCGCCCCTGCGACCTGCTCCACAGCGCCCCGACCGGTTCTGCCCGGTCGGGGCGCTCGTCGTTTTCCGGGGAGGGACCGGCGGCACCCGTACGGGGGGAGTGGGTGCCGCCGGGGTCCTGGGCGTGCTACCTCGCGAGGGAGGCGACGCCGGCCTGGGCGAACTTCTCGTCGAGGTCGCCGCTCGGGGCGCCGGCCACCCCGATGCTCGACCTGCGGGCCTCCTTCCTGGCCCTCGACGGACGACGGCCGGGTCAGCCGATCGGATGATGCGGGCGCTCTTCCCCGAGGCGTTTTCCCCTGGCCGCTTTCCCCTGACCGTTCTCCCTTGGCCGCGTTCCCGCCGGAGAGTCTGATGCGCGCCGGATCAGGCCGCCGGCTCGATGTTCTGGTTGGCGTGGAAGAAGTTGTGCGGGTCGTAGGTCCGCTTGACGGCCGCGAGGCGGTCGTAGTGGTCGCGGTAGGTGGCCCGTACCCGGTCCGGGGTCTCGCCGGCGCCGATGAAGTTCACGTACGTACCGCCCATGGAGTGCGGGTGCAGCTCCTCCCAGTAGTCGACGCACCACTGCCTGAGCCTCTCGGCGCTGTCCGGGTCCGGGTCGATGCCCGCGATGACGCCGGACCAGACCGCGTCCCGGTAGGCCCAGGCCGTGTCGTCGGGGCCGAGCCGGTGGGCGGCGGCGTCGACCGGGTACAGGTGCGTGGTCGACAGGCCGGTGGGGAGGTTCTCGGCGTACTTGGCGTGTACGCCGATGGCGTCGTCGGTGATCCGGTCGAAGAAGTTGCCGCGCCAGTACCACTGCAGACCGGCGGGGAGCAGTTCGTCGAACATGGACTGCAGGGCGGTGTAGGGCATCGGAGCCGTGAAGTGGAAGGCGGGCGGGCCCGGGTCCTCGACCGGCTTCAGGGTGGCTTCGAGGAGGTCGGGTTCGCCCGTCCAGCACCACACCACACCGCACATCTTCTGGCCGTGGATCTCCTCCGGGAACGGGGGGCCGGGCGGCACGGTGAGCGCGGCGAAGAAACCGTTCAGGTCCTCGGGGGCCTGCGGCAGGAAATCGCGGTACCAGCGCAGTACGTCCTGGATCCGGTCGACCGGCCAGACCGTGATGGCGACGCCCACGGTGTCGACCGGGTGCATCCGGAAGGTGAAGGAGGTGACGACGCCGAAGTTCCCGCCGCCGCCGCGCAGCGCCCAGAACAGGTCGGGATGGGTGGTGCCGTCCGCCGTCACCGAGGTGCCGTCCGCCAGGACCACGTCCGCGGCCAGCAGGTTGTCGATCGTCAGGCCGTATCTGCGGGTGAGGTAGCCGTGGCCGCCGCCCAGGGTGAGGCCGGCGACGCCGGTGGACGACAGGATTCCGGAGGGCGTGGCCAGCCGGAACGCGTGGGCGGCGTGGTCGAGGTCGCCGAGCGTGGTGCCGCCGCCGACCGTGGCCGTCCGTGCGCCGGGGTCGATGTGTGCCCAGCGCATCGGCGAGAGGTCGAGGGTGACGCCGTCGTCCACCAGGCACAGGCCCGCACCGCTGTGCCCGCCGCCGCGGACCGCGAGCGCGAGGCCTTCGTCCCGTACGAAGTCGACCGCCGCCATGACGTCCGCCGTGTCGGCGCACCGCACCACCGCCGCCGGACGCCTGTCGATCATGGCGTTGTAGACCGTGCAGGCCCGGCGGTACTCCGGATCCTGCGGGCCGATGACGGGACCGCGCAGCGCGGTCCGCATCGCGTCCAGGGTTTTGAGCGTGGTGCCCTTCATGGCCGGCCATCTCCTCGGGCGTCGAGATGGGGACCGCACCCCCGATCGGCCTCCCGCCGCGGCTGATGTCTCAAGCCTCCCCGCGGTCCTGGCGCCCTGCCAGTTCGCCGGACCGAATGGAGAGAGACATACGCGCCGCGTGGGATCGGGCCGGACGGGGCGATCAGACGAGGAGCTTCGTCTTCGCCCGCTGGTACTCCTCCTCCGTGATGGCGCCCTTGTCCTTGAGCTCGGCGAGCTTCGCCAGGTCGTCGACGTGACTGCCCTTCTTCGTGGCATCGGCACCGTTCGCGTCGGAGGTGCCGGCGGCTTCCCGTACGTACGCCTTGAAGGCCGCGTCGCGGTCCTGGGCCTCCTTGATGTCCCGCTTGCTCATGGACTTGCCGCGCACGATCACGTACACCAGGACGCCGATGTACGGCAGCAGCAGCGTGACGATCAGCCAGCCGGCCTTGCCCCAGCCGCCGAGGTCGTGGCTGCGGAAGATGTCCGCGATGACCTTGAACAGCAGGAACAGCCACATGATCCAGAGGAAGAACCAGAGCATGGTCCAGAAGAGGTCGAGCAACGGGTAGTCGTCCACGGATCGCTCCTCGATCAGCGCGAGTTCATCGCGTCGGCAGGCACATTCGGCAGGCACATGATGAATCAGTCATACCACCGCATATCTGCGCCCGCTCGTTGCTGTTGCAGGACGTTCTGGACCGTTATGGGAGGTTCTGCGAAGGCGGGTGCGGAGTACCGTGGAAGTGTCGAGGGAGGCACGGGCCTCCAGGAGGCGGGGTTGCCTCGTGTCCATGAAGCGGTGCGGTACACCGCGTGAGAAGCGGCGTGAGCAGGCGTACGCACAGACGCTCGCGAGGGCGCATGCACAGGGCAGATGAGTCCGCCCGCAGCCCGGTCGGGGCGATCGGTCGCGTGACCGTGCCGATTCCGCCCGATGGGCCGGGCGAAGTACTGGTGGCCGTACGGGGTGGGTCCGAGGCCTACACCGCATGGTCGGCGACGTCGATCGACAGGGACGTGCGCGTCGTTGTCGTCGACTCGGTCTCGGCGCGCGGCGTGATCGTGGAACGCCTGCCGTCCTGAGCCGAAGCAGCGACGTAGCCACGTAAGCAGTGACGTACCCACGGAAGCAGTGACATACGGCAGGAGTCCTCCGATGTTCTTCTGGCACGTTCCCGCCCCCAACGAGGCGATGCTCATATCAGGTTCCAAGGGGCAGACCTTGGACACCCAGTTCCGGATCGTCACCGGGCACGGCAGTTTCGTGCTCCCGGTGAAGCAGAAGGCGCGCATGCTCTCCCTGGCGCTGCGCGAGGCGGAGATCACCGAGGACTGTGTGACACAGCAGGGCATCCGCCTCAACGTCCGGGCCGTGGCCGTCTTCAAGGTCGGCGACGACGCCGTGTCCATCGCCAACGCGGCCCGCCGCTTCCTGACCGAGCAGGAGCAGATGGAGGAGCTCGTCGGGCAGATCTTCGCCGGGCACCTGCGTTCCATCGTCGGCGGGCTGACCGTGGAGCAGATCATCCGTGAGCGCAACCGGGTCTCCCAGGAGGTCATCGCGGGCAGCCACGGCGAGATGGAGAAGCTCGGCATCGTGGTGGACGCCCTCCAGATCCAGGAGATCGACGACTCCACCGGGTACATCAGGAACCTCGCGGCCCCGCACGCCGCCGCGGTCGCCAGCCAGGCCCGGATCGCCGAGGCCAAGGCCGACCAGGAAGCCAGTCAGCGCGAGCAGCAGGCCGCCGCGCTCAAGGCGGAGTACGAACGCGACACCGCGCTCAAGCGGGCCGGCTTCCTCGCCGAGACAGAGCAGTACAACGCCCGCGCCGCGCAGGCCGGGCCGCTCGCCCAGGCCCGCGCCTCGCAGGAGGTCATCGAGGAGCAGACCGCACTGGCCGAGCGGCAGGCCTCGCTCGCCGCGCAACGGCTGGAAGCGGAGGTCCGGCGCCCGGCGGACGCCGAGGCCTACCGGCAGCGCACCCTGGCGGAGGCGGCCCGGGACCGGATGAAGTTCGAGGCCGACGGCAACGCGTACACCGAGCGGACGCTCGCCCAGGCGCAGGCCGACGCCAACAGCGTCCGTGCCGCCTCGCTGCGTGACGGCAACCAGGAGCTCATCGCGGCCAACCGCATCGTGGAGAACCTGCCCGCCCTGGCCGACGCCGCCGCCCGCGGCATGTCCGGCGCCGACCTCACCGTTCTCAACGGCACCAACGGTGTCAACGAGATGGCGGCGGGCGTCGTCGGCCAGGGGCTGGCGATCCTCCACTCGCTCCAGCGGGGCGCTAACCCGATGAAGCCGCCGGCGGTCCACGGGAAGGCCACTTTCGCACCCCGTATCTCCGAGACGAACCCCTCCTGACGCGGCCGGGATGAAGGCCGGGCGAACCCGAGTGGTCAAAAGGGCGCCGGACATGGCGTAGAGTTGTGTTCAACGACGCGGGGTGGAGCAGCTCGGTAGCTCGCTGGGCTCATAACCCAGAGGTCGCAGGTTCAAATCCTGTCCCCGCTACTGAAGAAGTCAGGCCCGGCACGCACACAGCGTGCCGGGCCTGATTCGTTGTGGTCCGCACCTCGGGTGTCGCCCCATTGGCCGAAGAGGAGTCGCCGCTTCGTTCCGCTCCGGCGAGCCTGGGAGTGGGGCGCGGTACCGTCCGCAGCCGCGCGCGTACCGGGCAGGAGACCACAGGTGTGGAAGCGGGAGAAGCGGCGTGGCAGGCATGCCGGGGGCGGTACCCGGCAGTTCGTACGCACGCTGCCTGCCCTGATGATTCTCGGCGGGCTGGTGTTCGACGCCCTCACCCCGCCGACCTTCACCGCGATTCCGTTGTTCGTGGCCGCTCCGCTGATCGCCGCCCCGTTCTTCTCGCTGGCCAGCACCATCCGCACCGGTATCGCCTCGATGCTGGCCGTCATCGCACTGCGGCTGTTCAGCAATACGTTGCCGCAGGCCGTGCCGCTGATCGAGCTGCTCACCCTGGCCACCGTCTCCGTCCTCGCGGTCGTGATCAACGGGGTCGTGCGGCGCAGCAACGAGCAGCTGGCCTCCGCGCGGTTCGTCGCGGAGACGGCCATGCGCGCGGTGCTGCCGCAGCCGGCCGACCGGACCGGCGGACTGCAGGTCGCGGCGCGGTACGAGGCGGCGCAGGCGGACGAGTTCGTCGGCGGCGACCTGTTCGCCGTTTCGGACACCCCGTGGGGGGTGCGGTTGGTGGTCGGGGACGTACGGGGCAAGGGGCTCGACGCCGTGGAGACGGTGGCGGTGGTCATCGGGGCGTTCCGCGAGGCGGCTGAGCAGGAGTCCTCGCTGGAAGGGGTGGCGAGGCGGCTGGAGCGGGCGCTGGCCCGGGAGGAGGCGCGACGGGGCGGGCTCGATGTGCTGGAGGGCTTCATCACCGCCGTGCTGGCCGAGATCCCGTCCGGGCTGTCCCGGGTGCGGATCGTCAACCGCGGTCACCCCGAGCCGATCCTGCTGCACCCGGACGGGGCGCTGGAGGTGCTGAAGCCCTCCGTGCCCGCGCTGCCGCTCGGCATGGGCCTGGGGGTATGGCCGGAGCGGACGGACGAGTGGGATCTGCCGGCCGGGACGACCCTGCTCCTCTACACGGACGGCCTCTCCGAGGCGCGGAACGCCGATGGGGTCTTCTACGACCCGGCGGCCCGGTTGCGCGGGCGGATCTTTCCGGGGCCCGAGGAGCTGCTGTCCGCGCTGACCGATGACGTGCGGCTGTACACGGGCGGCGAGACGACCGACGACATGGCGTTGCTCGCGGTCGTACGTCCCGCGGAGGGGCAGCCGGACCGGCGGAGGACCGTGCGGATCGTTGGCGCGGAGACCACGTGAGGGGCGGAACGCGAGGCGTGAGGGGACGGGACGGGCGATGCGAGGGGCGGAACGCGCGATGCCACCGTGCGTAATCGAAAGGCGCCACTCCGCATAACATTTGACGCAACGTCAGAATCGGGGTAGTGGCTGAGGGGCGGTCAACTCGTCCGATTCCACCCGGCTATGTCCCGTAAAGTCCAGGCCAAAGACGTGAACGATCAGTGGGAACAGCTTGGAATACGGCCCCGGTGTCTATTAACGTTCGATAACGCAGCGCGGTCGTCCCAGCCGTCATCAATGGCGGCACCGTGCGCGAGCGCCGAATTCCGCAAGGGAACCGGGGAACCACCTACATGGGGTGAATCGGACACCTGTGTCTCGTGAGAGACGGAGGGGTCCGTAGGAGACCTTCCTGCTCCGAACCCGTCAGCTAACCCGGTAGGCGAGAAGGAAGGAAAGGAGTGCGCCCCCGTGGCGTCCAACAAGCCTGCCCCCGAGGCCCCGTCCCGGTTCAATCCCGACTACGGCACCGGTTACGGCGCCGACTTCGGCCCCCGGCCGGACTCCGGCCACGGCGCCGATTTCGCACCCACCGGGACGGCGACGGCGTTCGGAACCGACTACGGCACCGAGCCGGGCGGCGACTTCACCGGTGAGTTCGGCAGCGACTTCCGCGCCGACCTCCGTGCCGACTTCCGCGCCGACGGCAACGACGTTGAGTCCGAACGCGGTTGGGACGAGTGGAACCCCACCGAGGAGTCCGTCCGCCCGGTACGCGGCAGGCACCGCGTCGCCAAGCAGCGCAACGGACTCGCCCGCAGCTCCACGGTGCTGGGTGTCGGCGTCATAGCGGCGGTCGGCGCGGGCGGCATGGCCACCGCGCAGGGCAAGCCGCCGGTCTCCATCTCCGTGCCCGACGCCATCTCGGACAACCTCCCCGACGCCAAGTCCCTTCCCGGCGTGGGCTCCCTGTTCTCCGGCGAGTCCGAGGCGGACAAGGCCGAGATCGCAGCCGCTTCCGCCCCGCTCACCACCGCCGGCCTCACCACCGCCGAGGCCGAGCAGGGCACGACGGACGCCGGCGAGGCGCTCCGCGCCCGCATCCTCCAGCAGGCCGAGCAGCAGCAGGACGCCGCCGCCGCCGAGGCCAAGGCGACCCAGGAGAAGGAAGCCGCGGAGAAGGCCGCCGCCGAGGCCAAGAAGCAGCAGGACGAGGCCAAGGCCAAGGCCGCCGCCGAGAAGAAGAAGGCGGAGGAAGAGGCCAAGAAGAAGGCGGAGGCCCTGCGGCTCGCCAAGCTCGCCGCCAGCTACGCCATCCCGACCTCCTCGTACACGATCACCTCGACCTTCGGCGAAGCCGGCTCGATGTGGTCCTCCGGCTACCACACCGGCCTCGACTTCGCGGCCCCGACCGGCACCCCGATCAAGGCCATCCACAGCGGCACGGTCAAGTCGGCCGGCTGGTCCGGTGCGTACGGCTACCGCACGGTGCTGGAGCTCGACGACGGTACGGAGCTGTGGTTCTGCCACCAGTCCTCGATCGGCGTCGGTGTCGGCCAGAAGGTCAGCACCGGTGAGACGATCGGCCGGGTCGGCGCGACCGGCAACGTGACCGGGCCGCACCTCCACCTGGAGGTCCACACCGCCGGCGGTTCGGGCATCGACCCGATGGCCTGGCTCCGGGACAAGGGCCTCAACCCCTGAGAGGCTGTCGGGTGACCTCGGACCGGGCGGCCACGCCCTGGCACGCACGCTTCCCGCGTTGTCGTCGTCGACGACGCTCCGCGTCGCCTCCCTCCTCCGCCTTGGGATCGCACGCACCAGACCGCGTCCGCTTTTCCGATCCGAGGTCACCCGAAAGCCTCTGAGGCGACGCCCGCCCCGATGAACCCCGGCAGCCCTGACGCTCACCCCCCGACGTCAGGGCTGCCGGTCTGTTGTGAGCAGTGCGGGAATGTCCTGCGAGTGGTGCGGGAACCCGTTGCGAGCAGTGCGGGGACCTCTTGCGGGGGCCTCCTGCGACCGGTCCGGAATCCGTTGTGAGTGGTGCGGGGATCGGTCACGACCGGCCCGGAGAACGGCGAGCACCCGGAATAGCGGACCCGCCGGAATTCGTTGTTCCACTCATGACTTCTCTTCGTAAGCTGGGCTCCTCCGACCTTCAGGTCTTCCCGCTCGCCCTCGGCGGCAACGTCTTCGGCTGGACCGCGGACGAGGCGCAGTCGTTCGCCGTGCTGGACGCGTACGTCGCGGCCGGAGGCAACTTCATCGACACCGCCGACGGCTACTCCGCCTGGGTGCCGGGCAACGAGGGCGGGGAGTCGGAGACGGTCATCGGCAAGTGGCTCGCCGGCCGCTCCGACCGCGCCGAGATCGTCGTCGCAACCAAGGTCTCCACCCACCCCTCGTACCGGGGGCTCGCGCCCGCCAACATCAAGGCCGCGGCCGAGGCGTCGCTGCGTCGGCTCGGCACCGACCACATCGACCTCTACTACACGCACTTCGACGACGAGACCGTCCCGGTCGAGGAGATCATCACCGCCCTCGACCAGCTGGTGAAGGAGGGCAAGGTCCGGGAGATCGCCGCCTCCAACATCAGCCCCGAGCGGCTCCAGGCCTCCCTGGACTTCTCCGAGCGCGAGGGGCTGGCCCGCTACGTGGCCCTGCAGCCGCACTACAACCTGGTCTCCCGCGACACCTACGAGGGCGAGCTCCAGGACACGGCCGCCCGTGCCGGGCTCGCCGCCGTGCCGTACTTCGCCCTGGCCTCCGGCTTCCTCACCGGCAAGTACCGTCCGGGCGCCACGGTGGAGAGCGCGCGGGCCGAGAGCGTCAGCCAGTACCGGGACTCGGAGCGGGGCCAGAAGGTCCTGGCCGCGCTGGACAAGGTCGCTCAGGAGCACGATGCCCAGATCGCGACAGTCGCGCTGGCCTGGCTCGCGTCCCGCCCGACCGTGGCCGCGCCGATCGCCTCGGCCCGTACGGTCGAGCAGCTGCCCGCGTTGGTGGCCGTCGCGGACCTCTCGCTGACCGAGCAGCAGCTGGCCGAACTTACCGAGGCATCCGCCTGACACACGCACCGACCGCACCGCACCGCTCCCGAGCGTGCGGAGGCTCATGTTGCATGACGAATGCCCCAGGAGTTCGCCCAGCGCTCCCGGGGCATTCAGGCATCTCAAGGACCCCGTCGTGGCGCGGTGCGAGATGGGGGCGGGCATGCGGGCTTCGCGGGTTCGCCCCGCTCAAGTCGGCGGCTCCGGTGTTCGAGGAGTATGTGACGCCGGGCGACTTCCGTCCCTGGAGTTGTGCGCTCGGCACTTCCGAGGACCGTGAGGGCGTCGTCAACTTCACCGTCACCCAGGATCCACGGCTGCTGGGCGCGCACAGCACCGGCGGGGACGGCGAACCGGGCCAGGCTCTGCTGAGCTGCTCGGGAAAGCCGACACTCCTGCAGTTCGGCTTCTTCGACGGCTCCGACCGGAGCCCGGGTGTCCGGAGCCTGCGGCCACGGAAGGAACTGTTCGACGGTTTCGCGGACGCGGTGCGCCGAAGCCCTCAGTGCTGAACCGGCCCGTTCTGGGCCGACTGCCGTGGCGGCAGCATGTATGGGTTGTAGCCGGCGCCGTACTGCGGGTACGGCGCCGGGACCGCCCACGGGGGCGGCGGGTACGAGGGGCGCAGGCGGCCCGTTGCCTGGGCCGCGTATGCCAGGGCAGGGGCGGCCACCTCCCTGCGTTGCCAGAGGTGGTGCAGCAGCTCCAGCTCGCGTTCCGCGAAGTCCGGACCGGCCGCTCCGCGGCGGGCCTGCAGACGCAGCGAGGCCAGCGAGGTCGCGAACGACTCGTACTCGGCGACGGCCTGCGCGGCCGCCTTCCCGTGGGCCTTCGCCGCGGCTTTCGCCTGAGCACTCGGCCGGGCACTCGGTTGGGCAGCGGGCCAGGAACCGGGGGCGGGGCCGTACGGGCTCTGCAGGCTTCCCGGGGCGGCGACGGCGTACCGTCGGCGGGCCGCGTCGCGGGCCAGGCCGCGGGCCCGCATCGAGGAGAGGGCGAGCGGCTCCGCCGGGGTCAGCCAGCCGGCCGCCGCGTAGGCGGGCAGCTCGGCGGAGAGCGTACGCAGCTCCCGCCGGCGGGACCAGATCGCCAGCCAGGTCACCAGGCCGAAGACCGGGACCATGAACACCCCGTACACGGCGTAGAAGCCGTACGGGCTGAAGACCGCCGACCCGTTCCACAGCGAATGCATGCCCATGGCGAGGACGAGCCCGAGCAGCGGCAGCGCGATGCGGCGGAGGCGCCGGTGTCGTGAGCCGGCCGCGGCGAGCCCGAAACCTATGCCGGTCAGCACCGTGAAGAGCGGGTGCGCGAACGGTGACATCACCGCCCGCACGAAGAACGTCGCGGCCGTCACCGATACGACGCCCGAAGTGCCGATCTGCTGATCCTCACCGAAGGCGTTGCCGAGGTAGAGGATGTTCTCGGTGAAGGCGAAGCCGCTCGCGGTGATGCCGGCGATCACGACGCCGTCGACGATCCCGGTGAAGTCCCGTCTTCGGAACAGGAAGATCAACAGGACCGCGGCGGCCTTGGCGCTCTCCTCGACGACCGGGGCTATGACCGTGGCACCGAGGGTGTCGGCGTTGGACGGGTCGGCGGTGGCCGTGGCTATCCAGCGGGTCGCGAAAGAATTCGCGAGGATCGCGACCAGGGCGGCGGCGAACGCACCCCAGGCGAAGGCGAACAGCAGATTCCGCCAGGGGCCCGGATCGACCCGGTCCAGCCAGCGGAACGCCGCCACCAGGAGCGGTACGGGCAGCACGGCGAGACCGAGGCCGACGAGAAAGCCCTGAGTGCCGGTCTGATCGCGGACCAGGGCCAGGATCGCCAGACCGCAGAGCGCGAGCACCGTGAACACGGCCGCGACACGGAACGTCCGGCTGCGCCACACCATGCCGACGCGGCGCGGCCGGTAGCGCCAGTGCCTGCGCTCCGGTACGGCAGCCAGGATCTCGCCGACCCGCTGCTCCTCGAGAAGCGGGACGGCCGGCTGCGACTGCCGCTGTTGGACAGACCCGTCGGACACCACGCAATGACCCTAACCAGCGGCACTGACACCTGACCATGGGGCGACCGCGTCCGACCATGGGGCGCCCGCGCCAGACCACGGGGCGCCCGGCCCGCCATGGGGCCGGAGCCGCGTGCGGGTCTCAGCTGCGGGCGAAGAGCAGGTCGTGCACGACATGGCCCTTGTCCAGGCCCTGCCCCTCGAACCGGGTCAGCGGCCGGAACGCGGGCCGGGGCGCGTAGCCGCCGTCCGCCCGGGTGTTCTCGAAGAGGGGGTGCGCGCTCAGCACCTCCAGCATCTGCTCGGCGTACGGCTCCCAGTCGGTCGCGCAGTGGATCACTGCCCCCGGCTTCAGCCGCTGCGCCACCAGATCGAGGAACTCCGGCTGGATCAGCCGGCGCTTGTGATGTCGCTTCTTGGGCCACGGGTCGGGGAAGTACACCCGAAGCCCGTCCAGCGAATCCGGCTTGAGCATCTCGCGCAGCAGGATGATCGCGTCGCCGTTGGCCACCCGGACGTTGGACAGGCCGTTCCGGTCCGCGAGGCCGAGCAGATTGCCCTGTCCCGGGGTGTGCACATCGACGGCGAGGATGCCCGTGCCCGGGTCGCCGGCGGCCATCTGAGCGGTGGCCTCGCCCATGCCGAAGCCGATCTCCAGCACGACCGGGAGCCCGTCGAACAGCTCGGGCAGGTCGAGGACGTGCTGCCCGTCGATGTCCAGGCCCCACTTCGGCCAGAGCCGCAGCAGGGCTTCCTCCTGGCCGGGCGTGACACGGCTGCGGCGCGGCTGGAAGCTGCGGATCCGGCGCTCGTGGTGCGAACCGGCCGGGTCGACGGCGGGCCCGCCCGGGAAGCGCGGCTCCTGGCGCAGCCTGCGCTGCCGCTCGAAGGAGGCGGCGCGCAGATCGTCCGGGATCCCGGCAGCGGACGAGGAGAGGTTCTCGGGGGAGTCCCCGGAGAGACTCTCGGAGGGGTTCATGGGCTCAGACACAATGCCCCGATTCTACGGCGGGCGGTCTCCACCCCGTCTCCCGTGCCCGGAGCAGCGCCCTGCGTGCCACCTCCCGCCCGATGGGCAGCGAAGCCGTGGCGGCGGGCGACGGAGCGTTCAGTACGTGGACGGTGTGCGGGGCCTCGCGGATCAGGAAGTCGTCCACCAGGGTGCCGTCCCGCAGCACGGCCTGGGCCCTGACCCCGGCCGGGGCCGGTCTCAGATCGGCCTCCGTCACCTCGGGCAGCAGCCGCCGTACGGCCTGGGTGAAGGCCTGCTTCGACAGCGAACGGCGCACCTCGCCCGCCCCGTACCGCCAGTGTCTGCGCGCGATCTGCCAGGTGCCGGGCCAGGCCAGGGTGTCCGCCAGCTCGCGCGGGCGTACGACCGGCCAGCCGTACCCCTCGCGGGCCAGCGCCGGCACCGCGTTCGGCCCGACGTGGACGCTGCCGTCGTGGCCCCGGGTCAGATGGACCCCGAGGAACGGGAACGCCGGATCGGGCACCGGATAGACCAGGCCGCGCACCAGCTCCGGCCGCGCCAGATCGTAGTACTCCCCCCGGAAGGGCACGATCCGCATCCCCGGGTCGTCGCCCGCGAGCCGGGCCACCCGGTCGCAGTGCAGCCCCGCGCAGTTGACCAGCACCCGGGCCCGGACCACCACGCCGTCCGCCGTGCGCACCGCCACGCCCCAGGGGCGCCGGTCGATCGCGGTGACCTCCGCCCCGTAGCGGATCACCCCGCCGGCTCCGCTCACCTCGGTGGCGAACCGGGCCGCGACCGCCCCGAAGTCGCACACCCCGGTCGACCCGACCCGGATCGCGGCGAGGCCGCTCACCTGCGGCTCGTACTCCATGATCTGGGCGGGGCCCAGCTCGCGCACCGGCAGTCCGTGCTGCCGGCCGCGCTGGACCAGGGCGTGCAGCCGGGGCAGCTCGGAGCGCTCGGTCGCGACGATCAGCTTGCCGGTCACCGCGTGCGCGATGCCGTGCTCGGCGCAGAACTCGACCATTTCGGCGGCGCCGCGCACCGCGTAGCGGGCCTTGAGCGAGCCGGGGCGGTAGTAGATGCCGCTGTGGATCACTCCGCTGTTGCGTCCGGTCTGGTGCCGGGCCGGGCCCGACTCCTTCTCCAGGACCGTCACCCGGGTGCCCGGGGCGGTGCGCGTGATCGCATACGCCGTCGACAGGCCGACGATCCCGCCGCCGATCACCAGCACGTCGCAGTCGTACGCCGCGTGCGTCATCATCACGCCACCTCCCACCCCGATAGTGCACTGACCCACTGACAACGCACTCAAACCAGTGGGGCCCAGCGTGGCGCCGAATCTTTACGGCCCGGCTCGTGGGACGTCGGATTCCGTCTACGCGGGCGCCACCAGGAGTGGCCTGGCCCGCTCACGCAGCTCGGCGACGCGCGGCTCGTGCCCGTACGGTTCGAGCCGGTGCAGCAGATCCCGTACGTACTCCGTGGTCCGCGCCGAGGAGATGCGGCCCGCCACCTCCACCGCCCGGGTGCCCGCGGCGCAGGCGGCGTCCAGATTGCCCGATTCCAGCTCGGCCACCGCCGACACCACGAGCCGCAGCCCGTGCGAGCGGACGAACTCCTCGGTGGGCCTGGACAGCGCCTGCTCGGTGAAGCGCCGCACCTGCCGGGGCGCCTTCAGATCGAGGTGGCACTCCGCGGCATCGGCCGCGAACCTGTCGTACGAGTAGAAGCCCAGCCAGGACGGGTCCGCGTCGCCGTCCCTGGAGCGCTCCAGCCAGCCCTCGGCGGCCTTCAGCGCGGATCCCGCGGCGGACGCGTCGTTCGCCTTGGCATGGGCACGGGCCTCCACCAGGCGGAAGAAGCTCATGGTGCGGGCCGTGGCGAGGCCGCGGTTGCGTTCGACGGCGGCCTGCGCGAGGTCGACCCCCTCGTCGGCGAAGCCGCGGTAGGTCGCCTGGAGCGACATCGACGCGAGGACATAGCCGCCGAGGGGTACGTCGGCCGCGGCGCGCGCGAGCCTCAGCGCCTGGATGTAGTAGCGCTGCGCGGCCTCCTGCTGGCCGGTGTCGAAGGCCATCCACCCGGCGAGCCTGGTCAGCTCGGCCGCCGCGCCGAAGAGTGCCCGGCCCACCTCGTCGCTGTACGAACCGAGCAGCAGCGGTGCGGCGTCCACTCGTAAACATTCGGGAACCATGGAGGAGCGCCAGTCCCCGCCGCCGTACTTGGAGTCCCAGCGGCGGGCGTCCTGGGCAGCCTCCCGCAGCTTGGAGACGTCGCTGTGGCCGACCCGCAGCGGGGAGATGTCGCTGATGACGGTGGTGGTGGCCGTGGTGGTGGCGGCTGGGGCCGCGGACGTGGATTCCGGGCGCGGCTGGGCAGGGATGGAGGGGGCCTGTCGCGTACCCAGCGCTCCCAGCGTGCCCAGCGCCGTCTGGGCCGCCTGTGCGTTCAACGCGGCCTGGGTGCCAGGTCGCGGCTGCACCCCGGATGCCGGCTGTGCGACCGGTACCGGCTCCGTGCCCTTCGCCGCCCTGCCCGGCGGGCCCTGCGCCCCTGCACCGCCCCGTGCGCCCCGTGCGCCCTGGGTGTCGAGGGCGGTTGCCCCGATCGCTGTCGCTTCTCGTGCCACCGTCGCGTCGGCGGGGCATATCAGCCAGCGGGACGCGGGCGTCGCGTACGCGCTCACCGAGAACGAGCCCGCGAGCGACTGCCAGATCCCGCCGCCGCCCGCCCTCCGCCCGGCCAGATCCAGCCGGTACAGCTCAGTCGCCGAACGGACCGCCTCGCCCACGTCGCGCGGGAAGGCCAGCCCGACCTCCGGCGCCGGATCGGCGTCCGCGAGCCCGATCTCGTGCAGCGGGACCGGCCGGCCGAGCTTGGCGCCGATCGCCGCGGCGATGAGATGGGGCGCGGCGCCCTGCGGCACCATGCCCTTGGCGACCCACCGGGCCACCGAGGTCTTGTCGTACCGAAGTGTCAGACCGCGCTGCGCCCCGAGGTCATTGACCCGCCGGGCGAGCCCGGCGTTGCTGATTCCCGCGAGGGCGAGAACGGTTCCGAGCTTCTCGTTCGGTCCGCGTTGCTCCCTGGACATGCGCCACCCCTCGACACACAGACGGCCGCCGCGTCACCGTTGCGGCGCGCGGCATTCGTACCGTGTCCTCCCCAGCGATGAACCCCGGCACTCCGGCCGCACACGCATATGGCCGAGCCCCGAGGAATATGCCCCCTGCAGAGAACCTCAGTAAACCCAGCGTAGTTCGCCGCATCCCTACCGTTAAGGGGCAGACGTCCGTATGGCGGGATTGTTGTCCGTACGGACGGGGCGGTGGTCCGGGTGGGAGTCGGGAGCGGTCCGGGCGAGGGCGGGACGCGGTTCGGATGCGGTGCGGACGCTGCGTGAACCGGGCCCGTGACCCCGCTCGACGGCTCACGGGAACGGCACTTGGAGGCGTCGTTCGTCCGTGGTGCCGGCGCCGCGCGCCGAGCTCCGTACGTGCTCCTGGTGTGTGGCCGTGCGCCTGGCCGTGCGCTCTCGTCGGGCAGTTTCGGAAGCGTTTCCATGGGTGCTGCGTGGGTCGGCCCACTGCATAGGACTCAGTGGGCTGGGGGACACTGCCGCCTCATTCCCCGCAGGCGGCGGACCGGTCCGGGAGGTGAACGACGCCTCCCGGACTGTGCATCGGCGGTTCCGGTGGAGATCTTTCGCAACTGCCGGAGGGTTCCAGGAGGCATTCGGGAAGATTCGGGGAGTGAAGTGGGGCGAAAAGGTACTTCTGGTGCGGCGAGTTCCCCTTCGAGGGGTTCCGAACCGCTCTGAGAATGGCCGAATGTCGCCGGTCGCCCGAGGTTGGGCCGCCCGTTTCGCGGACATCTCGTCGACCGCCCGGCAGTCGCCCGTCGGCGGCTCGCGGGCGGCTCGTGGGCGGCTCGAGGATGGCTGGATCTTGTCTGGCGGATCTGGCTCACACGGAGAAGTCAACGCGCCTGTCACGTAAGTCAGTTGGCGGACGACGCGCTTGGCGCGGGCCATGCGTGACGTCATGCCGCCGGAAGCGCCGCTCGCGGCCCGCCCGGTGTGCGCCTGCCCACACCAGGGTCGGCCTCCTGTCCGGCCGGGCCTTTGCCAGGGGCGCATGCCCTTCCGACGTGCGCCCTACGGAGCCCCTCCTGTGCGCCGTTGTCGTGGCAGCATGTTCGCAACGGCGCCGCGCGTTACCGGGGTTCTCCTGATGCAGCTCTGCTGCGCCGTTTTGTCCACAGCCTGTGGAGGCGGCGATGCGTTGGTTGGTGGGGTGGAGCAGTATCGCCGCGAGCTTCGGCACGGCCGGTGCGGTCGGCCCCAGTGACGAGGGGCGCACGATGCACCCCGTCGGCTCCCAACTCCTGTGGGGCGACCCGGATCCGCTCTGGGCCGTGGGCGACTGGCGGCCCGACGAGATCCGGATCACCACGGTCGAGACCGGCGAGGGCGCGCCCACCGCCCGGATGGCCGTCCTCGGCTGCTGCAGCGCCACCGACGAACAACTGCGCTCCGGCCTCCTCGCCGCCCGCGGCGGAGCCCTGCGCCACCTCACCTCCTGGCCCGGCAGCTACACGACCGTCGTCCAGATCGGCCGCCGGATCACCGTCATCGGAGACCTCGCCGGTGCCCGCCCCGTCTTCTACACGCCCTGGGCGGGCGGCACGGCGTACGCCACCGCCGCACTCCCCCTCGCCGACCTCATCGAGGCCCAGCTGGACATCGGCCACCTGGCCGCTCTGCTCGCCTGCCCCGAAACACCGGAGGCGCTGCGCGACGGCACCCCGTACGCCGGTGTGAAGCGCATCCCGCCGGGCCACGCGCTCATCCTCCGCGAGGGCTCGCGCGAGATCACCGGTTACGAGGCTGTGGCCTCCCTCGCCGTGGCCGCCCCCCAGCTCGACCCGGTCAGCGCCGTCGACGGCGTACGCGACGCGCTGGTCGAAGCCGTACGCGCCAGACTCCTGGCCCCGCGCCACGCGCCCGAGACCCTGCCACCCGACCCCGGACCGGTCCCCGGCATGGGCCCCGCCGAACGGCGCGCCGCCCGTGGCGCACCCGTCCCCGGCATCGGCGCCGACCTGTCCGGAGGCAGCGCCTCCGCCACCCTCGCCCTGCTCGCCGCCGGACTCCCGGGCCTGCCCGGCACCCTCCTCGGCCACGGCGCGGGAGCGGGGGAGCGGCTGCTCGCCGTCACCCTCAACGACCTCACCGCGCGCGGACACGAGGACGAACTCGAACGCGCCCGCGTCATCGCCGCCAACCCGCGCCTGCACCATGTGGTCGTCGCCGCCGGGGAGGAGGCCCTGCCCTACGCCGACCTGGGCGGCGGCCCGCTCACCGATGAACCCGCCCCGTCGCTCGTCGTCGCCGAGCGCCACCGCAGGCGCCTCGCGTCGGGCAGCGCCGACCACTTCGTCGGCGGCGGCGCCCGGCAGGTCCTCGACGCCCACCCGGCCCGCCTCGCCGACCTGCTGATGGACCGCCGCCGACGCCATCTGCTGCGCCCGGTCGCGGCGCTCGCCAGGGCGGAGGGCCCGAGCGCGCACTCCCTGTTCGTCCCGCTGACCGTCTACCGCGCGGCCCGCCGCCTGTCCCGTACGTCGTACCGCACCGGCCTGGAAGTGGCGGCCGACCGGCTGCCGGACGCCAACCGGCACGCCCCCGACCTCGACACCCCCGCCGACGCGTCGCTGGCCGCTCTCGCCTGGTCGCGGCCCGGACCCGCCGCGCGCTGGCTCACGGGGGAGGCGCTGGCCGAAGTCTCGGTCCGGCTCCAGGAGGCGGCCATCCGCCCCGTCTCCGTCCAGCGTCCCGGTGAGGCCCGCGCCAGGGCGGCCCTGGCCCGGTACGCCGCCGACCACCGGATCCTGGAGCAGGCCGCAGAGAACCGCAGCCAGCGGCTGCACGCGCCGTACCTCGACAACCAGGTCGTCCGCGCTGCCCGTGCGCTCCCCGAATCGCTCCGGGTCCAGCCGGGCGCCCGCGCCGCGATCCTGCGCCGGGTGCTCGCCGGCGCGGGTGTCCACGAGCTGCCGCCGGGCTGGGGCACGCCCTCCCTCGCCACGTCGAACGCGACCGCCCGCACCGGTCTGCGCGCCGCCCTCCCGGAGCTGATCGCCCTCTTCGACGCCCCGCTGCTCGCCGACGCGGGCCTGGTCGAGGCCCGTGTCGTACGGAAGGCCCTGCGTGCGGCCTCCGAGGGAGAACCGCTCCCGCTGGAGGGCCTCGCGCACCTGGCGTCCACGGAGCTCTGGCTCCGCCGGCTCGTGTCGCGACGCGGCACCTGCTGGACGGGCACGGCGGCGCCGCGCCAGCGTGCGGTCGCGGGCGGAGTCGTTCCGGCCAGGCGGACACTGCAGCCGTAGGAAGCCGAAGCCGAAGCCGCAGACGTGGGCGCGGGTGCCGGGTGCCGGTGCGGGTGGCCGCCTGCCCTCGGCCGGGGCGCGGGACACAATGGCCCGGTGCGGTATCTGATCCTGGGCGTCACCGAGGCGCGAGACGAGAACGGCAGTGCCCTGCCCGTGGGCGGTACGCGGCTGCGCGCTCTCCTCGCCGCCCTCGCGCTGCGTGCGGGACGCCCCGTCCCCGTCGCCGATCTGGTCGACGACGTATGGGCCGCGGATCCCCCGCAGGACGCCCCCGCCGCGCTCCAGGCCCTGGTGGGCCGGCTGCGCCGGGTGCTGGGCAGGGACGCGATCACGAGTACCCACGGGGGCTACCGCCTGGCGGCCGGGCCCGACGAGGTCGACCTGTACGTGTTCGAGCGGCTCTCCCGCCAGGGGGCCGAGGAGCTCGACGCGGGCGATCCCGTGACGGCCGCGCGCACGCTCCGTACCGCGCTCGCCCTGTGGCGTGGCCCCGTGCTGGCCGATCTGCCGGACCGGGACCACGGCCACGCCCTGCGCCCCGAGGGCCACCGCCTGGCCGCGCTGGAACGCCGTATCGAGGCCGACCTGCGGTGCGCGGCGACGGGCGCGGGTGGCGGTGCGGGGCCCGACGCGCGACCGCGGACCCTCGTGCCCGAGCTCATGGAGCTGACGGCCGCCCACCCGTACGACGAGCGCTTCCGGGCCCAACTGATCCGGGCCCTGCGCGCCGAGGGCCGCCAGGCCGATGCGCTGGCCGCCTACGAGGAGGCCCGCCGCGCCCTCGCCGACGATCTCGGGACCGACCCGGGGCCGGAACTGATCGCGCTCCACCGGGAGTTGCTCGCCCCGCCGCAGGCTTCGTCCGCAGCGGTGGCGGGGGCAGGGGTGGCGGTGCGCCCGCAGCGCCCGCTCGAACCGCGTCTGCTCGAACCGCGTCTGCTCGAACCGCGTCTGCTCGAACCGCGTCTGCTCGAACCGCGTCCGCTCGAACCGTCCGGCCCCGCTGTCGTGTACGGCAACCTCCGGCCCCGGCTCACCTCTTTCGTCGGGCGCGAGCCCGAACTGTGGTCCATCCGCGCCGATCTCACCCGTTCCCGACTGGTCACCCTCACCGGTCCCGGTGGCTCCGGCAAGACCCGGCTCGCCGAGGAGGCCGCCGCCGGCACGGCCTCCGCTGCCTCCACCGCCTCCCCTGCCTCCGGGACAGACACGGACGCCTGGATCGCCGAACTCGCCTCCGTGGACGACCCCGTCGACGTACCCGGAGCCGTGCTCTCCGCTCTCGGGCTGCGCGAGACGGCCCTCCTCCGTGACAACAACCGCGACGGGCAACCGCTGCGCACCGACCCGACCGACCTCCTGGTCGAGCACCTGGCGCACTGCTCCCGCATCCGCCCCTTCCTGCTCATCCTGGACAACTGCGAGCACGTCATCGAGGCGGCCGCCACCCTCGCCGAGACCCTGCTCACCCACTGTCCGCAGCTGCGCATCCTCGCCACCAGCCGCGAACCCCTCGGTGTCCCCGGCGAATCCGTACGCCCGGTCGGCCCGCTCCCGGCCGACCCCGCCCACCGGCTGTTCGCCGAGCGCGCCCGTACCGTACGCCCCGATTTCGACCCCGAGCAGGAGGCCGCGCACGATGCGGATGCCGTCGCCGAGATCTGCCGGCGGCTCGACGGGCAGCCGCTTGCCATCGAACTCGCCGCCGCGCGGCTGCGGATGCTCAGCCCGCGTCAGATCGCGGACCGGCTCGACGACCGCTTTCTTCTGCTGACCGGCGGAAGCCGGACCGTACTGCCGCGTCAGCAGACGCTGCGTGCCGTCGTCGACTGGTCCTGGGACCTCCTCGACGAGGACGAACGCACCGCTCTGCGACGGGTCTCCGTCTTCGCGGGCGGCTGGGATCTGCCGGCCGCGGAAGCCGTCATCACACCTGGAGCAGCGCCGGTCGGAGCAGCAGCTGTCCGGGCAGCGCCTGCCGGAGGAGCGCCGGTCGGAGCAGCGCCCACCGGAGGAGCGCCTGCCGGGCCGGCCGCCGCCGGCAGTGCCCGCGCCGCCGAAGCCTCCGCCCGCCTCTCCATCGCCGACCTGATCGGCGCGCTCGTCGACAAGTCCCTCGTCGTCGCCACTCCGACCGCCACCGGCGAGATGCGCTACCGCCTCCTGGAGACCATCCACGAGTACGCCACCGAGCGTGCCGCCGAGGTCCCGGAGATACGCGCCGCCGCCGCGAGCGCGCACACCGCGTACTTCGTCGCGCTCGTCGAGGAGGCCGAGCCCCGCCTCCGCTCCGGCGACCAGCTGCCCTGGATCGAACGCCTGGAGACGGAACTCGACAACATCCGGGCCGCCCTCCACCGGACCGCCGTCACCAGCCCGTCCGAAGCGGAAGCCGTACGACTGGTTCTCGGCATGGGGTGGTTCTGGTGGCTGCGCAACTTCCGCTCCGAGGGTTTCACCTGGACCGAGCGGGCCGTGGCTCTCGGGCCGGAACCGGCCGACGACAGCGACCCCCGCTACTGGCCGCGCATGCATCTGGAGATGCTGCGCCACTTCCTCGCCGTGGAGAGCCGACCTGCCGCGGACGTCCACGGCGACGAGCGCCATCGGGAGCTGATGTGCCGGGTGGGCGACGCGTTCAGGTTCTCGGGCCCGCAGTCCGCCCGTTTCCCGGGACTGCTCTGGCCGATGGTCCTGTTCCCGACCGGCACGGCGGCCGACACCCACGCGTTGATCGACCAGGTGGTCGACAACACCCGTGTCCATGGCGGCGTCTGGGAGTACTGCCTCGCCCTGATGTTCCGTACCCACATGGCGGTCGACATGCCGGGCGGCATGCCCGGAGTCGACGCCGATCTCGCGGAACTGCGCGAGCTGAGCCGCCGCGTCGGCGACCGCTGGATCCGCGCGCAGGTCGCGGGCGCTGCCGCGGAGGCGGGCGTGATGCGCGGACGGTTCCCGCAGGCCCGAGCGGCGTACGAGGAGGCGTTGCTGCTGTCCCGCGAGGTCGGGGCGCATGCCGAGGCGCCGTTCCTCCTCGCCCGCATCGCGGAACTCGCCTACCGGACCGGGGACATGGCGGAGTACGAGCGGACCCTGACCGAATCGGAGCGCGAGGCGGACCGCTACCAGGTGCACGACGCCCGCGCCTACGGCCAATTCCTGCGCGCCACCACGGCCCTGGAGCGAGGGGAGATCGCGGAGGCGAGGCGTCTGGTCACCGAGGCGGCGTACGCGGTCGGGCGGGGCAGCCCGCCGTCGCACTTCAAGGTGGTGATCGAGGGGCTGGCCGCCCGGATCACAGTGCACGAGCCGGGACCCGGCCGTGGTCCGGTCGTCGGCGTGCGAGGCCTGACCTCGGCACTCCGCGCCGCGAGGGACGCCCAGTGTGCCGAGCTCGTCACCGGGCATCTGGCGGACTGCGTGGCGACCGCGCTGCCGAAGGTGGGCCACCACGGAGCCGCTGTACGGATCCTGGCCGCGGCGGACGACTGGCGGTTGTTCGGCCCCAGGACCGAGGTGCAACAGGCCGAGGTGGACGAGGCCGAGCGGCGGGCGCGCGAGGAGCTGGGACCTCAGCTGTACGAGTCCGAGCGCGCCGCGGGACGCGCACTGACCGTCGACGGCGTCATCGAGCTCCTGACCCGCATCACCGAGGAGCTCCCGGAAACACCGGGATGCACGGATGCCCCGGGGTTCGCGGACGCTCCGCGGCGCCCGGAATTGCCGGGTTTCACCTCCGGTCTCACCCCGGACCGGCTCACCGGCAACTGATCCTCGAATTCGCCCAGTCGGCGAGCGCCATGAAGCCACCGGGCCGGGCGGATTCGACGACGAGCCGGATCCGTTCCTGACCGGCGATACCGACGCCCACGGGCACGGCCGGGTCGTCGCCGTTCATCACCGGGGACTGCCACAGCCGCGCCCCGTCACCGTTGAAGACGGAGAAGCGCACCGAGCCGAGCCCCATCGTCATGTCGTCGATCCCGACCATCGCCTCGTACCGCGTGCACTGCTTGTTCAGCTGGATGACGACCGAGGAATTGCTGTTGACGGTCACCCCGTGCGCGTACGTCGTGCCGCCGATCGACACCTGGGAACGCTGCCAGACCCAGTTGCTCTCACCGAACACCACCTCCGGTTCGGTGTGGTCGCCCAGGATCGAGTAGCGCAGCTCGTTGACCTGGTAGACGGTCGGCGCGGGAGGCGTCGGGGTCGGAGTGGGCGTCGGAGTGGGCGTCGGGGTCGGTTTGGGCTCCGGCGCGGGTGGCATCGGCTCGGGTGGCGTCGGCTTGGGTGGCGTCGGTTCGGGAGCGGGTTTCGGGGGCGGTGTCGGGGTGGGTGTCGGCTTGGGCCTGGGCTTGGGCGGCGGTGTGGGCGCCGGGGGCGCGGGCGGCGCCGGCGGGGCGGGCTTCGGCGCGGGCGGCTTCGGCGCGGGCGGCGGTGTCGGCGCCGGAGGCGCCACGACAGCCGGCTTCGCCACATGCTTGGCCTCGGGCTTCGGCTGGTCGTCGCCGACCAGCGCCCAGACCAGTCCGGCCGCCGCGGCCATGACGACCGCCGCCGCGATACCGGCCTTCGCCGGTGCACCGAGTCCCTCCGAGGCCGCGGCACCACCGGACGCACCCCCGGCGGAGCTCCCCCCGGACGCCGCCGCGGCGGCACCCGCACCCGCGGCTCCCGCCGCGCCACCGGCGACGATTCCGGCAGCCTTGAGCGCGTACCCGGCGGCGAACCAGCCGATGACCGCGACCGGCAGCAGCGCGGGAATCCCGGCGTTGACGTGGGCCAGTTCGCCCGCGGCGAGCCGGCACTTCGAGCACTCCTCCAGGTGTCCGCGCAGGCCGCGCTCGGCCCGCATACGGAGCCCGCCACGGGCATACGCGCCGAGCCGGTCGGCGTAGCGCGCGCAGTCGCCTGCCGTGGTCAGGGCCTGGCTCACATGCGCCTGCAGGTAGGCCTGCTTGAGGCCCTCACGGGCCCGGCTGGCCAGCACCGCCGTGGCATTGGCGGTCAGTCCGAAGAGGGGGGCGATCTCGCTGGGCGACTCCTCCTCGACGGTGGTGTGCCACAGCACGGCCTGCCAGCGCTCCGGCAGACTGCGGAACGCCTGCATGGCCATCGACTGCTCGGCCTCGTGCATCGCCAGCACATCGGCACCGAGGTCGAGCGTGTCCGCGTCCGACACCTGGGAGGACTGGGACGCCTGCGCGGCGAACACCGCGAAGTCGTCGACCAGATGCTCCCGCTTCGCGGTCTTGGTCCAGGCGGCGCCGACATGGCGGACGGCCGTCATCAGATAGGCCCGTACGGCCTCCTCGGGCCCCTTGCCGCGGCGTACCGCCTGCAGCGTGCGGGCGAAGACCTCGGCCGTCAGGTCGTCGGCCGTGTGGGCGTCCCGGCAGCAGCTGCGCGCGTAGCGTCGCACCGCGTCTGAGTGCCGTCGGAAGAGCTCCTCGTACGCGAGGTCGTCGCCGTCCCGCATCTGCCGGATCAGATCGGCGTCGGAGACAACGGTGCCGGAGGCATCGGTGGCGCCGGTGCTGCCGCCCTCCCGCTGCATCGGCACCGCGGCGTCGGCCCCCGGACCTGGATCGACCGGTGCCGACCACGGACCTGGCAGGACGGTGCCGCCCTCGGCGTCACCGCTCGACCGCCCCGGCCCGGCCTGACTCGGTACCTGCCGGGCTGACAGCCCACCGGCCTCCGTGACATCGCCCGCGGCGGAGACGTCGTCGAACGACTCTTCCTGCTGCCCGTCACCGCTCATCGCGGTAGCCCCCGTATGCGCTGTCGGACCCGAACATCGGGCAAGAGTGCCACATGGCGCAATCACGACGGACCCTCAGCCCCCGCAACCACTCATCCGGGGCGTTTTTCCGAATGTGAGTACTAACAGACATCCATTCGGGGAAAGCTCGGCAGTCTCTTTATGCGCGAGTGAGTTGCAGCCGCAGTGCGCGATCCGGGAGCGGCAGGCGCGCGGCCAGCGGGGGTTGCGGGTTTCGGCAGCGGAAGAGGCGGCCGTGGACGCCGGACGCGAAGGTCGGACGGACGACGACGGGCGATGACGGGCCGTCGGCCGAGACCCCATTAAAACGGGCCACATCCACCGGCGCTCACGCGAAGGAACTCAACCGCTCAACAACACGCTCCAGCGTCGGCACGTCGGGCGCAGCGGCGGCACCCGCCACTGCGCCCGAGGTGCCCGGCGCATTCCGCTCAGGCGACCGGCCGGGAGCGCAGCCCCTCCAGCAGGATGTCCAGGAGCCGGCTCGAAGCGGCGGCCTGCTGAGCCGCGTCAGGCAGCGAAGGCGCCGCCGTCGCTATCACCAGCAGTACATCCGCGACCGTCACGTCACGACGCAGTTCACCGGCTGCCCGTGCTCGGTCGACCAGGCGGCCGACCACCTCCAGCAGCTCGCCGGCTCCCGTGTCGTCGTCCTCGATGCCGGTCTCCGTGGCGGAACGCTCGTCGGCCGGCCGGAGGTCGGCCTGGCCGGCGCCCTGGCGCTGCTGAGGCACCCGGGCCTCGTCCCGGCCACTGCCCGACACCGATGCCGACGCCGAGCCCGACAGGGTCACCGACTCCCCGGCCACCGTCGAGTCGGCGCCGTCGGAATCGACATCGACGCCGACCCGCAGAACCTGGGGCGGCAGCAGCCGCCCCGCGCCCGAGGCCACGGACGTCCGCAGGAAGCGCGACAGCGCCGACCACGGCTCGTCCTCCTGGCCGAGCGCGGTCCGGGCCTGGTCCGTCAGCCGGGAGGTCTCTTCCTCGGCTATCCGCCGGACCAGCACGTCCTTGCTCGGGAACCGGCGGTACACCGTGCCGACTCCGACTCTGGCGCGACGCGCCACGTCCTCCATCGGAGCCCCGTATCCCAGCTCGCCGAACACCTCGCGCGCGGCTCGCAGGACATGTTCCAGATTGCGCTGTGCATCCACGCGAAGCGGAGCCGTGCGGCCGTTCGTCCCGGTCGACGCGGTCGTCGCCCCGTTCGCCCCGACCGTGGCGACCGAACTCGTCGACGCCACCGCCCCGACCGTTCCCACCGCTCCGTTTCGTCCCGTTCCGTCGGACGAATGGGACGGAACCGCAGCAGCAGTCTGCCAATGAGAATCCTGAATGTGCATAACTGTTCCCCCGGTTATGACGTCTCCCCCCGGAGACTTCCCGCCGTTTGAGCCGGAGAGTGGATCATCGTCCCAACCCGACACCCCGACGACATACGAACATAGTTGAGCCCGGCTCAATTCAGAAGGGGGTAGTTCCGCACGGAGCGCCCCCCGATCGGAGCAAGGACCGGTTGGTCACTGATTCGGCCCCCGCCCAGGGCCCCCACTCCAACCCCTGACCTGCGCGGCTTGCGCATCGCCGTCGCGGCCCGCGGTAACCGCCCGTACAAAACCTCCGGTCACACAATTTGTCGAGGCTGTGGACAAACCCTTGAGCACGTTGCGTCATGGGGTGGTGATGGCTTCAGATTCCGGGGGAACACCCCCCGGCCCCCCGCCGGGTGTGCGCATTCTCGTCATCGGTGGCGGCTACGTCGGGATGTACACAGCGCTGCGTCTCCAGCGGAAGCTGAAGCAGAGACTCAGGAGCGGTGAGGCCGAGATCGTGGTCGTCACTCCTGAGCCCTATATGACGTATCAGCCGTTCCTGCCCGAAGCGGCGGCCGGTTCGATCTCACCGCGCCATGTCGTCGTACCGCTCCGCCGCGTCCTCGCGCACTGCAAGATCGTGATCGGCGAGGCGCAGAGCGTCGACCACGCCAAGCGCACGGCGACCGTCACCACCCTCGCCACGGGGGAGGACGGCACCGGCGCGGTCGAGATCCCGTACGACGAGCTCGTCCTCGCCCCCGGCTCCGTCTCGCGCACCCTCCCGGTCCCCGGCCTCGCCGACCACGGCATCGGCTTCAAGACCGTCGAGGAGGCCATCGGCCTGCGCAACCACGTCATCGAGCAGATGGACATCGCCTCCGCCACCCGCGACCCCGCCATCCGCGACGCCGCGCTCACCTTCGTCGTCGTCGGCGGCGGATACGCGGGCGTCGAGGCCCTCGCCGAGCTGGAGGACATGGCCCGCTACACCTCGCGGTACTACCACAACATCAAGGCCGAGGACCTGAAATGGATCCTCGTCGAGGCGTCCGGCCGCATCCTCCCCGAGGTCGGCGAGGCGATGGGCACCTACGCGATCCGTGAGCTGCGCGGCCGCAACATCGACGTACGCCTCGACACCCGGCTGGAGTCCTGCGAGGACCGGATCGCCGTCCTGAGCGACGGTTCCAGGTTCCCGACCCGCACCCTCGTGTGGACCGCGGGCGTCAAACCCGCTCCGATCCTCGCCGCAACCGATCTGCCGCTCGACGAACGCGGCAGGCTCAGGTGCACGGCGCAACTCGCCGTCGAGGGCGTCGAGCACGCCTGGGCCGCCGGGGACGCCGCGGCCGTACCCGACCTGACCGCCGCGGAAACGGGCAAGGAGACCGCACCCAACGCCCAGCACGCGGTGCGCCAGGCCAAGGTCCTCGCCGCGAACATCCTCGCGTCGATCGCCGGAGAGCCCTTGGAGGAGTACCGGCACAGCTACGCGGGCTCCGTCGCCTCGCTCGGCCTCCACAAGGGCGTCGCCCATGTGTACGGCCGCAGGCTCAAGGGCTTTCCGGCCTGGCTGATGCACCGCACGTACCACCTCAGCCGAGTCCCCACGTTCAACCGGAAGGCCCGCGTCCTTGCTGAATGGACCCTCGCCGGACTCTTCAAGCGCGAGATCGTCTCCCTCGGTTCGCTGGAACACCCGCGCGCCGAATTCGAGCTCGCCGCAGGCGGCAGACGCCCCGGGCCGAACGGCCCGCCGCACCACAGGGACACCCCGCCGGGCCCCGGCAACTCGCCGGGACCGGACCTTCCTCCCGGGCCCGACGGCCCGCCGCGGAACGGCGGCTGACGGACCGTCGACCCGCCGGAGCGTCCGCCAGGGGGCGGACCGTACCGACAACTGTCCGTACGGTCCGCCACACTGGACGTGTGACCATAGGTGGGCCCACATCTGCACAGAGTGACCCGGCCGGCAGTGACCGACAGTGAGCAGCCCGCAAGAGCGGACCAGACCGACACACGAGGCCAGAAATTCCGTGAACTTCACGCGCTGGAGCGCCCGCCTACCCGGAACGCAGCGCCGCGCCGCCGCACGGGACGACCGCAGTTCCGTGCCCTCGGCCCGCGCCGAGTACGCACAGCCCGAGACCGGGCCCCGCCCGCCGGAGGGCGACGCACGCAGCGGCACGCACGGCGGGGCGGGGCACGATCCGCGGGACGACTCGCGCGGCGAGGCTCCCCGGCCGGGCGGCCCCGCGCTGGAGGACCTCTCGGCCCGGGACATCCTCGGCCAGCTGCCCGCCCTGGTGGCCCTGGTGTACGGCCCCGACCACCGGATCGCGTACGTCAACGACGCCTACGCCGCCGCCTTCGGGCCCCGCCCGGCCGGCGCCACCGCCGCCGAGGCCATGCCGGAGCTCGACGAGCTGAGCCTGCTGCCCCTCATGGACCAGGTCCTGCGCAGCGGCACCCCTCGCACGGTCAAGTCCCGCAAGGCCCGCAGCGGCAATTCGTACACCGTGACCTGCACCCCGGTGCACCGCGACAGGGACGACGAAGCCGACGGCGACAACGGCGCCCCCGGAAAACAGAACAAGACCAGCAAGGGCAACAAGAGCGACAGGGGCAGAGGAAGAGGGGGCGAAGGCGGCGTGCTCGTGTACGCGGCCGATGTCACCGACCACGCCGAAGCGGCCGAACGGCTCCGCGCCAGCGAGCGCCGCCACCGCGAAACGGCCGTCACCCTCCAGCGTTCCCTGCTCCCGCAGGAGCTGGAGCAGCCCGACGACCTCCGGATCGCCGCCACCTACCAGCCCGGCGGCACGGACGCCGCGGTCGGCGGCGACTGGTACGACGTCATCACCCTCGGCGCGGGCCGCACCGCCCTGGTCATCGGGGACGTGATGGGACGCGGGGTGCGGGCCGCCGCCGTCATGGGCCAGCTCCGCACGGCCGTACGCGCCTACGCCCGCCTCGACCTTCCGCCGCACGAGGTCCTTCAGCTCCTGGACGGTCTCGCCGCCGAGATCGACGCCAGCCAGATCGCCACCTGCGCCTACGCGGTCCACGATCCCAACGAGGGCAGGCTCGTCTACTCCTCCGCCGGCCACCTGCCGATCCTGGTGTGCGACGAGGACGGAACGGTCCACCGCGCCGAGGACCCGACCGGACCGCCGCTCGGTACCGGCGGCTGGATCCACACCTCGGGCACGATCCCGCTGCCACCCGGTTCCACCGCCGTCCTCTACACGGACGGCCTGGTGGAGCGCCGGAGCGAGGACATCGACGAGGGCGTCGCCGCGCTGGAACGCGCCCTGTCCGGTGCCAAGGGTTCACCCCAGGTGGTCTGCGACCGGCTGATCCGCTCCCTCGGCGTCACCGCGGAACACGACGACGACGTGGCCGTGCTGGTGGTCCAGCACCCCGCCCGCTCGGGGGCGGACGCGGAGCTGTTCCACAACGCCTCGCTCGATCTCCTCGGCGGCATCGAGGCGGCCCCGCGCGCCCGCGCCTTCGCGACCGGGGTCCTGACCTCGTGGCGATTCCCGGTCGAGCTGTGCGACCTGGGCGTCCTGGCCGCCGGCGAACTCGTCGCGAACTCCCTCAAGCACGGCACCCCGCCGATGCGCCTGGGCCTGCGGCGCACCGACCGGCGGCTGATCATCGAGGTGACCGACGGCGACGACCACCTGCCGCGCCGCCGCCGGGCCGACCCGGCGGACGAAGCGGGCCGCGGCATCTCCATCGTCGCGGCGATCGCCTCGTCCTGGGGCAGCCGCCGCACACCGGGCGGTGGCAAAGCGGTCTGGTGCGAATTCGCCCTGCCGCAGTGAGGGCTCCGTCGCGGACAGGGCCCGGCCGCTCAGCGAGCGGCGGCAGCCGTGGAGGCGGAGCTGGGCTCCGCATCCGGCAGTGACACGGCCACCACCCGGGAAGGCACCGTCTCCAGCGAGGGCTGATCCTGTACGGGAGTGAGCTGCCGGCCGAGCCGCAGCGCCAGCGCCGTGATGCCCAGCGAGAACAGCACGAACGTCACGATGTACGGCCCGTGCAGCGTCGCCCCCATCGGCCCGCCCACGGCCGGACCGACCGCCAGCGCGAGTTGCTTGCACAGGGCGAACGCGGAGTTGTGCTGCCCGACCATCGACTCCGGCGCCAGATCGGCCACCAGCGGGGCCACGGTCGGCGACAGCATCGACTCACCGAGTCCGAACAGCGCGTACGTGGAGATCATCGCGGCGGTCGCCATGGTCTGGCTGCCGTGTCCGAGCCCGGCGTACCCCGCCACGATCCAGGCGAACGCCCAGATCAGGCCGACCGAGGCAATGACCCGGCTGCGCCTGCGGCGCTCGACGAACCGCAGCACGACGAACTGCGCCACGACGATGACAGCGGTGTTGGCGGCCAGCGCGATCCCGAGCGTCGAAGGCTGCATCCCGGCGGCCTCGGTGCCGTACGCCGCGAGCCCGGACTCGAACTGTCCGTAGCAGGCGAAGAACAACACGAAGCCCAGCACGCACAGCTGCACCATGGCCCGGTGCGAGAGCAGCACCCGCAGCCCGCCCGGCGCCTTGGACCCGTCGGTGGGCCTGGCGTCCGAGAAGGACGGCGCACGGGACAGCCGCACCGTGGAGGCGATGACACCGAGCACGACGAACATCGCGGCCTCGATGAGGAACAGCAGGGTGAAGGTCTCCGGCCGGTTCGTGTCGACGATCTGGCCGCCGACGAGCCCGCCGATGCCGAGCCCGAGGTTCTGCAGGAAGAACTGCATGGCGAAGGCGCGGGTACGGGTGGCGGTGCTGGAGCACCACACGAGCATGGTGGCGAGCGCCGGCTGCATGACCGCCGTACCCGCGCCGAGGACCGCGGCCGACAGCACGGAGGCGGTCACGCCCGACGACAGACCGAGGGCGACAGCGCCCAGCGAAGCGACGGCCGAGGCGATGACGAGCACGGGCAGCGGCCCGCGCCGGTCGATGGCCCGACCGGTGAACGGCAGAACGGCCAGCGCCGCCATGGCGAAGACCGCCAGTACGACTCCCGCGGTGCCAGCACCCAGCTCCCGTACCTGTGCCACATAGACGTACAGATACGGAACGGTGAACCCCAGCCCGAACGCGCTCAGCGCGCTCCCCAGCTGGATCCGCCGCAGTGCTGCACCCATCTCCCTGGTCACACTCACCTACCTCAAGGTCTCGAAGCGACATGCCGAGCCATCCAAACGACTCGAACCCGAAGACTTTAGCACTAAAGTTAGAACCTCAACAATACAGACCGAAGGACTTCGAAGGCTTTGGAGGGCGTGCCATACTGCCCGCCATGCCTGACACCACCGAGCAGCCCGGACCGCAGGAGCCGAGCCTCGACGAGCAGATCGCCGCCTACCAGCGCGAGTTCCGCGACCTGGACCCCCAGGTCGAGCAGGTCGTCTCGGCCCTGGGTCGGCTGAACCGCCGGATGAACGTGGCGTACGGACGCCAGCTCGCCGCCCTCGGCATCAGCAACGCCGAGTGGGAGGTCCTCAAGACCCTGGTCCTGGCCGGCTCCCCGTACCGCCTGGGCCCGGGAGAGCTGGCCAAGCGTCTGGGTCTCACCCCGGCGGCGATGACCCACCGCATCGACCGCATGGCGGGCGAGGGCCTGGTCACCCGGGACCGGGACGAGAACAACCGGGTGCGCGTGATCGTCGAGGTGACCGACGAGGGCCGTACGAAGTGGCTGGAGGCCATGCGCATGGCCTCCGACTTCGAGGAGGACCTGCTCCAGGACCTCACGGGCGACGAACGCGGGGGTCTCGGCGACATGCTGATCCGCCTCCTGCGCCGCGTGGAGCACGCCCAGCCGGACGCCGGCGGCCGCCTCACCGACCTGGACTGAACCCGTGTCCGACACGTGGGAAAAGGGCTTGACCTGGCGGGGTTGACACACCCCTCCCCAATCCGTAAAGTTCTTCGAGTTGTCACGGAGCCGGAACGGTTCTGCGACAGCCGATCCCGCCGCGAATGCGGCAACCAAAACTCAGCACGATCTCCCACTCGGGAAAATTTCGGCATGCCGAAATTGATTTCGAAGACTCGATTATGAGTCGCCGGGAAAATCCGCTAGAGTTTGGACGTCGGAACGGCCCAACAGCCGGGAAGACAAACCCCGCTGACTGGGAATCAGGCCCGAAAGGATCTGATAGAGTCGGACTCGCCGGAAAGGGAAGCGCGAAAGCGAAGAACTGGAAAGCGCAACCCGCTTCGACCGGGAATCGGACACGAAAGAGTCTGATAGAGTCGGAAACGCAAGACCGAAGGGAAAAGCCCGGAGGAAAGCCCGAGAGGGTGAGTACAAAGGAAGCGTCCGTTCCTTGAGAACTCAACAGCGTGCCAAAAGTCAACGCCAGATATGTTGATACCCCGGCCTGCTTCGGCAGGTTGGAGGTTCCTTTGAAAGTCCCACGGGGTCACTGACCCGGTGGGCAATTTACACAGCGAGGACGCTGTGAACGACCGGTCTTATTCCGTCCGGTCGTTCCGCTCTCGTGTTGTGTTGTCCCGATCACGGGAAAACATTCACGGAGAGTTTGATCCTGGCTCAGGACGAACGCTGGCGGCGTGCTTAACACATGCAAGTCGAACGATGAAGCCCTTCGGGGTGGATTAGTGGCGAACGGGTGAGTAACACGTGGGCAATCTGCCCTTCACTCTGGGACAAGCCCTGGAAACGGGGTCTAATACCGGATAACACTCCGTCCCGCATGGGACGGGGTTGAAAGCTCCGGCGGTGAAGGATGAGCCCGCGGCCTATCAGCTTGTTGGTGGGGTGATGGCCTACCAAGGCGACGA
>NZ_JBHVWT010000003.1:0-220819 GCF_042882135.1 Streptomyces sp. NPDC058240
TGATCCCCGTACGACGTCGCATGCGTCTGAATCTTCGACGCGATCTCACCCGTCGTCTTCAGCACACCCTGAATACCCTGCGGCTTCAGATCCCACCCAGTCACCGGCACACCCCCGTGAACCAACCAATCAATGACAGCCGATCAGGAACAGCTCAGCCGATGTTGTCGACCGCAGCCTTCGCACGCGTGATCGTGTGCTGCGCCGTGCCGTCGTTCTTCTCCAGCGTCGTCTTCAGCAGCTGGATGATGTTCTTGACCTCCTGCGAGGAACGGTTCCACCGCAGTTCCTTGCCGTGGTACTCATCCGCCACACCATCGGCCGCGAAGTCCGCCATCGCCGCCTTCACCTGGCCGTCCCGCGCCGCGATCACTTCCTCCAGCCGCCCGATCACCACCTGGATGTTGCCCTGCGCGTCCGCGGACGCACCGATGTCGTACGAACGACGATCACCGTCACCAGCCATCAGAAACCCAACTCCCCGTTGTCACCGGCCGCCGAAGCGCGCCGCGTCGAAGTTCGCCGCCGACATCTGCTGCCGCGCGTTGTCACCCTGCTCCTGATCACCCGAACCGAACGCCTGCTCCATCCCCGACTGACCACCGAGAAGAGCCGAGAGCGAACCGTTCAACGCCGCCGTGATCTCGTCCGAACGCCCCTTGAACGAATCGAACGCCGCACGGCCCGCACCGTTGAACTTCCCCTCCAACGGCGCCGCCGCCTGCAACAGCTGACGAATCAACGTACCCAGGTCATCACTCGACCCACGCGACTTCGACGACAGATTCGTCAGAACCTGCGCCCCCATGTCGAACTTCATGCCGGTTTTCCCCGTTCCACGCATGCGCTCACATCACATTGAGCTGAAGACCCTACCAATGGGGCCGGTGGTGTGTGGGAGCACCCTCCGATTCAAAACATGTGGAGGTGCCCGATGCCGGCGGACATGATGGCGCCATGAGCAATCGCGTACTTCCCGTACAGGCACTGGTCGTTGTGGACGTTCAGGCGGACGCGGTCGGCGGTGACCGGGCGGTGCCCGAGGCGGCCCGGCTCCTGGACCGGACGACGGATCTGATCGCTCGGGCACGCAGGGGCGGGGCGTTCGTCGTCCACGTGCAGAACGACGGGCAGCCCGGAGCGGGGGACGAGCCGGGCACGCCCGGGTGGGAGCTCCACCACGCCGTCGAGGCATCGCCCACGGAGGTCGTGATCCGCAAGACCAGGGACGACGGGTTCCACGGGACGCCCCTGGAGGGCCTGTTGACCGGGTCGGGGGTACGGGCGCTCGCCATCTGCGGCGTGATGTCCGAGATGTGCGTACAGGCGACGGCCCGTACGGCGTTGGCGCTGGGGTACCGGGTCGTCATGCCGCACGACTCCCACGCGACGCACGACATCCCGGCCGCGCCCGGAATCAGCGACAGGATCCCGGCCGCCGCGGTCTCACGGGTCGCCGAATGGGCCCTCGGCAGCGAGCTGGAGGTCGTGCCGCACGCCGCGGACGTGGCATTCGCCGCCCTTCCCGCGCGGGCCCGCTGAATCGGCCGGATCGGGAACCGCGGCGCCCGGTCCTGTCGTCATCAGGCGCGCCACCACGCGCGGGCCACGCCGAGTGCCGTGCGGGCCGCGCCCCATACAAGCAACTCGAAGGAGCAGCATGAGAGTTAACGGCAGCACGCGACCTCGCAGCGGCAGCCGGAGCAGCACCGTTTCCTCCCCGCGACGCAGCTCCCGTACGGCTCTCCTGAACGGCTCGAAGGCGGTGCTGGCCGTCGCGCTCGTGCTGGGGGCGGCCACCGCCTGCAACAAGTCGTCGAGCGACGGGACCCACGCGGCCAAGGACTGGAAGGTCGGCGACTGCGCCGGGCCCGACAGCAGCGCGAAGGACGCCTACCAGCCCCTGGACTGCGGCGACTCCAAGGCGACGCTCAAGGCCCTGGAGATCAAGGACGGCGCCATCTTCTCCGATTCCATCCAGTGCCCGGCCGGCACGGACGCGATCATCTCGGTGAAGGTCTCCTTCGGTTCGGGTGACGCCGAGTCCGGCATCCCCAGCAAGACCATCTGTGGCCGCAACCTGACCGGCGACCACCCCGGTGACGCCGGTGCGGGCGGCGGCCAGCTGGTGAAGGGCGACTGCGTGGACGACCAGGCCAAGGAGGTCGCCTGCGGCAGTGGGGGAAGCGGTGTGAGCAAGGTGCTCGACCTGACGAAGACGGCCGAGCAGTGCCCGGTCGGAAGCAAGCCGTTGGAGCTGTTCCCGAGCCCGGGGCGGCCGTACGACGCGATCTGCACCGGCAAGGCCTGACCGTCCGGCGCCGGACGGCGCCACGCCCATGAACACACCGCGGCCGGTGAAGCCCACGCTTCACCGGCCGTGCGGTGTCCCGGAGGAATCGACGGGACCCGGGGCCGGGAACGCGAACCGTACGTCGGTCAGCCGTTCCGACAGCTCCCACAGACGGCGTCCGGTCCCGGCATCCGCTGCCGCCGGGGCCAGCCGCACCCGGGTCGGCCCGCCGCGCAGCTCGGCCGGGCCGTCCGGCCCGATGAACTCGCCGCCCCGCACGTCCGGGTGGGTCGCCGCGTACAGCTGCGGCAGTGCGCCGCGCGCCGGGGCCTGGGCGAGCGGGCGGAGCACGCGGCCGTACAGCAGCTTCACCAGGCCGACCGGCGCGCTCGTCTGCAGGTTGGTGGAGGTGTAGCCGGGGTGGGCGAGCAGGCTGAGCACCGGGCTGTCGGCCGCGGTCAGCCGCAGATGGAGTTCCCGGCCGAAGACGGCGTTGGCGAACTTCGACTGGTTGTAGAAGCCCATCGGCGCGTACGAGCGCTCCCCGGAGAGGTTGTCGAAGAAGAGCCGCCCCTGCCGGTGATTGGGTGAACTCACCGTGACCACACGGGGATCGCGCCCGACGGACAGCAGGTCGAGCAGTAGCCCGGTGAGCGCGAAGTGGCCCAAGTGGTTGCAGGCGAACTGGAGTTCATGGCCCTGTGCGCTCAGCGACCGGGGCGGTGCCATCACCCCGGCGTTGTTGACGAGCACGTCCAGTCGTGGATGGTCGGCGCGCAGCCGGTCGGTGAAGGCCCGGACCGAGTCGAGGTCCGCCAGATCGAGACGGCGCACCTCCAGGTCGGCGTCCGGCTGCTCGGCGGTGATCTCCGCGGCTGCCCGGCGGCCCTTCTCCTCGTCGCGTACGGCGAGGATCACGTGTCCGCCCCGGAGGGCGAGCGCCCGGGTGGTCGCCAGCCCCAGGCCGCTGTTGGCTCCGGTGACGACGCACACCCGGCCGGTCTGGTCCGGGATCTGCTCGGTGGTCCAGTGCTGTTGCCGTGTCATGTGACACACGTTGCCTCTAGTGGCACTCGGTGTCAAGAAGTCTCCTGGGTGCCACCGGAGGCATGGGGTTACCATGGGTGGGTGAGCTCCCGCCCCGAAGTGACCATGGCCCAGCGCAAACGCCGTCTCGTCTCGGGCGAGCTGACCGAAGCGGCGCTGCAACTGCTGGCGTCGAAAGGGTTCGACGCGGTCACCGTCGACGAGATCGTGACCGCCGCCGGTGTGTCCAAGCGGACGTTCTTCCGGTACTTCGCGTCCAAGGAGGACGTGGTCGTCCAGTTCCTGGCCGACATGGGCGCCGGTATGCGCGAGGAGCTGGCGGCCCGCCCGGCCGGGGAGCGCCCCTCGGTGGCGCTGCTGCGCGCCGTCTCCGTCTCCCTCGCCGCCTGCGCTCACCCCGACCACTCCGAGCGGGCGCTGCGCGTGGTCCAGCTGATCCTGCGTACGCCCGCCCTGCGGGCACGCTTCATGGAGCGTCAGGCGCAGTGGCGCGAGGAGCTGACGGCGGAGCTGGCGCGCCGGACGGGGCTCGGGTCCGACGCCGATCTGTACCCGCGGCTGGCCGCCGGGATGGCGCTGACCGCCTTCGACGCGGTGCTGGAGCGGTGGAGCGCCGGCGACGGCGCCGAGGATCCCGTCGCGTTGCTGGACCGGGCCTTCGGCGTGATCGCCCCGGCGCTGGACGCCGACGCGGGCCGGGGCGGCGCCACGGCTTCCTGACACCCGCTTCGGCTGCCCGCCTCCAGTCGGTCAGACGCCCTCGTCAGCGGTCCGGCGGAACAGGGCCGTCCAGAGGAAGGGCTCGCCGAAGAGCGGGGAGTCGGACGGCTCGTCGTGCATCCGGCGGAGCTCGACCTCCGTCAGGTCCGAGAAGATCCTGCGCAACGACTCCGGTGTGTAGGCGAGGCCGCCCCGCAGTCCGCCCCGGTCGTAGAAGGCCTCGTCGGGGAGTTCGGAGCCCATGCCGCCCTCGCCGGACGCGAAGCAGGTGAGGGCGAAGCCGCCGCCGGGGGCGAGGACGCTGTCGAGAAGGGCGAGGTAGCTGATGCGGCGGTGCGGCGGCAGGTGGTGGAAGCAGCCGGAGTCGTAGACGAGGTCGTACGGACCGGTCAGTTCCGTCGCCGTGAGGGCGAAGACGTCGCCGTGGTGGAACCGGACGTCGGCCCCGGCCTCGCGGGCGCGGTCCTCGGCCCACGCCAGGGCCGAGGGGGACAGGTCCACCGCGTCGACCTCGAAGCCCAGGGACGCCAGATGGACGGCGTTGCGGCCCGGCCCGCAGCCGAGCTCCAGGGCACGGCCCGGGGCGATCAGCCCGCGGTCCGCGTACGAGGCGAGGTTCTCGTCCGGCTTCGCGACGAAGAACGGCACGGGCTTCTCCCGGTCCGCGTAGAAGCCGTCCCACCAGGAGCTCGCGTCGGCCGTCCACCGGTCGGCATCCCGTGCGAACAGGCCGTCCATGAGCCTCAGTACGTCATCCGTCGTGCGTATGTTCCGGTCCATGTGGACCCCCTTTCCACCAGGGGAAATCGTAGATCCGCGGGGCCCCGGGGCCGAGTTGGGAAGGTGCCGGCGAAACCTGTCGGCGGCAGCGTGACGGGCGGGAGGAGACGGGGTCGAAACCCCTGTCGTGCGGGCTTGCTTCGGGCGCCGGGGCACCCGCGCCGAGGCGTGAAGGGGCAGGTTTCGCGCCCCCCGACAGTGGTTTCTTGGGGAGTTCCGGAGGCGAGGGGGCTCCGGAGGTGATGGAGTCCGGGAGGTGAGCCGAGGGAGCGGGAGAGCCGCGAACGCCCCCATACCAGCAACGGTTCGATGGGTAATCGGACTTGGCCGGGGTGCCACCCTGCGCGGGCCGGAGTGCGTGGCGGACCCACCACCGGCCGGGCGGAGCGGGGAGAGTGGGGGCAGCGGTACGGACGACGAAGGAGGACCGATGACGGGTGTCGTGGTGAGCCGGCGGAACGGGGCGGCCGGGCAGTCCATGGAGCTCCTGGGAGCACGGGACCGACTCCTGCGGGCAGGGCGCGAGTTGTTCGGCGCGTACGGGTACGCGCGCACGGGCGTCGAGGAGCTGTGCGCTCGGGCGAAGGTGCCCGTCCACGTCTTCCAGCAGGAGTTCCTCTCCCGGGAGGTGCTGCTGATGGCGCTGTACGACGAGGTGGCGACCTACGGGCTGCGCGCCGCCGAGAACGCCCTGATGGCGGAGGGCATGGAGGACTGCCCGACGTCGGAACGGGTCCGGCTGCTCTTCGAGGCCTACGTGAAGGCGGTCACCGAGGACCGGTGCGCGGCCCGGGTGGCCTTCGTCGAGGTGCTCGGGGTGAGCCGCGAGGTGGACAGGCACCTGGCGACCTGGCGGGCGATGTGGATCGAGTTCCTGACGTCCGAGGCCGAGCGCGCCGTGCGCCGGGGCGAGGCGGTGCCGAGCGACCACACGGTGACCGTCACGGTGCTGAACCACGCGGTGGACGAGCTCATGGCCCACCACGGTCGTCGGCCCCGCCAGGTCGACGCCGAGTGGCTGACCGATGAGCTGACCCGGCTCTCGCTGGCCATGATCCTGTCGTCCTGACGCGTCCGGTCACCGGGACGGCAAATAATGGGGAGATGGAAGACGGCGCGGAGCACGCGGAACGACCGGTCGACGACGAGATCACGACGGTCCTGACAGGCGTCGGCCCGCGCCTGCGGGCCCTGCGCCAGGAACGCGGCACGACCCTGGCGCAGCTCGGCGAGACGACCGGGATCTCCCTCAGCACCCTCTCGCGCCTGGAGTCGGGCGGCCGCAAGCCCACGCTCGAACTGCTGCTGCCGCTGGCCAAGGCGTACGGGGTGCAGCTGGACGAACTGGTCGGCGCCCCGGCCACCGGCGACCCGCGCATCCACTTCCGCCCCTTCACCCGCGACGGCATGACGTTCGTACCGCTCACCCGGCACCTCGGCGGACTGCACGCGTACAAGCAGATCCTGCCCGGCGGCCGTGGGTCCACGGGGCCGCTGGAGCAGCGGGTGCACGAGGGATACGAGTGGCTGTACGTGCTGGCGGGGCGGTTGCGGCTGCTGCTGGGGGAACACGATCTGGTGCTCACGGCCGGCGAGGTCGCCGAGTTCGACACGCGTACGCCGCACGCCTGGGCCAGCGCCGGGCCCGATCCGGTCGAATTCCTCAGCCTGTTCGGGCAGCAGGGGGAGCGGATGCATGTGAGGGCCCGGCCTTCCTCGGAGCGGTGAGCCGCCCCGCCCCCGGGCTCGGAGCCGGAGGTCCGGCGACCGGTGAACTCCGCCGGGGCGCGACGCGTCCGGTCACGGGCGGGGCGTGTACGGGCCGCCCAGCCCCCACGCCTGATGCATCGCGTCGGCGAACGCGCCCGCCAGCGCGTGCTCGCCGGAGGGACCGGGGTGCGTACCGTCGTACGTGTCCTCGTGGATGTCGTACCCCGGGGGGCGGGAGGCCAGCAGGACCGGGGACATCGGGTCGTCGAGGTCGGCGACGGCCTTCGCCAACAGTTCGTTGAAGCGGTCGCACTCGGCGGCGAACGGGGCGTCCGACTCGGCCCGGATGTTCGGTATCACGGGCATGAGGACCATCTTGACGTGCGGGTTCGCGGTACGCGCCGCAGCGATGAACGCCCTTGCGTTCAGGGTGGTCTGTGCGCTGTCCGTGTAGAACCCGAGGTCTATCAGGCCGAGCGAGACGAGCAGGACGTCCGTGCGGTGCCGGCTCACCGTGCCGGCGATCACCGGGGCCATGTGCAGCCAGCCCTCGCCCCAGCCGGCCAGGTGGGTGCGGGCCTCGGCGGGGAAGTCCGGCGCGCCGTACGCGTGACTGACCGGGGCGCCCGCCGCCGTGTCGTACAGCGTGCTGCGCGGTCCGACGATCGCGAACGGCTCACCGAGGTCGGCGGTGAGGTGCTGCCACATCCGGTAGCGCCAGGTGAAGTCGCCGGCGCAGCCGATGGTCATGGAGTCGCCGACAAACGTGAACCGCATGGCGTCATCATCGCGGATCACTCCTGCCGCCTGCGACGTGACGATGGACACTTGTGCCATGCGTTCGTACCTGACTGTGTCCGGAGCCGCCGCGCTGCTCCTCCTCGCCGGGTCGGCTCCGGCCGTGGCCGACGACGGAGCCGACCGGAGCTTCACGATCGAGGACCCCCGGATCACCGAGTCCAGCGGCCTCGCCGCGAGCCGCGCCCACCCCGGCATCTACTGGACGCACAACGACAGCGACGACGGGCCGTACGTCTACGCCGTCGACTCCCGGACCGGGAAGACCGTGGCGACCATCACCATGAAAGGGGTGGGCGAACCCCGCGACGTGGAGGCCATCTCGCTGGGACCCGACGGCAATCTGTACGTCGGTGACATCGGCGACAACCTGAACGGCAGCTGGGACCACGTCTGGATCTACCGCTTCCCGGAGCCGAAGCAGCTGAAGGACGCGACCGTCAGCGCCACCCAGTTCGACGTGAAGTACGCGGACGGCCCGCGCAACGCCGAGGCGCTGATGGTCCACCCCACGACCGGGCGCGTCTACATCGCGTCGAAGAACGAGGACGGCGGCGGGCTGTACGAGGGCCCGGCGAAGCTGACCACCGGAGCCACCAACGTCTTCCGGCGGGTGGGCGAGGTGCCGTGGGTGACGGACGGGGCGTTCTCGCCGGACGGCAAGGAGCTGGTGCTGCGCTCGTACTTCAGCGCCCGTGGTTACGTCTTCGAGAACGGCAGGCTCGGCGCCGACCACGCGGTCCGGGCGCCGATCCAGCGGCAGGCCGAATCCGTGACGTACACGGCGGACGGCTCGGCGCTGATGTTCGGCTCGGAGGGGGAGCAGAGCGACGTGGAACGGGTGGACGTGGACAGCGGCAGCGGGGGCGGCGGGAAGTCGCCGTCCCGGGGCGGCGACGCGTCGGCCTCGTCCGCCGGAGCGGGGAGCGGGGGCACCGGGGACGTGAAGGGGACGACCCTGACCGGTGTGCTCGTGCTCGCCGGCATCGGCTTCCTGGTGCTCATGGGACGGCGGCGGAAGGGGAACTGAGGACGCCGCGACCCGGCGCACACCGGGGCGCGCGTAGGGTCGGGGCCCTATGGAGAGCCGAATGAACCTTGAGCCCGAGCCGTTCGCCACCGACCGGCTGGACGTACTGCCACTGCGGGTCGCGTACGCGGACGAGATGGCGGCGGTGCTCGGGGACCCCGCCCTGCACACGTACACCGGGGGCGCCCCGGAGACCGCCGACGGGCTGAGGGCCCGCTACGGACGCCAGACCGCCGGTTCGCCGGACCCCGGGGTGCGGTGGTGGAACTGGGTGCTGCGGGTACGGGGCGAGAGCCGCCTGGCCGGATACGTCCAGGCGACGGTGGACGTGCCGGGCGCGGAGGCGGAGATCGCCTGGGTGGTCGGGACGCGGTGGCAGGGGCGCGGGTACGCGAAGGAGGCCGCGGCGGGGCTGGTGGCGCACCTGCTGGCGGCGGGGCCGGGGGCGGTGCGTACCGTCCTCGCCCACATCCATCCGGACCACGACGCCTCCGCAGCCGTGGCCGGTGCGGCGGGGCTGGCGCCGACGGAGCAGTGGTGCGAGGGCGAACGGCGCTGGGAGCGGGGCGCGGGAGAGCACTGACCCGCCGTTGTCAGTGGCCGGTGCGAGAGTGGTCCACGTACGGACAGCACTTGCGGAGGGGACCTCATGGGCACCTGGGACACCGGCCATTTCGACAACGACACCGCTGCGGACTTCTCGGGGAAGATCGACGATGCGCCGGAGGCGGGGCGGGAAGCGGTGATTCGCAAGGCCTTGGAGGGGGCGGTCGCTCCCTCGGACTACCTGGACAGCGACGACGCCGTGATCGCCGTCGCGTCGGCCGCTCTGGTCGCCTCCCAGTGCCCGGGTGGCGAGCCGGTGACCACCGCGTACGGCCCCGACAAGCCGCTGCCCGTCCTCGCGACGGAGCTGCGCCCCCTCGCGGTGAAGGCCCTCGACGCGGTGCTGGGCGAGAACTCGGAGCTGCGCGAGCTGTGGGACGAGGCGGGGGACAAGGAGTGGGCCCCGGGCATAACCCGGCTCCGGGAGGTCCTGGTGGCGGCGGCCGGCTGATCAGGCGCGGGGGCGGCCTGCCTGGATGAGCTTGTCGACGTCGAGGGTCACCGGGGCGCCGATCGACTCGGGGAGGGTGACGGTCTGCCCGGGGGCGTACACCTGGTGGCTCTCGTAACCGCCGCCCATGGGCTCGGTCAGGACATGCACCCGCCCGTGCCTGCGGTCGATGATCACGTACACCGGGATCTTGGCCTCGGAGTAGGCGGCGACCTTGTTGCGCAGGTCGTTGTTGTAGTTGCTGGAGGTGACCTCCAGGACGAGGCGGAAGACGGCGGGGTCGTAGCAGTTGTTCTCGACCAGATGCTCGTCGAGATCGGCATCGACGATCGCCAGGTCGGGGATGGCGTAGTCCTCGGGGCCGCCGGGGAGCCACAGGCCGATTCCCTGGAGGACGCTGGTCTCCTCGCCGTGAAGGCCTGCGGCCAGGAAGGGGATCATGAGCGTGGTCAGTGCGTTGGCATGCGGGCCGTCCGGGGGTGGGGCCGCGGTGATGACGCCTCCGATGATCTCGACACGGCAACCCGGGTTCTGCTCCGCGAGCCTGTTGGCCGTGTCGAGCAGCGATTCCGGCTCACCGTCACAGGGGTGCTCGACTGCTGCTGCAGACATTGCGGGCCTCCTGAAGGGGTGATGTCGAGGTCATCATCGTAGGCCGGTCCGGTCGCCAGTGCCCGAAAGCCGTTCCGCCACCCGACCGAGTGAACGACGGCAAAGGGCCCCGCGCAAACGGCGCGGGGCCCTTCTCGTACGGCTACTCGTTACAGCTTCTCGATCACGTAGTCGATGCAGGCGGTCAGCGCCTGGACGTCCGACGGGTCGATCGCCGGGAACATCGCAACGCGCAGCTGGTTGCGGCCCAGCTTGCGGTACGGCTCGGTGTCGACGATGCCGTTGGCGCGGAGCACCTTGGCGACGGCGGCGGCGTCGATCTCGTCCGCGAAGTCGATCGTGCCGATGACCTGCGAGCGCTTCGCCGGGTCGGTGACGAACGGGGTCGCGTACTTCGACTCCTCGGCCCAGCCGTACAGGTTCTGCGCCGATGCGGCCGTGCGGCCGGTGGTGAAGTCCAGGCCGCCCTGGGTGTTCATCCAGGTCAGTTGCTCGTTCAGGAGGAAGAGCGTGGCCAGGGCCGGGGTGTTGTACGTCTGGTTCTTCAGGGAGTTGTCGATCGCCGTGGGCAGCGAGAAGAACTCCGGGATGTGGCGGCCCGAGGCGTGGACGCGCGCGGCGCGCTCCAGGGCGGCCGGGGAGAAGACGCCGATCCAGAGGCCGCCGTCGGAGGCGAAGGACTTCTGCGGGGCGAAGTAGTAGACGTCCGACTCGGTGATGTCGACGGGCAGGCCGCCCGCGCCGGAGGTGGCGTCCACCAGGACCAGGGAGCCCTCGTCGGCGCCCGCGACGCGCTTGACGGGCGCGGCGACACCGGTCGAGGTCTCGTTGTGCGTGAAGGCGTAGACATCGACGCCCGCCTCGGCCTGCGGGTCCGGGTGGGTGCCCGGGTCGGAGGCGATCACGGTCGGGTCGGCCAGCCACGGGGCGAGCTTGGCGGCCTTCGCGAACTTCGACGAGAACTCGCCGAAGTTGAGGTGCTGGGACTTCGTCTCGATGAGTCCGTGCGTCGCGATGTCCCAGAAGGCGGTGGAGCCGCCGTTGCCCAGGATCACCTCGTAGCCCTCGGGGAGGGAGAAGAGGTCGCGCACGCCCTGACGCACCGCGCCGACCAGGTTCTTGACCGGGGCCTGGCGGTGGGACGTACCGAGAAGAGACGTACCGGTGGCGGCCAGCGCGTCGAGCGCCTCCGTCCGCACCTTGGAAGGACCGGCGCCGAAGCGTCCGTCGGCGGGCTTGATGTCAGCGGGAATCTGGATATCGGCCACGAACCGGAGCGTAGTGCCTCACGGACACGGCCGAGCACCGTGTCCGTCGGATGAGACGCCCGCTCCGGTCCGTGGACGGCGTGCGGGGATCGCCGGTCAGCCCAGATCCACCGGCAGGTCGTGCAGGTCGTTCTGGGTGACGATCGGCTTGTTCCGCAGCTCGGACGCGGGTACGGCGAGCTCCAGCTCCGGGAACCGCTCGTACAGCGCGGGCAGTGCCACGCCCGCCTCCAGCCGGGAGAGCGCCGCACCCGGGCAGACGTGCGGGCCGTGGCCGAACGCGATGTGGCGGTTGGGGGAGCGGGTGATGTCGAACTCACCGGCCGTCGGGCCGTGCTGCGCCTCGTCGCGGCCGAGCGCGCCGAAGGAGACGATCAGCGCCTCGCCCTTGGGCAGGACCTTGTCGCCCACCTCGACGTCCTCGGTGGCGAACCGGATCAGGACGTGCGACGTGGGGGTGTTCCAGCGCAGGGTCTCCTCGATCACGTTCTCCCACGGCACCTCGCCGCCGAGCACCTGCTCGCGCTGCTCGGGGTGCGTCTGGAGCGCGACGACCGCGTTCACGATCAGGCTGATCGTGGTCTCGTGACCGGCCGCGATGATCAGCTGGAGGGTGTTGACGATCTCCTCGTCGGTGAGCTGGTCACCGTTCTCGGAGGCCGCGATCAGGGCGCTGGTGAGGTCGTCGCCCGGGTTCTCCCGCTTGCCGTCGACGATCTTCGTGAAGAGCGCGCCGAGGTCCGCCATCATCTGCGGGACCTCCTCCGGCGGCGTCTGCGTCGAGAAGAACTTCTCGAACAGCTCCTTCAGCCGCGGGTGGTCCGCGCTGTCCACGCCCATCAGCTCGCTGATGACGTTCATCGGCAGCGGGTAGGCGAACTCCGCCTTCAGGTCGACCCGCTCGCCCTTCGGCAGGGCGGCCAGCCGGTCCAGGCTCGCCGTGGTCAGCGCCTCGATGCCGGCCCGCAGCCGCTCCACCCGCTTCACGGTCAGCGCCTGCGCGACCAGGGTGCGCAGCCGGCGGTGGTCCGCGCCGTCGACCGTGAGCATGGAGCGGCCCGGGTTGGCGAGGCCGATCAGCGGCCAGTCCATCGGTATCTCGCCGCGCTGCCAGGCGTTCCAGACGTCGATGTCCTTCACGATCCGGCTGTCGGTGAGCAGCTGCCGCGCCTCGGCGTGGTGGGTGACCGCGTAGCAGTGCACCCCGCCCGGCAGTTCCACCTCGGCGAGCGGGCCCGCGGCACGCAGCCGGGCGCTCTCGCCGTCGAGGTCGGTGACGAAGGGGTCGAGGGCGATCCGGGTCATCTCTGGCCTCCGGTGGCGGTTCCCGCGGCGGGTCCCAGGGCGAGGGTGGGCGTGAAGGTCAACGGCAGGTCGGTCAGGCCCCGCAGCCACGGGGACGGGCGCCGGGTGAGCTGTCCGGCGGGGACGGCGAGGTCGATGTCCGGGAGCCGGTCGAGCAGTACTTCGATGCCGGTACGGGCGATGACCTCGGCGGTCTCCTGGGCCGTGAACGGGCAGCGGTGCTCGCCGTGGCCGAAGGAGAGGAAGGCGTTGTTGCCGCCGGTCATCGTGGAGCCGTCGGTGCGGACCTGCGGGTCCGCGTTGGCGGCGGCGATACCCAGCAGCAGCAGGTCGCCCGCCTGGATGTGACGGCCGCCGAGGCGGGTGTCGCGCGAGGCCCAGCGTCCCGCGACGTTCTGCGACGGCGTGTCCTCCCACAGGACCTCGTTCATGGCCTCGGCGACGCTGTGCCGGCCGCCCGAGAGGGAGGCGGCGAACCGGTCGTCGGTGAGCATCAGCCGCAGCGAGTTGCCGATCCAGTCGGCGGTCGGCTGGTGGCCCGCGGCCATCATGACCATCAGGTCCTGGGCGACCTCCTCGTCGGTGAAGCCGCCGCGGTCGGCGAGCATCCGCGAGGCGACGTCGTCGCCGGGCTCGGCGTGCTTGTCGGCCAGCAGCTGGAACATGGACGAGGCGAGGTGCTGCTGACCGGCCAGTGCCCGCTCCCGGCCGTCGATCATGTCGTTGAGCGAGCCGACCAGCGCCGCGCCGATGGTGTCGCTGAAGCCGTAGATCTTCGCCAGGACGAGGGCGGGCAGCAGCATCGCGTACTCGGCGATGATCTCGGTGCCGCCGGTGGCGCAGAACCGGTCGATGAGACCGTCGGCGAACTCCTCCGCGTACCGCTTCAGCGCGAACGGGTCGACGGCCTCCAGCGCGTTGCTGATCATCGCGGCGCGTTCGGTGTGCCGGGGGCCGACCGTGTACAGGATCGACGGCTGCTTGCGGCCGATCATCGGCAGCAGCGGCCAGTCGTCGGGGATGCGGTCCCACTGGTTCCACAGGTCGGAGTCGCGGCTGAACAGCACCGGGTCGCCGGTGAGCTGGTGCAGTTCGCGGTAGCCGAGCACGAGCCAGGCGGGGACGTCGCCGTCGAGGACGACCGGTGCCACGGCCCCGTGGTCGCGGCGCATGTCCCGGTAGAGCCCGGTCGGATCGGTCTGGAACCGGGGGCCGGAGAGCGGCACGCGGCCCTGGGAGACGGGGCAGCCGGCGGGCGGCGCCGGGGGGTGGGTCACGGGGTGGGCTCCGGGGTCTTCTCCGGCGCGATCTCCGGACGGGCGGCGGCGGACCGGGCGGAAGCCCCGCCCTGCGAGAGGGTGTGGAGGTACTCGACGAGCGTGATCAGTACGTACTTGCTGGACGAGCGGTCCCGGGCGTCGCACTCCACCAGGGGCACGTCGTCCGAGAGGGCGAGCGCCTCGCGTATCTGCTGTTCGGTGTGGAGCGGGCCGCCGAAGTCGTTGCAGGCCACGATGAACGGCGTGCCGTGGTGCTCCAGCCGGTCGATCGCGTACCAGGAGTCGGCGAGCCTGCGGGTGTCGACGAGCACGACGGCACCGAGCGTGCCGGAGAACAGCCGGTCCCACAGGAACCAGAAGCGTTCCTGGCCGGGGGCGCCGAAGAGGTACAGCACGGAGCGCTCGTCGAGCGAGATCCGGCCGAAGTCGAAGGCGACGGTCGTGGACGTCTTCGACTGCACACCGTCGAGGTGGTCGACGGCCTCGCCCGCGCGGGTCATGGTCTCTTCCGTGTTCAGCGGACGGATCTCGCTGACGGAGCGGACCATGGTGGTCTTGCCGACCCCGAAGCCGCCGACGACGACGATCTTCAGTCCGTTGTCGGCCGTCGCCCGCAGGGCGGCACGGTCAGAGGTTGCGGAGTCCAACGAGCACCTGTTCCAGGATGTCGGGGTCGGGGAGCCGGTCCGCGACACGGGCAGTACGGGGGTGGCGGGCGCTGATCCGTCCGGTGTCCAGCAGGTCGGACAGCATGATCCGGACGATGCTGACGGGCAGGCCGAGGCCCGCCGCGATCTCCACGACCGCGGTGGGCAGTTGGCACATCCGCAGGATCGTGACGTGCTCCGACTGCATGCCGGGGGTCGGCTCGCACTCGGAGACCACCAGCGTCACCAGGTCGAACGCGTCCGAGTCGGACCGGCTGCGCCCCCCGGTGAGGGTGTACAGCCGGTCCGGATCGTCGTCCCGGCCGGGGCGGGGGCGGGTCATACGGCCGCGTCGGCGTCGGCGGCGGTGACCTCGGAGGCGGAGGGGGAGCGGGGCGGGGCGCTGAGGTGCTCGCCGAGCTGCTCGACGAGCTCGCTCATGTTGTGGCCGATGAGGCCGACGTCGGAGTCCTCGGAGGCGACGACCGCGAGATGGGCGCCCGCGCCCGCCTCGACGATGAACAGCACACCGCCGTAGAACTCGGCCATCGCGGACCGTACGCCGCCGGTGCCGTCACCGAACTCGATGGAGGCGCCGTGCGACAGGCTCTGGATACCGGCCGAGATCGCGGCCAGCTGGTCGGCCTGGTCGACGGAGAGCTCGGGGGTGCGGCACAGCTTGAGGCCGTCCCTGGACAGGACAAGGGCGTGACGAGTGCCGGGGGTGCGCTCCAGGAGCCCCTCCAGCAGCCAGTTGAGCTTCTCGTCGGTGGTGGCGGTCATCGGGTGTTGCCTTCTTCCGGGTGCGGGGAATTGGCCCGAACAGCCTGGCGGAAGCTGCTGAATCGGGCTGCCTGTTCCTTGGGGTCGGAGGTGCGGGGCCGGGGGGCCGTGGCGTCGTCGGCGTGCGCGTGGGCGCGCGCCTCGGCGGCGGCGAGGGTGCGGCCTCGGGAGCGCTTGGGCAGCCCGCTCTCGCCGAACCGGGGGAGGCTGCCGGTGGTCTCGGACGCCGGGGAGTCCGTGGGGTCGGGTTCGGACGGTTCGGCGGCGGCCGGTGCGTGCGGCGGGTGCTGCGCGTCGGCCGTGACCGTCGCCGCCGAACCGGCCGATGCCGACGCCGACGCGGTGCCGTGCGCGGGCTCCGGCTCGGGCGCCGGCCGGGACGCCGGTTCCGGGGTAGGTACGGAGGTCCGGGTGAGGAGCTCCTGCGGGAGCATCATCAGGGCACCCGTGCCACCGCGTGCGGACGGCCGGAAGGAGACGGTCAGACCGTGCTTGCGGGCCAGTCGGCCGACGACGGCGAGGCCGAGCCGGGTGCCGGAGAGACCCGTCAGGTCGTGGTCGGTGGCCGACACCGCACGCTCGGCGCGGCGCAGCTGCACATCGCTCATGACCAGGCCGCTGTCCTCGACGGTCAGGACGATGCCGGCCGGCACCTCCTCGACGTACACATGGACCTCCGCCGTGGGCGGCGAGAAGTTGGCGGCGTTGTCGAGGAGTTCGGCGAGCGCGTGCATGACGCCCTCGGCGGCGTGGCCGGCCACCGCGACATCGCTGGTCGAGTGGAGCCGCACCCGCTGGTAGCCGCTGATCCGGCCCATGGCGCCGCGCAGGATCGACTCCATCACGATCGGCTTCGCCCAGCGCCGTCCGGAGCGGGCGCCGGTCAGCACGGCGATGGAGTCGGCGAGCCTGCCCGCCTGGGCGGTGCGGTGGTCCAGGTGGAGCAGATCACCGAGCACGTCCTCGGCGGAGTGCCGGTGCTCCATATCGCGCAGGTCGGCGAGCATGCTGGTGGCCAGGGCCTGCATCCGGCCCGCGGCGTTGGCGCAGGCGGCCACCGCGGCGGACCGCTCGGTCTCGCTGCGGGTCGCGCGGGCGGTGAGCCGCGCGGTCTCGGCGGTGAGCCGTTCGATGTCGGCGACGGCCTGCGTGGTGATCCGCGCGGTCTCGGCCTCGGTCGCGGACCTGAGCCGCGCCGTCTCGGCCGCCGCCGCGGACTTGATCCGGGCGGTCTCGGCGGTGAACCGCTGGCCCTCGGCCGCCGAGGCGGACACGAGGCGGCTGATCTCGCCGGTGAACCGCTGGGTCTCCGAGGCGAGCCGGGCGCGCAGGCGGCCGGCGTTGGAACGGGCCTGGACGGCGGTGGCCACGGCGGCGGACAGCAGTACGGCGGCGGCACCCGCCCCCCAGGCCAGCTCGGTCCGTACCGAGTCGGGGGCGGCGACGACCGCCCACAGACACAGGGATCCGGTGACGGCCAGCGATACCAGCAGGGCCGCTGCGGTCGGCCGGGATGAGGGGCTCAATGGGAGTCCTTGGTGGCGGACGGGTAGGGACGGAACGGACAGGTCGGGCAGATTGAACGGTTCAGATCGGGACAGTTCGGAACTGCCAGAGTGAACGCGGCAACTGGAGCTGACAATTCCAAGGCAAGTCTCGGTCACTATATGAGAATTGACGCTCTCTTTGGGAAGATCTTGTGGCGTTCTTTGTTACGTATGTGACTACGCGTCCGACGTATTCCGGCGTATTGACGTATTCAGGGGAAACGGGCGGCGCCGGACGGTCCAGTGGCCCGATCAACGGCATCCTGGCCCGCATGGCCGCACATCAGAATCCGACGGAACGCGCCGAACTCGCACAGGCCCTGCGCGCCGCGGTCCGCGGCGAGGCCGACTTCGGCCCCACCGCACGGGCGCTGACGACGATGGACGCCTCCAACTACCGCCGCGTACCGCTCGGCGTCGTCTCCCCGCGCGACGCCGACGACGTGGCCGCCGCACTCGCCGTCTGCCGTGCGCACGGGGTCCCCGTGGTGCCGCGCGGCGGCGGAACCTCCATCGCGGGACAGGCCACCGGCACCGGCGTCGTGCTCGATCTCACCCGCCACCTGCGCGGGATCGTCGAGCTGGACCCCGGCTCCCGTACCGCCGTCGTCCAGCCGGGCGTGGTCCTGGACGAGCTGCGCGCCGCCGCCGCCCCGCACGGCCTCACCTTCGGCCCCGACCCGTCCACGCACAGCCGCTGCACGCTGGGCGGCATGATCGGCAACAATTCCTGCGGCGCGCACTCGGTCGCCTGGGGCACCACGGCCGACAACGTGCACGCCCTGACCGTGACCCGCTACGGCGGCGACACCCTGCGGCTGGGCCGCGGAACGGTCCCCGAGGCCCTGGCCGGCCTCCCCGAACTCATCCGCACCAACCTCGCCCCGCTGCGCACCGGGTTCCCCGAGCTCCCGCGCCGCATCTCCGGATACGCGCTGGACGCTCTCCTGCCCGAGCGCGGGACCGACCTCGCCCGCGCCTTCTGCGGCAGCGAGGGGACGCTCGGCGTGGTGACGGAGGCGACCGTACGACTGGTCGAGGCACCGGCCGCCCGCGCACTGGCCGTACTCGGCTACGCCGACGAGGCCGCGGCCGCCGAAGCCGCCCCCGGTCTGCTCCCGCACCACCCGCTCACCGTCGAGGGCATGGCCGCCGATCTCGTACGGGAACCGGCCGGGCTGCCGCGCGGCGGTGCCTGGCTCTTCGTCGAGACGGGCGGCGCCACCCCGGCCGAGGCGCGGGCGCACGCCGAGCGTGTCCTGCGGGCGGCCGACGCGCTGGACGGCACGGTCGTCACCGACCCGGCCGGACAGCGGGCCCTGTGGCGCATCCGCGAGGACGCGGCAGGCACCGCGACCCGGATGCCGGACGGCACGGAGGCCTGGCCCGGCTGGGAGGACTGCGCCGTACCGCCCGCCCGCCTCGGCCCCTACCTCCGAGACTTCCGCGCCCTGCTCGCCGGACACGGGCTGCGCGGCACCCCGTACGGGCACTTCGGCGACGGCTGCATCCACGTCCGGATCGACTTCGACCTGCTGAGCACGCAGGGCGTGGCCCGCTTCCGCCGCTTCTCCGAGGACCTCGCGGACCTGGTCGTCGCGCACGGCGGCTCACTGAGCGGCGAACACGGCGACGGCCAGGCCCGCGCCGAACTGCTCCCGCGCATGTACGGGGACGAACTGGTCGCCCTCTTCTCCCGTTTCAAGGACGTCTGGGACCCGGACGGCGGCATGAACCCCGGCATCCTCGCCCGCCCCGCCCGGCTCGACGAGAACCTCCGCTTCGAGGTGCTGCCGAAGCGCCCGGTGGACGTCGAGTTCGGCTACCCGCACGACGGCGGCGACTTCTCGGCAGCGGTACGCCGATGCGTGGGCGTCGCGAAATGCCGCACGGCGCAGCCGGCGGGCACCGGCGTGATGTGCCCGTCGTTCCGCGCGACCGGCGAGGAGGCCCACTCCACCCGGGGCCGGGCCCGGCTGCTGCACGAGATGCTCGCGGGCGATGCGGGCGGGGTGATCACGGACGGCTGGCGGTCGACGGAGGTACGGGACGCGCTCGACCTCTGCCTGTCCTGCAAGGGCTGTCGCAGCGACTGCCCGGTGGGCGTCGACATGGCCACGTACAAGGCGGAGTTCCTGCACCACCACTACCGGGGGCGGCTGCGCCCGGCCGCCCACTACACGATGGGCCGGCTGCCGACGTGGCTGCGCCTGGCGTCCCCCTTCGCGGGCCCGCTGAACGCGCTGGCCCGGGTGCGCCTCCTCGCCGCCCTCGCCAAGCGGCTGGCGGGCGTCGCACCGGAGCGCGGGATCCCGGCCCTGGCGCGGGAGACGTTCACCCGGTGGCTGAACCGGCGCTGGGGCAAGGGCACGTTCGTCTTCTCGAACGACGAGGTGGCCATGGTCTGGCCCGACACCTTCACCGAACACCTCTCGCCCGAGGTGGGCCGGGCGGCGGTACGGGTCCTGGAGGCGGCGGGCCGCCACGCGTTCCCCGCCGGACGCGGGCTGTGCTGCGGGCTGACGTACGTCTCGACGGGCCAGCTGGACAAGGCCCGCACGGTGATGCGCCGCACCCTGGACCGGCTGGGCGGCACGCTCGGCGCCCCCGTGGTCGTCCTCGAACCGAGCTGCGCCGCGACCCTCCGTACGGACCTGCCCGAACTCCTCCCCGACGACCCACGGGCCGCCGAACTCGCCGCGTCGGTGCGGACATTGGCCCAGTACCTGGAGGAGTACGCCCCCGACTGGCAGCCACCCCGCCTGAACCGCCCGGCCGCCGGCCAGACCCACTGCCACCAGCACGCGGTCCTGGGCGACGCGGCGGAACGGCGGCTGCGCGAACGCGCCGGACTGACCGGCGAGTTGAGCGGGGGCTGCTGCGGCCTGGCCGGAAACTTCGGCTTCGAACGGGGCCACTGGGCGGTGTCGGCGGCCTGCGCGGAGGAACAGCTGCTGCCCGCGGTACGGGCCGCCGAGCCGGGCACGGAGGTCCTGGCGGACGGCTTCTCCTGCCGGACGCAGCTGGAACAGCTGGGCGGCGTACGGGCACGGCACTTGGCGGAGGTACTGGCGCAGGGCCTGCCGGAAGGACCGGCCGACGGGCGGGAAGCGGGGTAGTGCCGAGGCCCGGAGCGGAACTCCGTCGCGGTTCGCCGGCGCGGATGGTCCGCCGGTCCGCGCGCGACGGAGTCACCCGGCCGCGCGCGCCCGCCCGGACGCCCGCACACGGTCCCCGGGTCTCACCGGCTCACGTCATGTTCCGCGGTGTGCGGGGTCGGGGCTGCACAGCCAGCCGTTGACGGCGAAGCGGCTGTCCGCGTGCTGCTTGCTCGGGCAGCCGACCGGCCGTACCTCGTGCCAGGCGGTGGGCTGGAAGAACACGATGCTGTCGTGCTCGGGCTCCCAGTCCCGCCAGGTGCGCTCCTCCCACTTCCCGGTCGTGTCGGTGTGCAGCGGCAGGGCGGCGTCGAACACACGCAGTTCGCCCCCGTCGAACGGCCGGGGCGTGCGATGCAGGTAATACACGAACGTGAGCAGACGCCGGGGGGAGAAATCGGCGCTGGTGTCCTGATGCGGCCGGTAGAAGTCGCCGTCGTTGTGCACGTTGAGGCTGTAGTCGGTTTCGGTGTACCGGCAGGAGATGCCCAGCGTGTGCTCGACCGCCTCCAGTACGTCGTCGATGGCCGCCATCAGCTCAGGCGCGGCGAAGCCCTGGCACGACCGGGACCGGCGAACGTCGGGAACCACCTCCCGGTCCCGGATCATGGAGGGCATCAACGCGTCGCCGGTGGAGGCGATGGCGCGCTCCAGCAGGGCGCCGGCCGTCTGCTCACCCAGGAACTGGGTGATGCGGCAGACCGTCACCGGAAGCCGCCAGATCGCGTCCGTGCACACCGGCGACGGCTCATCCACCGCCCCGGACGGCTCCGTCATGGTTCCGTGCCGTGCCAAGGTGTCCTGTTCTGTCATGCCGTCCTGCTTGTCATGGTGTCCTGATCCCCTGGAACCCGGTGTCGTCGCGCGGCCTCGGGCGGGTTCACGCGCGCGGCTTCTCGCAGACGGTCCACTTCCGCCGTGAGCTCTTCCATGCGGCGGTGCAGTGCCTGGACGCACACCAGGGCGACGCCGAGGCCGTCGACGACGGGGATGGTGGTGTCGTCCCGGTTGAAACCGAAGGCGGCGTGCCAGTCCTGGGCCATCGGCCCGAGGTGACGCACGTCCTCGGGCTCCCAGAGGTAGCGCCAGGTACTGACGGGCAGCGCGGCCACGGTGTCCAGGACCGCGTGGCCGTTGACCGCACCGACCGGGGCCACAGCCCCGCTCTCCCGCGCCCCGCTCTCCCGCGCCCCGGCCGGACGAGGGTCCGGGGCGCCCGGACCGGCCGCCCGGGACCGTCGGCGGAAGATCCGCATCCTCACCGGCTCCAGTCGACCGGGACCACGTCCTGCTTGAGCCCGCGGTCGCTGCAGATGCCGCACGGGGCGTTCGGGACACCAGGGGCCTGGTCGGTGCCGACGGTGATCGCTCCGTGGGCCCCGACCGGGGCGTGGACGCCGTCGCCGACCATCGCGGCTTCGTAGCCGCCCAGCAGCTCCTGGAGGGTTCCCGGACCCAGGTTCTCCGGGGCGGTGATCGCGGCCACGCCGTCGTAATCGGTGTAGGCGGCCCCCAGCGTCCGGCCGCCGACGGTGGCGAACACGACCTTCGCACCGCGGATGGGCTCCCCGGTCACCGCGTCGGACGCCATCGCCTGGATGTTCTCCAGTTGCATCTGGGTGATGTTCAGGGTGGCCTGACTGGCCGCGAGCCTGACCGGCTTCAGGCTGGGGCATTCCGCCCCACTGCACGACGTGGCCGACGGGGTGGTCGCGGACGCGGCGACACCGCTACCCGCGCCCAGCGACGCCAGAGCCGCGGCCATCACCGCGACGGTCTTACGGCCTACAGAACTCATGTCCACTCCCATGGGAACCGCCCTGGCGTGAGCCCCGTACCGGCGCATGACGGACGGGACGGCCCGGGCGCGTGCGGCACGTGACGGGTGCCGACCTTTCCGGACGGCGCGGACGACGCTATCCACGCCCATCCGGCCCAACCAGCCGACAAACGCGAGTTCGCGCTATCTGATGAACCGCCGGTAGAACAGTGACGAACGCAATCAACACGCACAAACCGACGAACGACCGCCGAAGACCCCGTTGCGACCGGCCCGCCGCCACGAAACCGCGCGGCAGCGCACGCCGGGAGTGCCCCGCCTTCCAGTGGGAGTACCGGCCTTCCAGGGGGGCCGGCTCTCCCTTACCGGCGTACCGCCGTGCTGGCAGTCGGCCGTGCCGGCATGCCTCCGGCCGTGTACGGCGCCTCCCTCACCCGGCGGTCTCCCGCCGCACGACCTCGCGCGCCAGCGCGACCAGCTTCGGCAGCGCGGGATGCCCCGGGACATCCCGCCGGGCGAGCAGCACGGGGATGCTCGGGGCATCGACGAGCGGACGGTAGGCGACCCCGGAGTGCGGATGCATGCCGACGGTGGAGGCGGCGGTGACCCCGACGCCGCGCCCCGCCGCGATGGCGGTCAGCCAGTCGTCGGTGTTGGCGACGGTGAGCGTGGCGGTGGGCCGGCCGTCCGGCGGCCACAGATCGACGGCGGTGGTGCCCGAGACGGTGTTGAGGACGACGGTCTCGCCCGCCAGATCGGCGAGCCGGAGCGTGGCACGGCCCGCGAGCGGCCCGTCCGCCGCCACCGCCGCCACCCGGTCCTCGTCGAACAGCACCTCGGTGACGAGTCCGGGCGCCTCGACGGGTCCCCGCAGCAGCGCGGCGTCGACCTCGCCGCGGGTGAGCCCGGCGGTGCGGTCGTCGATCCGCAGCAGTTCGAGCGGGGTCCGCGGATACAGCTCCTGCCAACGGCGCAGCAACGGTGTGGTGTACGGGCCGAACGCCGACCAGGCGTGCCCGAGCCGCAGCGGCCAGTGGCGCAGCCCGCCGGAGTCGAGCGCCTCGTCGAAGGCGGCGACCGCGGCGGCGGCCTTGTCCCGGAAGACGACGCCTTCGGGGGTGAGGGCGAGATGGTGGGTGGAACGGTCGACGAGCCGGACGCCGAGGTGCTGCTCCAGGGCGGCGAGGGTGCGGGAGACCGCGGGCTGGGTGAGGCGGAGGCGGGCGGCGGCGCGGGTGACGTTGCCCTCGTCGGCGACGGCGAGGAAGGCGCGCAGATGCCGCACTTCGATACCGCGACCAGCACTTTCCCCGGAACGCCCGATGCTCATGCGTGGGGAGCATAACCAGAGCTCGATCGACATTTCACGTGGCACGCGGAGGTACCTACCGTAAGAGGACGTACCGCACGAGCGAAGTGCAGTATCTTCAATCGAACAGTGCATTGAGTTGCACTATCGGATCGGGAGGGACACCGCAGGTGGACGACCAGCGCAGTGCAGCAGCGGCCGCGGCGACCGTGGAGCGGGCCGCAGCCGTCGCCGTACCCGAGGCGGTTCCCGCCCTGGGTGACGCGGCAGGCCCCGCGGGCCCCAAGGGCCGGGGCGCGGCGCTCGCCCCGGTCGCGCTGGTGGTCGCGGGCGGTCTCTCCGTCCAGTTCGGCTCCGCGGTCGCGGTCCTGCTGATGCCACGCGCCGGCGCGCTCGGCGTCGTCACCCTGCGCCTGGCCGTGGCCGCGCTCGTGATGCTGGTCGTCTGCCGCCCGAAACTGCGCGGCCACTCGCGCGCCGACTGGGGCACGGTCCTCGCGTTCGGGCTGGCCATGGGCGGCATGAACACGCTCTTCTACCAGGCGGCCGACCGCATCCCGCTGGGCGCGGCCGTCACCCTGGAGGTGCTGGGCCCGCTCGCCCTGTCGGTGTTCGCGTCCCGCCGCCTGATCAACGTGGTCTGGGCCGGGCTCGCGCTGGGCGGCGTCCTGCTGCTGAGCGGGGGAGGCTTCGACCGCCTCGATCCGGTGGGCGCCGCCTACGCCCTGGGTGCGGGCGCCATGTGGGCGACGTACATAGTCTTCAGCGCCCGCACCGGCCGCCGCTTCCCGCAGGCGGACGGCCTGGCCCTGGCCCTGGTCGTCGCCGCGCTCCTCTCGCTGCCCCTCGGCATCATGGAGTCGGGCTCGAAACTGCTGGTCCCGTCCACGCTGGGGCTGGGCGCGGCGGTGGCGCTGATGAGCTCGGTGCTTCCGTACACCCTCGAACTCATGGCGCTGCGCCGCCTGCCCGCACCCACCTTCGCGATCCTGATGAGCCTGGAACCGGCGATCGCGGCCACGGCCGGCTTCCTGATCCTCGACCAGGCCCTGACGACCACCGACGCGCTGGCGATCGCGCTCGTCATCGGGGCGAGCATGGGGGCGGTACGAAGCCAGGTACGGGGCGTGAAGAGCCGCAACCACACCTGACGGTCCCGCCAGGACGGATCACCGGATCCCGGAGGGCTCCCCGGCCGGGCCGGCCGGGGCCGCGTACGCATGCATGCGGGCCGGACGCCCGTCGGCCGTGGTCCAGTCGTCGGTGCGGCTGCCGACGTAACGCCACCCGGCGCGTTCGTAGAGGGCGATGGCGGCCGTCCCGCCGTCCTCGACCTCCAGGACGAGCCGCACGCCGTCGGCTGCTGCCGCCGCCGTCACCGCGTCGAGCAACGCGCCGGCCACCCCGCGCCGGCGGGCCCCGGCGCGCGCGAAGAGCCGGGCGACCGATGCCAGTTCTGCCGCGGGCAGACCGGCCTTCTTTGCCAGGACATCCTCCGTACGTGTGAGCGCCACATGCCCCAGCACCGTCGGGCCGTCCACGGCCACCCAGGCATCGAGCAGCCCGTGCGGGGTGAGCCAGCTCCCCGGGTCGGCCGGCCACGCGGCCGGGTAACGGTCCGCCTCGTGCACGGTGGCCAGTGCGTCGATGCACGCCTTCATGTCGGCGCCGCGACGGCGGCGGATCTCTATCGCATCCATTGCTCGATCCTCACACGACGCCGTGCCCGTCTCGCCGCTCCAAAAATAATGCAAGCATGCTTGCTTGTTTAAGGGGCCGCTGCCATGCTCCTGGACACACCGCCTTGCCCCGAGGGGAGCGAACCGTGCCCGATGTCGCAGCCGTGATCGACGACTTGCGCGATGAGAGCCAGGAACTCGACGCACTCGTACGGGGGTTGAGCGCCGGGCAGTGGGCCGCTCCGACCCCCGCCGTCGGCTGGAGCATCGCGCACCAGATCGCCCATCTCACCTGGACCGACGAGGTCGCGTTGCTCGCCGCCACCGATGCCGACGCCTTCGCCGGGGAGGTGGCCGAGGCCATGGAGGCGCCCGAATCCTTTGTCGACCGGGGCGCCGAGGAGCTGGCCGTGCTCGCCCCCGACGCGCTGCTCGCGCGGTGGCGGGACGGGCGGGAGCGGCTGGAGGCGGCGCTGCGGGACGCCCCGGCGGGTACGCGCATCCCCTGGTACGGGCCGCCGATGAGCGTCGCTTCCATGGCGACCGCCCGGATCATGGAGACCTGGGCGCACGGCCAGGACATCGCCGATGCCGTCGGGGTCACCAGGACCCCCACCGCCCGGCTGCGGCACGTCGCCCGGATCGGGGTGCGGGCCCGCGACTACGCCTATCTGGTGCGGGGGATCAAGGCGCCCGACGAGGAGTTCCGGGTCGAACTCCGGGCGCCCGGCGGCGAGGTGATCGCCTTCGGGGCGCCGGACGCACCGCAGCGTGTCACCGGGCCGCTCGTCGACTTCTGCCTCCTCGTCACCCAGCGCGCCCACCGCGTCGACCTCGCCGTCCGGGCGGTCGGCCCCGACGCCGACCAGTGGCTCGACATCGCCCAGGCGTTCGCCGGGCCGGCCGGCCCCGGCCGCGCCCCGAAGCGGGGGAGCGGGGCGTGACATCGACGACGGACGCGCCCGGACCACTGCGGATCGGCAACGCCTCCGGGTTCTACGGCGACCGCTTCGACGCCATGCGCGAAATGCTCACCGGCGGCCCCCTCGACATCCTCACCGGGGACTACCTCGCCGAGCTGACCATGCTCATCCTCGGCCGCAGCAGGCTCAAGGACCCCGCGCGCGGCTACGCCACCACCTTCCTGCGCCAGCTCGAAGAGGGACTCGGGCTCGCCCACGAGCACGGGGTGCGGATCGTCGCCAACGCCGGCGGCCTCAACCCGGCCGGACTGGCCGACGCGGTACGGGAGTTGGCGCGCAAGGTCGGCGTCCCCGTGCGCGTCGCCCATGTGGAGGGCGACAGCCTCCCCGTACCCGAAGGGTTCCTCACCGCCAACGCCTACCTCGGCGGCGCCGGGATCGCCGCCTGCCTCACCGCGGGCGCGGACATCGTCGTCACCGGGCGGGTCACCGACGCGGCGCTCGTCACCGGACCCGCCGCCGCCCGGTTCGGCTGGGGGCCCGGCGACCACGACGCGCTCGCCGGGGCCGTCGTCGCCGGACACGTCCTGGAGTGCGGCACCCAGGCCACCGGCGGGAACTACTCGTTCTTCCGGGGCCACGACCTGCGCCGGCCCGGCTTCCCCGTCGCCGAGATCCACGCCGACGGCTCGTCCGTCATCACCAAGCACGACGGCACCGGCGGCGTCGTCGACCTCGGCACCGTCACCGCCCAGCTGCTGTACGAGACCGGCGGCGCCCGGTACGCCGGACCGGATGTCACCGCCCGGCTCGACACCGTACGGCTGACCATGGACGGACCCGACCGGGTCAGGATCTCCGGGGTACGGGGCGAGGCCCCGCCGCCCACCGTCAAGGTCGGGCTGAACCGGCTCGGCGGCTGGCGCAACGAGGTCGTCTTCGTGCTCACCGGCCTCGACATCGAGGCCAAGGCGCAACTGGTACGGGAACAGTTCGCGGTCGCGCTCGCCCGCTCCGGCGCCGAACCCGAACCCGACGAGGTGCGGTGGGAGTTGTCCCGGACCGACCGGGCCGACGCCGCCACCGAGGAGACCGCGAGCGCCCTGCTCCGGCTCGTCGTCCGCGACCGGGACCAGGAGACCGTCGGACGCGCGGTCTCCGGCGCCGCGATCGAGCTCGCGCTCGGCAGCTACCCCGGCTTCCACGTCACCGCCCCGCCCGGCAAGGGCGCGCCGTACGGGGTGTTCGAGGCGCGGTACGTACCGGCCGGCGAGGTCCCGCACATCGCCGTGCTCCCCGACGGGCGGCGACAGAGCCTGGCGCACCCCGCGACGACACGGCCGCTCCGGGACGCCGACGAACCCCCGCTGCCCGAACCCCTGCCGGACCCCGGCCCCACCCGGTCCGCCCCGCTCGGCCGGATCGCGGGCGCCCGCAGCGGCGACAAGGGCGGGGACGCCAATGTGGGCGTGTGGGCCGTCGGGGACGACGCCTGGCGGTGGCTGGCCCATGAACTGACCGTCGAACGGTTCCGGGAGCTGCTGCCGGAGACCGCCGCCCTCACCGTCGTACGCCATGTCCTGCCGAACCTCCGCGCCCTGAACTTCACCGTCCACGGGCTGCTCGGCGAGGGCGTCGCCGCCCAGCACCGGTTCGATCCGCAGGCCAAGGCGGTGGGGGAGTGGCTGCGCTCCCGGCACCTGCCCCTTCCCGTATCGCTGCTGGAGACCGTCCACGCACCGGAGGCGAACGCATGACCGTCCTGCCCACCGCGCTCGACACCGCGAGCCCCGAATACGCCGCGAACCGCACGGCCATGCTCGCGAAACTCGACGAGCTGGCCGCCGAGCACACCAAGGCGCAGGCGGGCGGCGGCGAGAAGTACGTGGCGCGGCACCGCTCGCGCGGCAAGCTCCTGGCCCGCGAACGGATCGAGCTGCTGATCGACGAGGACACCCCGTTCCTGGAGCTGTCGCCGCTCGCCGCCTGGGGGAGCGAGTACGCGGTCGGCGCCTCGCTCATCACCGGGATCGGGGTGATCGAGGGCGTGGAGTGCCTGATCACCGCCAACGACCCGACCGTACGCGGTGGCGCCTCCAACCCCTGGACCCTGAAGAAGGCCCTGCGGGCCAACGAGATCGCCTTCGCCAACCGGCTGCCCTGCGTCAGCCTCGTCGAGTCGGGCGGCGCCGACCTCCCCTCGCAGAAGGAGATCTTCATCCCCGGCGGGGCGCTGTTCCGCGACATCACCCGGCTGTCGGCGGCCGGGATCCCGACCGTCGCCGTCGTCTTCGGGAACTCGACCGCGGGCGGGGCGTACGTCCCCGGCATGTCCGACCACACCGTCATGATCAAGGAACGGTCCAAGGTCTTCCTCGGCGGACCGCCCCTGGTGAAGATGGCGACCGGCGAGGAGAGCGACGACGAATCGCTCGGCGGCGCCGAGATGCACGCCCGTACCTCCGGGCTCGCCGACCACTTCGCCGTCGACGAGCAGGACGCGCTGCGCCAGGCCCGCCGGATCGTCGCCCGCCTCAACTGGCGCAAGGCGCACGCCGATCCGGGCCCCGCCGAACCGCCGAAGTACGACGAGGACGAGCTGATCGGCATCGTGCCCGGCGACCTGAAGGTGCCCTTCGACCCCCGCGAGGTCATCGCCCGGCTCGTCGACGGCTCCGACTTCGACGCGTTCAAACCGCTGTACGGGACCAGCCTGGTGACCGGCTGGGCGACCCTCCACGGCTACCCCGTCGGCATCCTCGCCAACGCGCAGGGGGTGCTGTTCAGCGAGGAGTCGCAGAAGGCCGCCCAGTTCATCCAGCTCGCCGACCAGCGCGACATCCCGCTGGTCTTCCTGCACAACACCACCGGCTACATGGTCGGCAAGGAGTACGAGCAGGGCGGCATCATCAAACACGGCGCGATGATGATCAACGCGGTGTCCAACTCGAAGGTCCCGCACCTGTCCGTGCTGATGGGCGCCTCGTACGGGGCCGGGCACTACGGCATGTGCGGCCGGGCCTACGACCCGCGCTTCCTCTTCGCCTGGCCCAGCAGCAAGTCCGCCGTCATGGGGCCGCAGCAGCTCGCCGGAGTGCTGTCCATCGTCGCCCGCGCCTCCGCCGCCGCGAAGGGACGGCCCTACGACGACGAGGCCGACGCCGCACTGCGCGCCATGGTCGAGCAGCAGATCGAGTCCGAGTCGCTGCCGATGTTCCTGTCCGGGCGGCTGTACGACGACGGGGTCATCGACCCGCGCGACACCAGGACCGTCCTCGGGATGTGCCTGTCCGCGATCCACACCGCCCCGGTCGAAGGCGCCCGCGGCGGCTTCGGAATCTTCCGGATGTGAGGCCACGGATGACCTCGACGAACCAGACGGACGGGAAGGCGAAGATGATCTCCACACTGCTCGTGGCCAACCGGGGCGAGATCGCCTGCCGGATCTTCCGCACCTGCCGCGCGCTCGGCATCGCCACCGTCGCGGTGTACTCCGACGCGGACGCCGACGCGCTCCACGTACGGGAGGCCGACACCGCCGTACGGCTGCCGGGCGCCGCCCCGGCCGACACCTATCTCCGCGGCGACCTCGTCGTACGCGCCGCGCTCGCGGCCGGTGCCGACGCCGTCCACCCCGGCTACGGCTTCCTCTCCGAGAACGCCGGATTCGCCCGCGCCGTGCAGGACGCCGGTCTCGTCTGGGTCGGCCCGCCGGTCAAGGCCATCGAGCTGATGGCGTCCAAGACCCGCGCCAAGGAACTGATGGCCGCCGCCGGGGTGCCGCTGCTCGCCCCCGTCGACACCGGGCGGGCCACCGCCGACGACCTGCCGCTGCTGCTCAAGGCGGCGGCGGGCGGCGGCGGGCGCGGGATGCGGATCGTCCGCGAACTCGCCGAACTGCCCGCCGAGTTGACTGCCGCCACCGCTGAGGCCACGGCCGCCTTCGGGGACGGCGAGGTCTTCGCGGAGCCGTACGTGGAGCGCGGCCGGCACGTCGAGGTCCAGGTCATGGCCGACGAGCACGGCGGGGTCTGGGCGCTGGGCACCCGCGACTGCTCCCTCCAGCGACGCCACCAGAAGGTCGTCGAGGAAGCTCCCGCACCCGGTCTCGACGACGCGCTGCGGACCCGGCTGCACGAAGCCGCCGTGGCCGCCGCCCGCGCCGTCGGCTACCGGGGCGCGGGCACCGTCGAATTCCTCCTCGCCGCCGACGGGCGCCCGTACTTCCTGGAGATGAACACCCGCCTCCAGGTCGAACACCCCGTCACCGAAGCCGTCTTCGGGCTCGACCTCGTGGCCCTCCAACTCCGCATCGCCGAAGGCGAACCGCTGCCCACCACCGCACCCCCCGCACCGCACGGCCACGCCGTCGAGGCCCGCCTCTATGCCGAGGACCCCGCCCGCGACTGGCAGCCGCAGACCGGAGCACTGCACACGCTGGACGTACCCGGTGTAGCCGGCATCCGCCTGGACACCGGCTACACCGGCGGCGACACCATCGGCGTGCACTACGACCCGATGATCGCCAAGGTCATCGCCCACGCTCCCACCCGCACCGAAGCCGTACGCCTCCTCGCCCGTGCCCTGGAACGCGCCCGTATCCACGGCCCGGTCACCAACCGCGACCTGCTCGTACGGTCCCTGCACCACCCCGACTTCCTCGCCGCCCGCCTCGACACCGGCTTCTACGACCGCCACCTGGACGCCCTCACCCCGGCCCCGTCCCCGGACGAAGCAGGGCCGCGCCGCGCCGCCCTGGCCGCCGCACTCGCCGACGCCGCCGCCCGGCAGCACGGCCCCGGACCGGGCCCCGTCCGCCTCGGCGCCTGGCGCAACATCTCCTCGCAACCCCGGACCAAGCGCTACCGCGCCGAACCCGACGGCACCGAACACGAGGCCGCCTACCGCACCACCCGCACCGGCCCCGTCCCCGAGACCGGCGAACGCGTCATCGCCGCCGGGCCCTATCGCGTCACCCTCGAAACCGACGGCGTCACCCGCCACTTCGACATCGCCGTCCACCGGGACAAGGCGTACGTGGACACCGCCCACGGCTCGTACACCTTCACCGTCCTGCCCCGCTTCACCGACCCCACCGACCGCACCGAACCCGGCTCACTGCTCGCCCCCATGCCCGGCACCGTCGTCCGCGTCGCCGAAGGGCTCACCGCCGGGGCGGCCGTCCAGGCCGGACAGCCCCTGATCTGGCTGGAGGCGATGAAGATGGAGCACCGCATCCTCGCCCCCGCCGCCGGCACCCTCACCGCGCTCCACGCCGCCCCCGGCCTCCAGGTGGAGGTCGGTGCCCTGCTCGCCGTCGTGCAAGACGTACAGGAGGAACCGAAGCAATGAGCACCGTCCTCGAAACCGAAGAGCACCAGGCACTGCGCGCCGCCGTCGCCGCACTCGGAAAGCGCTACGGACGCGACTACATGACCTCCGTCGTCCGCGACGGCGCCCACCCGCGCGAACTGTGGACCGAAGCCGCCAAGCTCGGCTACCTCGGCGTGAACCTTCCCGAGGAGTACGGCGGCGGAGGCAGCGGCATGGCCGAACTCTCCATCGTCCTGGAGGAGTTGGGCGCGGCCGGCAGCCCGCTGCTCATGATGGTGGTCTCCCCGGCGATCTGCGGCACCGTCATCGCCCGCTTCGGCACCGACACCCAGAAGCGGCAGTGGCTCCCCGGCCTCGCCGACGGCAGCCTCACCATGGCCTTCGGCATCACCGAACCCGACGCCGGATCCAACTCCCACCGCATCACCACCACCGCCCGCAAGGACGGCGAGGACTGGCTGCTCACCGGACGCAAGGTCTTCGTCTCCGGCGTAGACATCGCCGACGCCACTCTCGTCGTCGGCCGCACCGAGGACGCCAGGTCCGGCAGGCTCAAGCCCTGTCTCTTCATCGTCCCCCGCGACGCCCCGGGCTTCGGCCGCTCGCAGATCGACATGGAACTCCAGGCCCCGGAGAAGCAGTTCGAGCTGGTCCTCGACGACGTAAGGCTGCCCGCCGACGCGCTCGTCGGAGGGGGTACCTCCCGCTCGAGCGAAGCCGAGAGCGGGGGAGAAGACGCCGGGCTCCTCCAGCTCTTCGCCGGGCTCAACCCCGAACGCATCATGACCGCCGCGTTCGGCATCGGCATGGGCCGCTACGCACTCGCCCGCGCCGTCGAGTACGCGAAGACCCGTCAGGTCTGGAAGGACCCCATCGGCTCCCACCAGGCCATCGCCCATCCCCTCGCCCAGGCCCACATCGAACTGGAACTGGCCCGGCTGATGATGCAGAAGGCCGCCCGGCTCTACGACGACGGCGACGACATCGGCGCGGGCGAGGCCGCCAACATGGCGAAATACGCGGCCGGCGAAGCCTGCGTCAAGGCCGTCGACCAGGCCGTGCACACCCTCGGCGGCAACGGCCTCACCCGGGAATACGGCCTCGCGTCCCTGATCACGGCGGCCCGCGTCGCCCGGATCGCCCCCGTCAGCCGGGAAATGATCCTGAACTATGTCTCCCACCAGTCCCTGGGCCTCCCCAAGTCGTACTGACACACGGCAGTCTGTCTCCCCACACCGCCGCTCCGAAGGGACCCACCGCCATGGCGCACGTGTTCCACAGCGACTACCCCGCCGTACAGACACTCGACGTGCCCATCCATGACGCGGTCCTGGGGCAGGCCACCACCTCGTACGGCGACACGGTGGCCCTGATCGACGGGACGGACGACGGCTCCGCCCTCACCTACCGGCAGCTCGACGCCTTCCACCGGAAGATCGCCGCGGCGCTCGCCGGGGCCGGGGTGCGCAAGGGCGACGTACTGGCCCTGCACAGCCCCAACACCATCGCCTACCCGGCGGTGTTCTTCGGCGCGACACGGGCCGGCGCCACCGTCACCACCGTCCACCCGCTGGCCACGGCGGAGGAGTTCGCCAAACAGCTCCGCGACTCCTCCGCCCGCTGGATCGTCACCGTCTCCCCGCTCCTGGACACGGCGCGCGAGGCCGCCGGACTCGTCGGCTCCATCGAGCAGATCTTCGTCTGCGACCGGGCCGAGGGACACACCTCCGTACTCGACATGCTCGCCACCACCGCCCCCGAACCCCGCGTCACTGTCGACCCCGGCGAGGACATCGCCGCCCTGCCCTACTCCTCCGGCACTACCGGAACCCCCAAGGGCGTCATGCTCACCCACCGCTCCATGGGCACCAACCTGGAGCAGCTCCGCCCCTTCATCCCCATGGGCCCCGGCGCCCGCATCCTGGCCGTGCTCCCCTTCTTCCACATCTATGGTTTGACCGCCCTGATGAACGCCCCGCTGCGGATGGGCGCCACCGTCGTCGTACTGCCGCGCTTCGACCTCGACCAGTTCCTCGCCGCGATCGAGAAGCACCGGATCACCGGCCTGTACGTGGCCCCGCCGATCGTCCTCGCACTCGCCAAGCACCCGTCGGTCGACCGGTACGACCTGTCCTCGCTGGAATACGTGGTCAGCGCCGCCGCCCCGCTCGACGCCTCGCTCGCCGCCGCCTGCTCCGAGCGCCTGGGACTGCCGCCCGTGCGCCAGGCGTACGGCATGACGGAACTCTCGCCCGGCACCCATGTCGTCCCGCTCTCCGCCGAGAACCCGCCCCCCGGCGCGGTCGGCAGGCTCCTGCCCAGCACCGAGATGCGGATCGCCCCGCTCGGCGACGACCCCGAGGACGCCCCGGCCGGCACCGACGGCGAGATCCTGATCCGCGGGCCGCAGGTGATGAAGGGCTACCTCGGCCGCCCCGAGGCCACCACCGACATGATCGACGCCGACGGCTGGGTGCACACCGGCGACATCGGACACGTCGACGCCGACGGCTGGCTGTTCGTCGTCGACCGGGTGAAGGAACTGATCAAGTACAAGGGCTACCAGGTCGCCCCGGCCGAACTCGAAGCACTGCTGCTCGGCCACGAGGCGCTCGCGGACGCCGCCGTCATCGGGGTGCACGACGCCGATGGCAACGAGGTCCCCAAGGCGTACCTGGTCCGCCAGGCCTCCGCCGCGGGCGACGCCCTCACCGCCGACGACGTCATGGCGTACGTCGCCGAGCGCGTCGCCCCGTACAAGAAGGTCCGGCAGACCGAATTCATCGACGCGGTCCCGCGCGCCACCTCCGGCAAGATCCTCCGCCGCGAGCTGCGCGACCGGGAGAAGTCCCGCGGAACCACCACCGGCTGAGGAACCCACGAGCCGGGGATCCACGAGACGTCAAGGATTCCCGGGCCGTGGATCCACGAGCCGCGGATCCACGAGAAGGAGACGACCGACCCATGACGGCGCTCGCCGGCCCCACCCACGACCGGGGCATCACCACGCTCACCCTCGACTCGCCCGCCAACCGCAACGCACTCTCCGCGGCACTCGTCGGCGAGCTCTCCACCGCCCTGGACGCGTGCGCGGCCGACGACACCGTACGAGCGGTCGTCCTCACCCACACCGGCAACACCTTCTGCGCGGGCGCCGACCTGACCGGACCGCCCGACCCGGCCGCCTTCGTCGCCCTGATGCGGCAGATCGTCGCCCTGCCCAAACCCGTCGTCGCCCGGGTCACCGGCCACGTACGGGCGGGCGGCCTCGGCCTGCTCGGCGCCTGCGACATCTCCGCGGCCGGCCCCGGAGCCACCTTCGCCCTCACCGAATCCCGCCTGGGCCTCGCCCCCGCCGTCATCTCGCTGCCCCTGCTGCCCCGCACGGACCCACGCGCCGCCGCCCGTTACTACCTCACCGGCGAACGCTTCGACGCGACCGAAGCGGCCCGCATCGGCCTGATCACGCTCGCCGCCGAGGAGGTGGACACGGGCCTCGCCCCCGTCCTGGACGGGCTGCGCAAGGCCTCACCCCAGGGGCTGGCAGCATCGAAGGAGCTGGTCACGGCTACTGTGCTGGAAAGTTTCGACCAGCATGCCGAAGACCTCATCGCCCGCTCGGCGGCCCTCTTCGCCTCCGCCGAGGCCCGGGAAGGAATGACGGCCTTCCTCGAACGACGGGATCCCGCATGGGAGTTGTGACGCCCCCCACCGACCGGACCCCCAAGCAGGACCGCAGCCGCGCAACCCGCCGCCGGCTCCTCGAAGCCGCCGTCGCCTGCCTCGCCGAACACGGCTGGGCGGGCTCCACGGTCTCCGTCGTCGCCGAACGCGCGGGCGTCTCGCGCGGCGCCGCCCAGCACCATTTCCCCACCCGCGAGGACCTGTTCACCGCAGCCGTCGAATACGTCGCCGAGGAACGCTCCGCCGCCCTGCGCGCCCTGCCCGTCCAGGGCCGCACGGCCGTCGTCGCCGCCCTCGTCGACCTCTACACCGGCCCGCTCTTCCGCGCCGCGCTCCAACTCTGGGTGGCCGCCTCCAACGAGGCACAACTCCGCCCCCGCGTCACCGAACTCGAAGCCCGCGTCGGCCGCGAGACCCACCGCATCGCCATCGCACTCCTTGCCGCCGACGAGACGAAGCCCGGCGTGCGCGAAACCGTCCAGGGCCTCCTCGACATGGCCCGCGGCCTGGGCCTCGCCAACGTCCTCACCGACGACACGGCCCGACGCCGGAGGGTCGTGGCCCAGTGGGCGTCGCTGCTGGACGACGCACTTGACTGACCATGGCGGACCGGGCCGGGCGGGACCGGACAGCGTCCCGTCCCGCCCGGTCCGGTCCGGAACCGGCGCTCAGTTCCCCAGATCCGCGAGCTGGTCGTACCCCTCGATCTCCCGGGGATCACGCGAACTCGGACCCACATACCGCGCCGAAGGACGCACCAGCCGCCCCGTCCGCTTCTGCTCCAGGATGTGCGCCGACCAGCCCGCCGTACGCGCGCAGGTGAACATCGACGTGAACATGTGCGCCGGGACCTCCGCGAAGTCCAGCATGATCGCCGCCCAGAACTCCACGTTCGTCGCCAGCACCCGGTCCGGGCGCCGCGCGTGCAGCTCCTCCAGCGCGGCCTTCTCCAGCGCCTGCGCCACCTCGAATCGCGGCGCGCCCAACTCCTCGGCCGTGCGCCGCAGCACCCGCGCCCGCGGGTCCTCCGCCCGGTAGACCCGGTGCCCGAAGCCCATCAGCCGCTCGCCCTTGTCCAGGGCCTTCTTCACGTACGCGGTGGCATCGCCGGTCCGCTCGATCTCCTCGATCATGCCGAGCACCCGGGACGGCGCACCGCCGTGCAGCGGACCCGACATCGCACCCACCGCGCCCGACAGCGCCGCCGCCACATCGGCGCCGGTCGACGCGATGACGCGGGCGGTGAACGTCGAGGCGTTCATGCCGTGCTCGGCGGCCGATGTCCAGTACGCGTCGACGGCCCTCACATGCTTGGGGTCCGGCTCGCCCCGCCAGCGGATCATGAACCGCTCGACCACCGACTGCGCCTTGTCGATCTCGCTCTGCGGGACCATCGGCAGCCCCTGCCCGCGCGCCGACTGGGCGACGTACGAAAGCGCCATCACGGCGGCCCGCGCCAGATCGTTGCGCGCCGTCTCCTCGTCGATGTCGAGCAGCGGCTTCAGACCCCACACCGGCGCGAGCATCGCCAGCGCGGACTGCACATCGACCCGGATGTCCCCGGAGTGCACCGGGATCGGGAACGGCTCGGCCGGCGGCAGTCCGGGGTTGAACGCCCCGTCGACCAGCAGACCCCAGACGTTGCCGAACGACACATGGCCGACGAGATCCTCGATGTCGACACCCCGGTAACGGAGCGCACCGCCTTCCTTGTCCGGTTCGGCGATCTCCGTCTCGAACGCGACGACTCCCTCTAGTCCCGGTACGAAGTCGGACATGGCGGCTCCCTCGGTCGACGGCTCTGCGGAGGCCACAGTGGCCTGCTCAAGATACTGGCGGGTTCCCCCGACGCGGGGAAGCGTGACATCCGGCACAGCCCCCCGGATCGACGCCGCCGCGACGCCGCCCGGATCGCTCGCCACCCCTCCTCGCCGGGCCCGCTCGACCGCTGCGGCAGGATGACCCCCGTGCCCACCGCAGACTCCCCCTCCGATTCCACCACCGATCCGGCCGCCATGCGCGAGCAGTACCGCTCCGAGGGCTTCACCGAGGACACGCTGGCCGCCGACCCGATGCAGCAGTTCGCCCACTGGTTCCGGCAGGTCGCCGTCGGCGGGGTGCTCCACGAGCCCAACGCCATGGTGGTCTCCACCGCCACCCCCGAGGGCCGGCCGTCCTCACGCACCGTGCTGCTGAAGAAGTACGACGCGCGCGGCTTCGTCTTCTTCACCAACTACGAGTCCCGCAAGGGCCGCGAACTGACCGCCAACCCGTACGTCTCGCTGCTCTTCCCCTGGCACCCGATGGCCCGCCAGGTCATCGTCACCGGCAGGGCGGACCGGATCGGCCGCGACGAGACGGTCGCCTACTTCCGCACCCGCCCGCACGGCTCCCAGCTCGGCGCCTGGGCGAGCCCCCAGTCGACGGTGATCGGCTCCCGCGACGAGCTGCTCGCCCGCTACGAGGAACTGGCGGCCCGCTACCCCGAGGGCGAACACGTCCCCGCGCCCCCGCACTGGGGCGGCTACCGCGTCGTCCCCGACACGATCGAGTTCTGGCAGGGCCACGAGAACCGGCTGCACGACCGGTTGAGGTACGTACGCGAGGGCGAGCAGTGGCGCGTAGAGCGGCTGTGCCCGTAACAAACCCTTCGGACGCAAACCCCTTCGGACGCAAACCCCTTCGGACGCAAACCCCTTCGGACGCAAACCCCTTCGGACGCAAACCCCTTCGGGCGCGGGTCCCTTCGGGCGCGGGCCCCTTCGGACATGCAGAAACCCGCAGGCTCTGGTCCCTCCTTGCGGAGGAGCCGGCCGGACTTACCGGCGAGCCTGCGGGTCGGTGACTGCTTGGGATTGGCCGATGACCGGCCTGCACTGCAAAGAGCGCGACAACGGGCGTCAGCCCGCAGCCACCTCACGAGTCCGAGAAGAAATCACTTCCGGAACACCTCCTTTCATCGCTGGCAGCAGCCTAGGAACGTCCCCGGCACCGCACAAGCGAATTAATGCGGCGGCCGATTTCCGGGAAGTCGGTGTGTGCTGGGTCACCTTCGAGTTCAATGGTCTGACGTGCGGAAATGCCGGATGCGTCCTGCGGGGAGTACGGGATGAGTGCGTCCACAGGCGGTGGAACGACCGAGGCGCTCGGGCCCGACGAGGGGCCGAAGGCGGGGCCCGGGGCCGAGTTGCTCGCCGCGTTGCTCGACGGGATGGACGCCGCGCTCTGCGCCTTCGACGCGGGTGGCACGATCACCCACTGGAACCGCGAGGCCGAGCGGATTCTGGGCTGGTCCGCCGAGGAGGCCGTGGGGCGGCTCGGGTTCGCCGGGTGGGCGGTGCGGCGGGCGGACGCGGGCGAGGTGCGGGAGCGGCTGATGGCGGCCATGGACGGACCGGGCCGCCGCGTCCACGAGTTCGCGCTGCTGCGCAAGGACGGCGGACGGGTGCTCGTACGGACCCAGTCGGCTGGGGTCCGGGGCGCGGACGGCAGACCGGCCGGGGTGTACTGCGCGTTCAGCGAGGCGCATGCGCAGATCGATCTGGAGCGGTCGATCGCGCTGAGCGAGACGTTGTTGCAGGACGCGTCCTGGGGTGTGGTGCTGGTCGACGCGGATCTGCGGCCGACGGTCGTCAACGCGCACGCGGCACGGGCGCTGGGCGGCGGTCGCCAGACGATGCTGGGGCGCCCGCTGGGGGAGCTGATCGTGCAGGGCGTCGAGGATCTGGAGGGCGCCTTGCAGCACGTGCTCGCCGAGGGCGCCCCACCGGCGCCCGCCGACTTGTGGGTGACGCTGCGGACGGCGGAGGGGGAGCGGCGGCGCTGCTGGCGCAGCGGTTTTCTGCAGCTGGCCTCGCCGCTCGCCGAGGAGCCGGTCCCGCTGGGGGTCGGCTGGCTGTTCCAGGACGTGACGGTGGAGCGGCTGGCGGCGCAGGAGGCGGACCGGGTGCGGTTCCGCTCGAACCAACTGCACCGGGCCTCGCGGTCGGCGTCCGAGTGCGAGGACCCGATGGAGGCGGCGATGTCCTGCCTGGACTACGCGCTCGCGGGCTTCGCGGATCACGCGCTGGTCGATCTGGTGGCGGGGGAGCGGCTGGTGCGGGTGGCGGCGACCCCCGCCGGTGAGCCGGGTCCGTGCCTGCCGGTGGCCGGCGGCTCCATTCCGTTGCGGTACGCGGCGGGGCACCCGGCTCTTCAGGCGGTGGACCGTACGGGTTCGGTACGGGCCAGCGCGGGGGCCGGGCCCGGGGCCGGGGTGTGGGCGGCCGAGCGGCAGTGGCCGGGCGATTCCGTGCACGCGCTGTGTGCGGTGCTGCGGAGCAGGGGGCGCACGCTGGGCGTGGTGACGTTTCTGCGCTCGGCCCACCGCACCGCGTTCGAGCGCCCCGACGCGGCGTACGCGGAGACGGCGGCGGCCCGGGTCGCGGGGGCGGTCGACCTGGCGCAGGTGACGAAGCGGCCGTAGGCGACGCGGTCCGGCCAGGGGGTGTGCCGGGCCCCGTCGCGGAGCCCGGCACCGACCCCGGCCGGGGCCCTGGCACCGACCCCGGCCGGCGCCCGGCCTCACGCCGCGTGCAGCGCCAGCGTCGGTGAGAGGCGGGATGCCCGCACCGCCGGGTAGAGGCCCGCGATCGTGCCGATCACCAGCGTCGCGCCGAAGCCACCGCCGACCGCCCACGGCGGCACCACCCAGGGCAGCCCGCCGGAGTACGCGTACACCCCGGTCGCCGCCGCACCGAGCGCCACGCCCGCCAGGCCGCCCAGGCCGGAGAGCATCAGCGACTCCGTGACGAACTGGATGCGGATCTGGCCCCGGGTCGCGCCGAGCGAGCGGCGCAGCCCGATCTCGTACCGCCGCTCCAGCACCGAGATGATCATGGTGTTGGCGACCCCGACGCCGCCGACGAGCAGCGCGATGCCGCCCAGGCCCAGCAGCAGGCTGCTGAACGCCCCCTCGGTCGCCGCCTTCGCCCGGAGCGCCGACGACGGATCGGTGACCTTCACGTTCTGCGGGTTCTGCGGGTCGACCGTCGCCGCCATGACCTTGCGCACGTCCTGCACCGCCGAGTCGGCCGAGCGCTCGTACACCGACGTCGGGTGGCCCTCGAAGCCCAGCAGGCGCTTCGCACCCTCCCAGCCGACCAGGGCGGAGCGTTCGATCTCCGGCGCGAGCGGCAGCGGGGCGAGGATGCCGACCACGGTGAAGTACCGGTCGCCCAGCCACACCTGCCGGCCCGGAGCGGTGATGCCGAGACGCTCCGCGGAGACATGGCCGAGCACGACGGAGGGGTAGCGTCCGGTCGCGTTGTTGAGCCAGCTGCCGCTGCGGACCTCGCCGCGCAGCACCCGCAGCAGGTCGCCGGTGGTCGCCTTGACGGTGATCCCGCCCGTATCGTCCTTGTCGATCTTCTCGTTGCGGCGTGCGGTCGCGTCGAGGTCGGCGGTCGCGCCCACCTCCTGGACGCCCTTGATGCGGCCCACCATCCCGACCGCGTCCTCGGGCAGCTCGACGTCCTGCCCGGCGAACATCGAATCGCCGGGGGAGGCCACGAGCAGGTTGGTGCCCAGCTTGTCGAGCTCCCGGAGCAGTTGGGCCTGGCTGGAGGCGGAGATGCCCACCACCGAGATCATCGTCGCGATGCCGATGGCGATGCCCAGGGCGGAGAGCACGACCCGCATCGGCCGGCTGCGCAGCCCCGCCGAGCCGACGTGCAGCACGTCCCGGGGGCGGAGCCGGGCCGCTTTCAGCCGCCCCCGGCCGTCGGCCTCGCGGTCCGCGCGCCGCGCCCTCACTGGTCCGCCCCCGTCGCGGCGGGGGAGCGGCCGTTCCCGGATCCATCGCGCACATCCGTGGATGAACCGCGCATTCCCGTGGACGGATCGGGTACGTCCGCGGACCGATCGCGTACGTCCACGGACGGATTGCGTACGTCCGCGACCACCTGGCCGTCCCGGATGCGCACCTCGCGCGGCAGGTCCCGGGCGATCTCGGTGTCGTGCGTGATGACCGCGATGGTGGCGCCCTCCCGGTTGAGGTCGCGCAGCAGCTTCATCACCGCTTCCCCGGACGCCGAGTCGAGCGCCCCGGTCGGTTCGTCGGCCAGCAGCAGCGCGGGTTCTCCCACGACGGCCCGCGCGATGGCGACCCGCTGTTTCTGTCCGCCGGAGAGCTGGTGCGGCTTGTGGTCGAGGCGGTCGGCGAGTCCGACCCGCTCCAGCGCGGCGGCGGCCCTGCGGCGGCGTGCGGCACGGGACAGGCCCGAGTACAGCAGGCCCTCCGCGACGTTGTCGCGGGCGCTGACGCCCGGCACCAGGTGGAACGCCTGGAATACGAAGCCGACGTGCTGGGCACGCAGTGCGGAGAGCCTGCGGTCGGAGAGCGCCGCCACGTCGTGCCCGGCGATGTGGACGGAACCGGCAGTGGGGCGGTCCAGGGTGCCGATGATGTGCAGCAGCGTGGACTTGCCGGAGCCGGACGGGCCGACGATGCCGAGGAGTTCGCCCTCCTCGACGGTGAGGTCCACCCCGCGCAGGGCGGCGACCGGGCCCGGGTACTCCTTGGTGACGCCCCTGAGGCCGACGACCGTGCTCATATCTTCGGCACCCCGACCTTCATGCCCTCGCGCAGCCCGCCGCCGGACACCTCGACCCGGCCCTCGGCGAACATGCCGAGCTCGACCTTCACGTCGCGGACCGTGCCGCCCCGGACGACCTGGAGGCCGAAGCCGCCGCCGGGCAGCGCGAGCAGCGCGTTCACCGGGACGCTGAGGACATCCTTGTGCAGCTCGCCGGCCAGGTTCACCGTGACCGGCGATTGGTCGAAGCCGCCGACCTCCGCCGGCTTGTCGAAGGAGACGGTCAGGGCGACCTTGGGGCTGTCGTCCTGCGGGTCGTCGCCGGGCTTCGCCGTCCGGCCGACCGAGGAGACCGCCCCGGCCGCGCTGCTGCCGTCCGGCAGATCGACGGTGACCTTGGTGCCCGCCTTGGCGAGCTGGCTCTCGGCGACGTCGAGCTCGAACGTCACGATGCGCTCGGAGCCGGTCGTGGTGAGGACCGGAGCGCCGGGCTGGGCCAGTTCGCCGACGGCCGCCTCGACGCTCTTGATCCGGACCTCCCCCGGGGCGAAGGCGATGTCCTGCGGCCCCACGGTTCCGGTCCGCTTGCTGTCGTGGGACTCCTGCCAGCGCTTGACGGCGGCCGCGGTCAGCTCGGTGTACTCGTCGTCCGGAGTGAAGCCGGTGTAGCCGAGCTCCGCGAGATTGCGCTCCAGCTGCTCGACGTCCCGGCCCCGGTCGCCCGGCTTCAGCGTCCGGTACATCGGCCCCGAGCCGTACATCAGCCACACCGCCCGGCCGTCGACCTCGTACAGACGCTCGTTCCGCTTGACGGTCGAGCCGGTGCGCGGGGCCCAGGTCATGGTGCCCGCCGCACCCGCGTTGACCTTGCGCTGCTTGTCGTAGCCGAGCGTCCCGTCCGCCTGGGCGCTGTCGCGCAGGTCGCCGCGCTCGACCGCGGCGGTGGCCGGGGGCAGCCCGGTGTTCTTCGGGCCGGCCGTCTCCTCGGCGGAGCCGAACCGGGTGAGAGCCAGTGACCCGGCCGTCACGGCGAGCACCGCCGCAGCGGCCGCCATGGCCCGTCCGCGCCTCACCGCCCGACGCTTTCGCACGCCGCGTTGGCCTTCTCGAACTTCTTCATGTCCTTCGGCTTCAGCGCGGGCGCCGCCTGCATCGCCCCGCCGTCGAACTTCGGGTCGGGCATGTCGAAGCCGTTCTTGCGCATGCACCGGGCGAAGGCGACCGCCTTGTCCTTCTCGGCCTGGGTGAGCTCCTTGGGCCCGCCGCCGACCGCCTTGTCCTGGCAGGCCTTGAACGCCTTCTCCATCTCCTTCTTGCTCTTGCCGCCGCTGCCGACGGTGATTCCGCGGCCGTTCTCGCCCGGCTTCGGCTCCGGGACGTCCAGACCCTGCTCCCGCAGGCACTTGCGGTGCTCCAGGGCCTGGTCCTCCTCCGTCTTCCTGTTGTCCGAAGCAGATCCGCCGTTCTTGGTTCCGCTTCCGCTTCCGCTTCCGCCGCCGTCGCCCGAGCAGGCGGTGGCCGACAGGACGACGACGGCGGCGATCAGGCAGGCGGCGGCGACGCCGCGACTTTGTGCGCGGGAGGTGGTCCGGCGGGAAATGGTCGGGTTCATGAGGGCTCCTCGTCCGTTGCTGACAGGCCGGGTGCGTACGGCCCGAGCGTGTGCGAGGACGCGGTTTCGTTTCTCTCAGCCCGGATGCTTACACCGGCGAAACATCGCTTTCGGTTAAACAGAACCCATGCGTGTGCTGGTGGTGGAGGACGAGGAATTCCTGGCCGGGATGATCGCCGAGGGGCTGCGCCGCGACGCCGTCGCGGTGGACATCGCCCCCGACGGCCTGGCGGCGCTGGACCGGCTTCGGTTCGGCGCGTACGACGTGATGATCCTCGACCGCGATCTGCCGGGGCTGCACGGCGACGAGGTGTGCCGGCGGGTCGTCGGCATGCGCCTGCTGACCCGGATCCTGATGCTCACCGCGTCCGGGACGGTACGGGACCGGGTGGCCGGCCTCGGGCTCGGCGCCGACGACTACCTGACCAAGCCGTTCGCGTACGACGAACTCCTCGCCCGGGTCCTGGCGCTCGGCCGCCGCGCCCGCCCCGCTCTCCCGCCGGTCCTGGAACGGGCCGGGCTGACGCTCGACACCGCCCGCCGCCAGGTCTGCCGCGACGGCCGCTACCTCTCGCTCTCCCGCAAGGAGTTCGCCGTGCTGGAGACCCTGCTGCGGGCCGAGGGTGCGGTCGTCAGCGGCGACGACCTGATCGAGGAGGTGTGGGAGGAGGACACCAGCTACCGCACCAACGCGGTCCGGGTCACGCTGTCCAAGCTCCGCGCCAAACTGGGCGCGCCCCCGGTGATCGAGACGGTCCCGGGGGCCGGCTACCGCATCGGGGACGGCCGCGCGGACCGGCCGGGGAACGGCGGCCCCGCGAGCGGACCGGTGGGCGGCGACGCGACCGGACCGGTCCACGGGCCGACGGACCAGCCGGACAACGGCTCCGCGGACCGGCCGGGGGAGGGCCGGTGAGCAGCGAGCGCGCCCGGCTCACCGCGCTGTACGGCGGACTGCTGGTGCTGGCCGGCGCCCTGCTGGTGGGGCTGGTCTACCTGCTGGTCAGCGAGGGCCTCTACGCCAGTGTGCTGACCGCGGTGGCCCCGGCGGTCCCCGCCGGGGCCACCGCCGCCGCCCGGTCGGGCGTGGCCACCGCGCCCGCGCTGCCGTCGTCGGACTGGGCGCAGACCGCGGTCATGCAACCCGGGCAGTACGCGGTGGCGCAGCGGGTCAGCACCGCCGCCGGGGACGCCGCGCTCAGCCAGCTGCTGACGGTCTCCGGGGTCTCCCTCGCCGTCTACTCGGCGCTCTCCGTCGCGCTCGCCTGGTGGATGGCGGGTCGGGTGCTGCGGCCGGTCGGCGTCATCACCGCCCGAGCCCGCCGGCTCTCCGGCAGCAACCTGCACGAACGCCTCGCGCTGAAGGCCCCGCCCGGCGAGCTCAAGGAACTGGCCGACACCTTCGACGGGATGCTCGACCGGATCGAGGAGCTGGTCGCCGCCCGGCAGCGGTTCGCCGCCAACGCCGCCCACGAGCTGCGCACCCCGCTCGCCGTGCAGCGGGCCGCAGCCGAGATCGGCCTCGCCGACGACCCGTCGCCCGAGAAGGTCGCCTGGATCCGGGACAAGCTCATCGACACCGCAGCCGACAGCGAGCAGCTCATCGAGGGACTGCTGCTCCTCGCCGTCTCCGACGAGGGCCTGCGGCGGCGCGAACGGGTCGAACTGGACGCGACCGCGGCCACGGTGACCGAGGCGCTGGAGGCGGAGGCGAAGGAACGGTCCATCACCGTCGAAGCGGAGGCCCGGCCGCTGTCGGTCGAGGGCGACCCGGTCCTGCTGGACCACCTCGTGCGCAACCTGGTCGCCAACGCGCTGCGCCACAATCACCCCGGCGGGACGGTACGGATCCAGGTGGGGCCGGGCGGTCTGGAGGTCGCCAACACCGGGCCGGTGGTGGACCCGGCGACCGTGCCGCTGCTGTTCGAGCCGTTCCGCCGGGCGCAGGCCCGCCGCCACGCTCCCGGTGAGGGGGCCGGTCTGGGGCTCTCCATCGTGGCGTCGATCGCGAGGGCGCACGGCGGCGAGGCGAGTGCGACGGCGAACCCGGGCGGCGGACTGACGGTCCGGGTCGTGCTGCCGACGTGCCCGTAGCGGGGCGGCCGGCGGCCCGGCGCGATCAGTGGCGGTAGAAGATCCGGTCCCGGTACTCCGTCATGACGCGCCCGTTCCACTCGTGACCGCCGTCGACGTTTCCCGACCGCAGCATCGGCGGTTCGACCCCCCGCGCCACGAGCTGCTCCACCGCGGCGGCCATCATCGCCTGCATTACCGCACTGGTGACGACCGTCGACGCGGGTGCGAACGGCGCCTCGACCCCCTCGGCGGTCAGCTCCGCGTCACCGATGGAGATCTTGCTGTCGAGCACGATGTCGCAGTGGTCCCGCAGGAAGCCGCCCGAGGCGTGCCGGGACCGGGTGCCGTGCGCGTACGCCACCGAAGTGACGCCGATGACCTTCAGGCCGAGCGCCCGCGCATTCATCGCCATCTCCACCGGAAGCGCGTTGCGCCCGGAGAGCGAGATGATCACGAGGACGTCGCCCGCCTTCGCGGGGCTGGAGTCGAGCACCGCGCCCGCCAGCCCGTTGACCCGCTCCAGTGCCGAGCCGAGGGGCGCCGGCATGACGTCGACGCCGACGCTCCCGGGCACGGCCAGCAGGTTCATCAGGGCGAGGCCGCCCGCCCGGTAGACGACGTCCTGCGCGGCGAGGGAGGAGTGCCCGGCACCGAAGGCGAAGAGCCTGCCGCCCGCCGCGACGGTGTCGGCGATCGCCGCACCGGCGGCCGCGATGTTGCCGGACTCCTCGTCGCGTACCCGCTCCAGCAGGCCGATCGCTGCGTCGAAGAACTGACCGGCCAGCTTGCTGTCGCTCATCGAGGAGGCCCTTTCCGGCGGGAGAAAGTGTTCACGGGTGTCCGTGCCGCGGATCACGTTGCGGTCTGGACCAGTGACATGTCAATACCGCCCACGCGGCTCCGCTGCACGGTGTTCGGCCGGTGCGGCACGGTTGTCGGCGGTATGCGTCAGAATTGGGTCAGGGCCAGCGCACGACGTTTTTCATGTCACAGCATCGAGGGGCACGAATGTCCGGACTGATCGACACCACGGAGATGTATCTCCGCACCATCCTCGAACTCGAAGAGGAAGGCGTGGTCCCCATGCGCGCCCGGATTGCGGAACGGCTGGACCAGAGCGGTCCGACGGTCAGCCAGACGGTGGCGCGCATGGAGCGTGACGGCTTGGTGCAGGTCGCGGGCGACCGGCACCTGGAGCTGACCGACGAGGGGCGCCGCCTCGCGACGCGTGTGATGCGCAAGCACCGGCTCGCCGAGTGCCTGCTCGTCGACGTGATCGGTCTGGAGTGGGAGCAGGTCCACGCCGAGGCATGCCGCTGGGAGCATGTGATGAGCGAGGCCGTGGAGCGGCGGGTGCTGGAGCTGCTGCGCCACCCGACGGAGTCCCCGTACGGGAATCCGATCCCGGGCCTGGAGGAGCTGGGCGAGAAGGCCGAGGCCGACCCCTTCCTCGAAGAGGGCATGGTGAGCCTGTCGGAGCTCGACCCGGGCGCCGAGGGCAAGACGGTGGTCGTGCGCCGGATCGGTGAGCCGATCCAGACGGACGCCCAGCTGATGTACACGCTGCGGCGCGCGGGTGTGCAGCCCGGCTCCGTGGTCAGCGTGACCCAGTCGCCCGGTGGCGTGCTGGTCGGCAGCAGCGGCGAGGCGGCGGAGCTGGACGCCGAGGTCGCCTCGCACGTGTTCGTGGGCAAGCGCTGAGCAGTACCACCGTCGGGTGGGCGCCCCTGGGCGGATGCCGCCGAGGGGCGCCCGTCCTGGCCGGATGACGCCGCTGGGCGCCGCTTGGCCGAATGCCGTTGCCGGGGCGCCCCGGCGTGACGTCCGCTTTCCCTTTTCCGTCCGGAATTGCAGCGCCCGGACGGATCACGTGCCAGGCTGTGCCTGAGGCATACCTGAGAGTGTCGGTCATCTGGCCGCGCGGTCGGGGAGGGAGCAGGCGCATGCGCCCGTCGTACCGGCGTGTCCGGCACGCGTACCGGAGAGTGGCTGCCGCGGTTGCGGCGGTCCGCGCATCGCGCGTCGGTGCCCGGGAAAGCGCCTACGGGCGTACGAGTGAATCGCACACCGCCACCCGTGGGCGTACCCGCGCACCGCAGACCGCCGCCCGCGGGACCCGTGCCGCCGCCCGCCGAAGCGCACCGGCGCCAGCGGCTCCCCGGAAGACAGAGGGCCCCGGCGCCTCGCGGCGCCGGGGCCTGTCCTCCCCTGCTTTGACCTGGAGCCCCGAGCTCTCAAGGCCAATCCCCACGGGCCCTCATCCCCGAGTGGCCCGCCTCCCGGAGAAGATCTCCCCTCCGCCGCCGCGGTCAATCCTTGGAGGCGGTCACTCGAACGAGCGGTGTCGGATGGCGGAACCCGGTTTTCGAATACAAGTTCGATAGTCTGGCGTGACGCGACCACGCGGTGATCGAGCAGTGGATCAAGCGGTGATCGAGGACCAGAAGGGGGTGCCAGGACATATGGTGCGGCGCATCGATGTGACCGGGACCGGCGGCGTACGCCTCGCGGCCTGGGAGTTCGCCGACCCGCCCAAGGGGCGCACGGAGGGCGAGCGCGCCCCCGGGGTCTTACTGCTCCATGGCCTGATGGGCCGGGCCGCGCACTGGGCCCCGACCGCCCGCTGGCTCGCCGAGCGGCACCGGGCCGTCGGCCTCGATCAGCGCGGGCACGGCCGCAGCGACAAGCCGGCCGAGGGCCCGTACACCCGTGATGCGTACGTCGCCGACGCCGAGGCGGCGATCGAACAGCTCGGGCTCGCCCCCGTCACCCTCGTCGGGCATTCGATGGGAGCGCTCACGGCCTGGCAGCTCGCCGCGAAGCGCCCCGATCTCGTCCGGGCCCTGGTCATCTGCGACATGCGGGCCTCCGCGCTCGGCGCGGCCTCGCAGCGCGAGTGGGAGGACTGGTTCAAGACCTGGCCGGTGCCGTTCGCGACGCTCTCCGACGTACGGAAGTGGTTCGGCGAGGACGATCCCTGGGTGGAGCGGCCCAACCCGGCCCGCGGCGAGTTCTTCGCCGAGGTGATGGCCGAGCGGGCCGACGGCTGGCGCCCCGTCTTCTCCCGCCGCCAGATGCTCCAGTCCCGCGCGACCTGGGTGTTCGACGCGCACTGGGAGGAGCTGGCGCAGGTCCGCTGCCCGACCCTGGTGCTCCGCGGCCTCGACGGCGAGCTGGGCCGGGCGGAGGCCCAGGAGATGGTCCGCGTACTGCCGCGCGGGCAGTACGCGGAAGTGGCCGACGCCGGCCATCTCGTCCACTACGACCAGCCCGAGGGCTGGCGCGCGGCGGTCGAACCCTTCCTGGAGCAGTTCGCCGAGGACCCCCAGGACGACCGCGAGCCCGTCTCGACGTAACGGAGCAGCCGAGACGAAGCCGACCGGGCGACGAAGCGACGAGGAGACGGAGCGACGCGGACGGTCCTGCGGCGGCGGCCCTCAGCCCTTGCTGACCGCCGCCAGGATCTCCGGGAGCCGGTCCGCCGTGCGGGGAGCGGCGAGCCGCAGCCCCGCCCAGGAGATCAGCGCCCCGTACACACCGCCCACGGGCAGCAGCAGCCACAGCCACTGCTCCAGGTCGGCGACGTGCAGCCAGATCGTCACCGCGATCACGGGCGCGCAGAGCAGCCCCGCCGAGACCATGCCGCCGAAGATCGAGATCCAGGCGAGCCCGCCCTGCCCCGGAGCCACGTTCTTGAACGCCCCGTCCTGCGGGATCGAGTACGGGAAGTTCGCCGACGCCACCGCGCCCGTCGCCAGCATCCCGCCCAGCAGGGCGAACGACAGCCCCATGACCTCCGGCAGGTCGCCCCAGTCACCGAGCACCGCGGCGGTCACCACCGTCACCACGACCGTGTAGGGCAGCGTGATCAGCAGCAACGCCAGGGCCCGCGCCCGCAGTTCCAGATAGGCGTCACGGGTGGAGGAGATCGTCAGGGCCACCATCCAGAACGCGGAGGTGTCCTGCCCGAACTGGTTGTACATCTGGATGCCGAGCATCCAGGCGGCGAAACAGGCGAAGTACATCGAGCCGGTGCCCTGGAGCGCGTTGAGGATCGGCACGATCAGCCCGATCGCCAGCGCCGTGGTCCAGGCGGCCTTGGTCTTCGGGTCGCGTGCGATGTACCGCAGACTGCGCTCCATCACCGGACCCGTGCGCCCCTGCGGCAGCAGCGCGGAGAGCCTGGAGCCGTCCTTGCCGGCCTTCTCGCGGGCCGGCCCGGCGGCGGCCAGGGTCGAACCGTCCGGGGCCGTCATCAGCTTCACCAGGCTCCGCTGCCACAGCCACAGCAGCGCGACCAGCGCCGCGACGGACAGCAGCAGCTGTACGAGGGCCTGTCCGTACGAGCCCCGCGACGCCGAGTCCACCGCCCCGACCGCCGAGGCAGGCGGCAGCCAGCGCACCACGTCCGCGGCCGGTTCGAGCGCGGCGAGCCCGCCGGCCTGGCCGAGCCGCTGCGCACCGAAGTTGACGACCTGGAAGCCGACCGCGATCACCAGCCCGCTGAGCACCGCGAGATCGCGGCCCTTGCGTGACGTCAGCAGCCGGGTGTTGGCCGTGGCCACGGCCCGTGTCAGCGCCACGCACACCAGCAGCGTGAGCGGCGCGGCCACCACGGCGAACACCGCGCCGGCCGCCCCGTGCGCCACCGCGAAGGCCGATCCGGCCGCCAGGCAGAGCGTGAACAGCGGGCCGATCCCGACCAGCGAGGCCGTCAGCAGCGCCCCGACCAGCGGGCGCGGCCGCAGCGGCAGCATCACCAGCCGGCTCGGGTCGAGGGTCTCGTCGCCGCTGGGGAAGAACAGCGGCATCACGGTCCAGCCGACCGCCACCACGCCCGCCAGCAGCACGACGAAGGCACCGGTGTGGGCGTGCCCGTGCAGCGCGATCAGCCCGATCAGCAGGCCCGCGGCGATCAGCAGGGTGACGACGACGGAGGTGATGTACGCGGCCCGCCGCCCGGCCGACTGCCGCAGCCCGTTGCGCAGCAGGGCCAGCTTCAGCCGTACGAAGACGCCGACGAGCCCCTCGCCGCCGGCGGCCGGTCCGGGGGCGGTCCCCACGGGGGCGTCGAGCACGCTCATCGCTTGCCGCCCAGCCAGTCCAGGGAGTCGCCGGTGGCACGGGAGCCCGCGCCGACGAGTTCGAGGAAGGCGTTCTGCAGCGAGGACGCCTCGCCGCGCACCTGGGCCAGGGTGCCCTGGGCCCGGATCGTGCCGGCCGCCATGACGGCCACCCAGTCGCAGAGGGACTCGACGAGCTCCATCACATGGCTGGAGAAGACGACGGTCGCCCCCGAGCCGGTGTACCGCTCCAGGACTTCGCGGATGGTCTGTGCCGAGACCGGGTCGACGCCCTCGAACGGCTCGTCCAGGAACAGCACTTCGGGGTTGTGCAGCAGCGCGGCCGCGAGCCCGATCTTCTTCCGCATGCCGGTCGAGTAGTCGACGACCAGCTTGTGCTGGGCGCCCGCCAGGTCGAGCACATCGAGGAGCTGGGTGGCCCGCTTGTCGACCTCGGCTCCCGGCAATCCTCGCAATCTGCCGGTGTACGCGAGGAGTTCGCGTCCCGAGAGGCGCTCGAAGAGCCGCAGTCCCTCCGGGAGCACGCCGATCCTGCTCTTCACCTCGACCGGGTCGCGCCACACGTCGCGGCCGGCGACCTCGACGGTCCCCTGGTCGGGGCGGAGCAGTCCGGTGACCATCGACAACGTGGTGGTCTTGCCCGCGCCGTTGGGCCCGACCAGACCGATGAACTTGCCTGCGGGCAGCTCCAGATCGATCCCGGCCACCGCGGTCTGTTCCCCGAACCGCTTCCACAGCCCCTGTACGCGAACGGCGGGCGGCGGCGTGGCCGGTCCGCCCGCCTCACCCGCCTCACCCGCCCGTGCCGTTCTGTCGGTCTCTGTCCGGTCCTGCATGATGCACTGCCTTTCGGTGGCCCCGTTTTCGGGACCACCCTACGAAAGGGTGCTCTGCCGGGGGCGTGTGCGTGCGTCGGCCGCCTCCCTGGCACAGGCGTAGGCGAGCGGGCTGATGAGCTCCTCCGCGTCCGGCAGCCACCGGTTGGCGGGGGTGGGGCGGCGGGCCCACTGCACCGCCCCGCGCCCGCCGACCCGGGTCGGCGGACCGGTCACGTAGTGGCCTTCGCCGCGGCCGACCAGATCGATGGCGGCGGCCCGCCAGCCCAACTTCCGTACCAGCTCGTCCGACTTGGCCGCCGCGCCCGGCAGCACGAAGAAGAACATCCGCCGGTCGGGGCTGCAGGTGACGGGTCCGAGGGGCAGGCCCATCCGCTCCATCCGGGCCAGCGCCAGGAAGCCGGCCGACTCCGGTACGTCGATCGCGTCGAAGGCGCGCCCGGTGGGCAGCAGGATCGACGCCCTCGGGTGCCTGGACCACATCCGGCGGGCCGCGGCACCGCTTCCGGTCGCCTGGCCCGCCCAGTCCGGTCCGGCGGGATGGGCTCCGGGAGCGGCGCAGCCGGTGTCTCCGCAGGAGCACCGCTCGGCCCCCTCCACCGCCTCCAGCCAGGTACCCGGGCACACGTCCCAGTGCCGTTCCTCCGCGTACCGCACCGCTGCGTCGAGCAGTTGCTCGCCCCGCTGCCGGGGGACCTTCGCGGCTTCCATGACGACGACGGGCTCTTCGACTCCGATGGGCTCTTCCACGCAGAGCACAACTACGGCCAACACTCGGGGTTACGGGCGTGGCGGGTGCGGCCACGGCGTATCGATCCGGCACACGGGGCGCATGGATGCATGGGCGGGGGCGCGCGTGAGGCGGTGCCCCGCAGGGCGGGTAGCCATATACGGGCAACCGCCGGGCAGCCGATGCGCGGGTCCGGAACGGTCGGCCTCTGTCATATGCCGACATGAATGACAAGGAACACGACGCACGTGACGAACACGATGAATCTGTGCATTTTCCGCGTATTCGCCGGGCAGTGATCGGCTCAATGATCACTGCGGCCTCAGGGGGAAACATGGCAGCCAGGCCTCTCGTCGCACGCCAGCCGAACGAACGGCTCCAGGCGCTCATTCAGGAAGCCGGATGTTCCAACGCCGGCCTCGCCCGCCGCGTCAACATGGTCGGCGCGGAGCGCGGGCTCGACCTGCGCTACGACAAGACGTCCGTGGCCCGTTGGCTGCGCGGACAGCAACCACGCGGCAGGGCAGCGGGAATCATTGCCGAGGCGCTCGGCCGCAAGCTCGGCCGTACGGTCACGATCGACGAGATCGGCATGGCCAACGGCAAGAACCTGGCGTCCGGCGTCGGCCTGAAGTTCGCCCCGACCGTGATCGGCGCGATCGAGCAGGTCTGCGAGTTGTGGCGCAGCGATGTCGGCCGCCGCGACTTCCTGTCCGGTTCGGCGGTCGCCTCCTCCGCGCTCGTCGAACCCAGCCGCGACTGGCTGATCACCGGCGCCGACCCGCAGGTGGCACGGGCCGCCGGGGCCCGCGTCGGGATGTCGGACGTGGCGGCGGTGCGGGCGATGACGGCCGCGCTGGTCGACCTCGACCACCGGTTCGGCAGCGGACATGTGCGGCCGGTCCTGGTGCACTACCTGAACAGCGTGGTCTCCGGGCTGCTCTCCGGGGCCTACCGCGAATCGGTCGGCCGGCAGCTGTTCGCGGCGGTCGCGCGGCTCACCGAACTCGCCGGGTACATGGCGGTCGACACCGGCCAGCCGGGGCTCGCCCAGCGCTACTACATCCAGGCGCTGCGCCTGGCCCAGGCGGCGGGCGACCGGGCGTACGGCGGTTATGTACTGGCCGCCTCGATGAGCCATCTCGCCGTACAGCTCGGCAATCCCCGGGAGATCGCCCAGCTGGCGCGGGCCGCGCAGGAGGGCGCGCGCGGGCGCGTGACCCCGAGGGCGGAGGCGATGTTCTACGCGGCGGAGGCGCGCGGACACGCCCTGCTCGGCGACGCCCGCACCTGCCAGACGGTGACCGGCCGCGCGCTGACGGCCCTGGAGCAGGCCGAACCGGGCACGGGCGACGACCCCGACTGGATCGCCCACTTCGACCGCGCCTATCTCGCGGACGAGCTGGCGCACTGTCACCGCGACCTCGGCCAGGCGGAGGCCGCCGCGCGCCGGGCGAAGGAGTCCCTGGCCGGCCACCCGGAGTCCCGGGCCCGCCGCCGCGGCATCGGTCTGGTGCTCCTGGCCTCGGCCCAGGTCCAGATGCGGGAGGTGGAGCAGGCCTGCCACACGGGCACGCGGGCGATGGAGCTGCTGGGGTCGGTGCGCTCCAGCCGGGGAGCGGAGTATCTGGACGATCTCCAGCAGCGGCTGCTCCCGTACGGGGACGAGGCGGCGGTGCGCGAGTTCGGCGCGCGGCTGGAGCTCCAGGCGGCCTGACCGGGGGCCGGGACCGGGAGCCGGAACCGGGGCTTGAATCCGGCGCCGCCGTTCGGTCGCCCCCTTAACTGCGTCTTGAGAGCGCTGAGCGTTACAGCGCTTGTGAAGGGCTGGTGAGTGACAACACACGCTTGGCGAACGGCGGCAACCACCCGATAGCGTGAGCCGACGATTCCGTAGGTTTACACGTAGGAGTCCCGGTGACGCAGAGCGGACAGGGTGACGAGCAGCAGCTCCCTGCTGTACGGCCCGCGCACGAAGGTGTCGTGCTGCCCGCGGGTGGCGGCGAGCCCTGGATACCAGGGGGGCCCGCGGATCAGGCCGCCCCGGCGGGCGGCCAGCCGTGGGGGCAGCCCTGGGGGCCGCAGACGGCGCACCAGGACGCCTCGCATCAGTCCCAGCCGCAGCCCCTGCCCCAGGCGCACGCCCAGGGGCAGGGAGCGTACGGGCAGGGACAGTACGGTCAGGTCCAGCCGGGGCAGGGGTACGGGCAGCCGCCCGTGCAGCAGCACGCACAGATGCCGCAGGCCCAGCCGCTGCCGCCCGTCCAGCCCCAGCAGTCCCAGCAGTCCCAGCAGCAGCTTCAGCCTCCGCACGCCCAGCAGCCTCCGCATACTCAGCAGCCCCCGTACGCCCAGCAGCCCCCGTACGCCCAGCAGCCCCCGCAGTCGTTCGCGCAGCCGTTGCCGCCCGAGGCCGTGCCCGGGATGAGCATGGGCAGGGACGCCGAGGCCACGCAGTACATCGCGCCGGTGGCCGGTGGGCCCGCGCCGGGCGGGCTGCCGCCGGAGAACCCCGCGGAGTCGACCCGGTTCCTCGGCCACGCGGTGCCGCAGCAGCAGCCGCAGGCGTACCAGCAGCAACCCGGTCAGGGCGGCGACGCCGAGGCGACCCAGTTCATCACGCCGGTCCCCGGCGGCGCCCCGTACGGCATCAGGCCCGGAACCCCGGGTGACCGGCAGCCGCCCGCCGAGTTCGACAACCTGTTCCGCAGTGACGAGCCGGCGGGTTCCACCCAGCAGATGCCCCGGTTCGACCCCGGGCAGCAGTACCAGGGCGCCCAGCAGCCCCCGCAGATGCCGCAGGCCCCGCAGCCCCCGTACCAGCCCGTGGACGAGGAACCGCAGGGGTCGGCGGGGCCGCGCAAGAAGCGGGCGCACGTCACGCTCATCGCGGCGGTCGTGGCCGGCTGCGCCGTCGTCGGTCTCGGCGCGGGTGCGCTGCTGAGCGGCGGCGACGACAAGGGCAAGGACGACAAGCAGGCGGTCGCCGCGGCGAGTTCACCCGCCGGGGAGACCTCGAAGCAGGCCCCGGCCGATCCGGCGAAGCCGCAGGCCGAGGCGCTCGACAAGCTGCTGGCGGACAGCAACAACAGCCGTGCCGCGGTCGTCGGGGCCGTCGAGAAGACCAAGAGCTGCACGGATCTGGACCAGGCCGTGACCGATCTGAAGGGCGCCGCCCAGCAGCGCCGCGATCTGGTGACCCGGCTCCAGGGGCTGTCCGTCGACAAGCTGCCGAACCACGCGCAGCTGACCTCTTCCCTCACCAAGGCCTGGCAGGCGTCCGCCGCCGCCGACGAGCACTATGCCGCATGGGCCGGGCAGGCCAAGAACGGCAAGAAGGTGTGCAAGCACGGGAAGGCGCGTACGACCTCCGAGACGCAGCAGGCCACCGTGCAGAGCGGCGAGGCGAGCAAGGCGAAGCGGCAGGCGTCGGGGCTGTGGAACTCGATCGCGTCGAAGCACGGGCTGACCCGCCGGGCGGCGACGGAGCTGTGACGGTGGGGCGGGGCTGGCCGCCCCGCCCCGGGACGCCCGCGCCGCGAACGTACGCCGGAGCGCCCGCGCCGCGGACGTAGGCCGGAGCGCGGCGGTCAGCTCCTCGCGCTGGCGTCCGACAGCGTCTTCGTGACGTCCATGAATCCCTTCCTGTCCGCGACGAGCCGTCCGTCGCGGACCACCTGGAACGTCACCCCGGTGTTGACGATCCGCGGATACGCGGACGAGCCCAGCACGTCCTTGAAGCTCCAGCGCAGCACCGGGGTGAGGCCGCCGGTTTCGGCCGGGGTGCCCTCGTTGAGGGCGGAGGTGAGCTTCCACGGGGTGATCTGCGGGGAGTCGATCGCCTGCACGATCTCCTTCAGCACGGTGTACGCGATCCAGGTGGTCTGCACGCCCGTGTCATCCGGGTCGATCCGGTTGTCGCCGAAGGCGTGCTTGCGGATCACGTTCCGCATCCCGTCCCAGCGGGCGTCGCCCGTGTCCGGGTACCAGCCGGTGATGTAGGCCCCCTCGAACGGGCTGTTCCGGCCGCCGGTGCTGTCGATCAGCGGCTGGTCGACGCTGCCGAGCACGGAGGAGATCCGGACGCTCCCGGACGACGGTTCGAGCCGCCGGAAGGAGTCGAAGAAGGTCCCCGTACGCCTCCCGAGCACGGCCGTCACGCAGCCGTCGGAGGCCCCCGCCGCCTGGAGCGCCGGTCCGGCGGCCGCGTCGTACGACGTGGCCGACTCCGGCGCCCGGATGTCGGCGGGCGCGGGCCGGCCGGCCTCGGTGAGGCCGGTTTTGAGGAGCCAGGCCTGGCCGTCGCCGCTCAGGGTGTCGGGCCGGACCACGGACACCCGCTCGCAACTGCGGGCCAGCTGCCGGGCGTTGCCCGCGAGCAGGGCGGGCTGGCCGCCGTTGACCGGATAGGAGTTGTAGCTGCTGAACTCCTCGTCGGAGGCGCCGTAACCGCCGATGTAGGGGATTCCGGTGGCCTCCAGCGGTGGCATGAACGCCGAGCCGTGCCGGCTGTACGAGCCGACGACCGCGACCGCCTTCTCCTTGGCGGCCAGCCGTGCGCAGTTCGCCGCGCCGATCGAGGTGTCGTCCTCGTCGCAGGTGACGACGCGCAGCTTGTGACCGTCCAGCCCGCCGTTTCCGTTGGCCCAGCGGGCGTAGGTGCGCGCCATGGCGGTCATGCCCGCCATGTTCACCGAGTCCGGTCCCGCGACGCCGCTGGGGGCCCACGTCACCACGGTGACGGGCTCCCTGGAGCCCCCCGTGGCCCCAGGGAGTGCGCCGCAACCGGTGACCAGCAACGCCCCGGCCGCCGCCGTACTTGTGAGGAGCTTGTAGGGGCGGGGGGAGGTGGGGCGTCGCCGTCCGGTCATGGGCATGAACATTTCCGGCCCCGGGGTAACGCCGCAGTGTGCCCCGTTCAACGCTCGGTGACATCCAGGTGAATTGCGGGGGCCGATGCGGGGGGCCGAAAAGGGAACGTACGATCGATGACCGTGCAGCAAGGTTCGGAGAACTCTTCCCGTCGCGGCCGTCGCTCCTCCACCATGGGCGGCATGCCGCTGAATGACATGCCTTGGTGGCGCTGGCGCAGCAACGTGCGCTCGGCGCTGCACATGCTCTCCGACCCCGTCTTCCACCACGAGTGCTGGCTGGCCGGCCGGGAGGGGTACGGCGACGTCACCGACGCCGTGTACCGCCTGGTCGAGGACACCTGGCTGGACAACTGGTCCGCCGAGAAGTACATCGGGACGATCTTCCGCGACACCAACGAGGCCGCCCTCGTGGACGTCGCGGTGCTCCGGGTGCTGCGGATCATGCACCAGGTCGGGGCGGACGCCCCCGTCTCGGCGTATCTGGAGCACCACGGCTGGCCGGAGGCCGTACGGGCCGCCCGCGAGGCCCATCTGCTGCTCGCCGGCAACGACGGCGAGGACCCCGACACGCCGCCGCGCTCCCTCGATGTGCTCCGCATATTGACCAGGTCGGCCTGACAGCGGGCCGGTGTGGCACGCTACGGGGATGACCGCGCCGCAGCCTGCCGAGACCGCCTCCGAGCAGTACGTCCTCACGCTCTCCTGCCCCGACAAAAAGGGCATCGTGCACGCCGTGTCGAGCTATCTCTTCATGACCGGCTGCAATATCGAGGACAGCCAGCAGTTCGGTGACCACGACACCGGCCTGTTCTTCATGCGTGTGCACTTCTCGGCGGACGCCCCGGTGACCCTGGAGAAGCTGCGGGCCAGTTTCGCCGCAGTCGGCGACTCCTTCCGGATGGACTGGGAGATCCACCGCTCCTCGGACCGGATGCGGGTCGTGCTGATGGTCAGCAAGTTCGGGCACTGCCTCAACGACCTGCTGTTCCGTTCCCGGATCGGGGCGCTGCCGATCGAGATCGCCGCCGTCGTCTCCAACCACACGGACTTCGCCGAGCTCGTCGCCTCGTACAACGTCCCCTTCCGGCACATCCCGGTGACCAAGGAGACCAAGGCCGCCGCGGAGGCGCAGCTGCTGGAGCTGGTCCGCGAGGAGAACGTCGAGCTGGTCGTCCTCGCCCGCTACATGCAGGTCCTCTCGGACGACCTCTGCAAGCAGCTGAGCGGCCGGATCATCAACATCCACCACTCCTTCCTGCCGAGCTTCAAGGGCGCGAAGCCGTACCACCAGGCGCACGCCCGTGGTGTGAAGCTGATCGGTGCGACGGCCCACTACGTGACCGCGGACCTCGACGAGGGGCCGATCATCGAGCAGGAGGTCGCGCGGGTGGGCCACGGCGTCACGCCGGACCAGCTGGTCGCCATCGGGCGCGATGTGGAGTGCCAGGCGCTGGCGCGGGCCGTCGGGTGGCACGCGGAACGCCGCATCCTGCTCAACGGCCGCCGTACGGTGATCTTCGCGTAGGGACCCGCTGCGGGAGGCGGCCCTACAGGCGGCTGAGCGAGGCCGCGGTGAAGAGCACGTCGCGGATCGCCTCGCGGTCGCCCTCCTGACCGGCCGCCGCCTCCACCGGTGCCACATGCCCGGCCACCAGCTGGCAGAACTCCACGCCGTCCAGCGCGACCTGCGCCACGGTGTGCGCGGGGGAGCCGAGCGCGGCCGGGGAGTCCAGCGGGATGTACCAGTCGCCGCCGCCCGAGCCCTCGACCTCCAGATGCAGCGAACGGCCCGGTGACCCGGCCGTCACCAGATGGCGGGCGGGCCCGGCCAGCCCGGTCCTGCGGCGCTCGGCGAGGGCGGCGGGCAGCAGCCGGGCCGCCAGGTCGATCATCCGGTTGAGGTGGGCGGCGGACGGTGCCTCGTACGGATAGTCCACCGCGACCGCGATGTCGCCGCCGTGCACCCAGCATTCGAAGGCCCGGTCCAGCAGGGCATCGTGCATCGGCAGGGCGAAGTCCCCGTACGGGACGGAGAGCTCGGAGACCCCGCGGCCGGCGAAGGACACCGTGCGGATGAGCGCGTGGCTCTGCTCGCGCCACGGTTCGTGGATCCGGCGGGTGGGCGGCCGCCGGGCCGCGGACCAGTACTTCTCGGTGCGTGCGGTGGGGGAGAGCGGCCAGTCGGCGCCCCGGCCGAGGGCGCCGTCGCCGAGCGGGACTTCGAGGCCGAGGGCGGATCCGACCAGCCCGTCGACGGCCATGAGATGGCCGATGACGCCCGCGACCGTGGTCTTGCGGGTGGTCTCCTGCTCGCTCTCGAACCACTTCAGCCGCACCGGGGCGTGCCACTCCGAGTCGCCGATGTCACGGAGCAGCGCGTCGAGCCGCGCGGTCTCCGCGTCGTACGGGGCGGCCCAGTCCGGCACCGGGATATTGGCCGGGCGACGGCTCAGACAGGCGTCGATCACCCGGCTGCGCAGCGTCGGATCGAGGTCCAGGCTGCGGTCGGTGTGCAGCAGCCCGACCGCGTCGCGCAGCCGCAGGGCCTCGTCCGCACAGGCGGCGCACTCGGTCAGATGCGCCTCGACGGCCTCGGTCTCCTCCGCCGAGCAGGCCGCCAGGGCCCACGCGCCGAGAAGCGCCTTGAGGACGCGGTGCGCCAGCACCGGAGGGTCCGATGGGGCCGGTGGTGCCACGGTGGATTCCGGTTCCGGTGTCGTCGGCTGCGGGGTCGGTCGAGGTACCTCGGGCGGGGACGCGGGGACGGGTGGCGGCAGGGGTACGGCGGAGAGGTCGAGGTCGTCCGCGGCGGACCGTGGGCGCGGTATGCGCCGCGCGCCCCGCACCTCGTCGTCGCGTCCGCCGTCCTCGCGTCCGTCCGCGTCGTCGCCGGTCACAGGGGCCGTCCGTATCCGGGCGGCGATGTCCCTTCGAGCGGGCGGGTGTGCGCGGTGGAGAGCAGTTGCAGGCCGAGCCGGAGCCGGCGGCGGGCCTCGTCCTCGGTGACCCCGAGGTCGGCCGCGGTCTGCCGGTAGTCCCGGCGCTGGATGTACGCGAGCTCCAGCGCGGCCCGCAGCGGGGCGGGCATGGACGCGACGATGTAGTCGGCGCGGGCCGCGGCCGTGGCCCGGTGCACCCGCTCCTCCAGCCCGCCGCCGTCGTCGACCGTGCCGTCGCGGAGGCTGTCCTCCTCGCGCAGCCGCCGCACGGACTGGCGGTGCGTGAGCCGGGCGACCCAGGAACGCATCGAGCCCTGCTTGGGGTCGTACGCGCCGGGGTTCTCCCACACGTAGCCGAAGACCTCGCGGGTCACCAGGTCGGCGGCGGTCTCGTCGTCGAGCATCCGGTGGGCCTGGCTGTGCACGAGCGAGGCGAACCGGTCGTAGAGCTCGCCGAGAGCCGCCGCCTCACCGCGTGCCAGCCGCTGCTGCATCTTGCGGTCCCAGCGGGGTGGTGCGTTTTTAGCCATGCGACCCCCAGCCCTGTTCCCCTCGTCCAGCCCTGTTCCCCTCGTCACACCGAATGTAGTCGGCGGCGCAGAAGTTGCACGTCCCTTTGTGGCAAGTAGGCCCCTGAAGAGGCCCGGGATGATAGGGAATGCGTCGCCGCGCGTCGGTGGAATCGGAGCCGAAGCGCTCATTTCTTCCCGAATCCGGCTGTGTCCTGACAGGTCGCTCGGTGTTTCATAGGGGTGCGGCCGGGGCAGCCGCGAGAAGGAACGGAAACTTCCGGATCGTCGGAATCCCCGGAACGAGAGGGCCAGTCACGTGAGGAAAGCCAGTCCTCCTGGAAACCACCCTCCGGCCGCAACCACCCACGCCCCCTGGCTCACCCAGGAACGTTCCCGGAACACACTCGGAGTGGCCGAGACCGTGCAGGGCGAGTGGACCGTACTGCACATACGCGGCGAACTGGATCTGCTGACGTCGCCCGCCGTGCGCCAGGCCGTCCACGACGCGGTCGCCGCCGGCCGCCACGATGTGGTGCTCGACCTCTCCGAGGTCCTGTTCTGCGATTCCAGCGGCGTCGGCGTACTGATCGCCTCCCGCCGGCTGATGCGCTCCTGCGGGGGCCGGCTGCGGCTGATCCTGCCGGCCCGGGGCGCGGAGGAGGGCTCCCACGTCAACCGGGTGCTCGCCGCCCTCGGCGTACGCCGTCTCTTCGAGGTCTATCCCGACTGGGACGCGGCCGTCGACGAGCGGTCCCGGCCGCTCTCCGCGTGAAGCCGCTCCGGGGCGCCGCGCGCGAACGGTCGCGGCGCCCCGCGGGCAGGGCGCGGTGACCGGGTTGTCACACCGGCGGAGCGCGTAAGTGACACGTGACGCCTTCCGGCGTCGTACGCTCCCCGCATGGACAGCGCAGAGTATGAGCGCAAGATCGCTTTCCGCTTCGCCGCCTTCGACCAGGACGGCAACGGATACATCGATCGCGCGGATTTCAATGCCGCCGCCGCCCGTCTGCTCGCCGAATTCGGTACGACGGCGCGCTGCGACAAGGGCCAGGCGCTCTACACCGGAGCCGAGGCGTTCTGGCAGGGCATGGCGGGCATCGCCGATGTCGACGGGGACCAGCGCGTCACCCGTGAGGAGTTCGTGGGCGGGGCCGTGAAACGGCTGCGCGACAACCCGGAGCGCTTCGCGGAGATCGCCCGCCCCTTCCTGCGCGCGGCGATCGCCGTGGCGGACCGGGACGACCGGGGCGCCGCGTCCGTACCCGCCCTGGAGCGGGCGCTCCAGGTGCTGGGAGCGAGCGCCGCGGCGGCGGCGCTCGCGGCGCGGAGCCTGGACGCGGACCAGGACGGCAGGATCACGGAGGACGAGGCGGTGTCGGCGTTCGCCGACTACTTCACGGTGTTCGCCCCGGACGCGTAGGACCACGGGGGGTGCGGGGGCCCGCCCTGCACCCCCGCACCCCGTCAGGCGAACTGCTCGCGCAAGCGGTACTTCAGCACCTTCCGCAGAGCCTCGTTGCGCGGCAGCGCCGCCACCACCTCCAGCCGCTCCGGCAGCTTGTGCACGGAGAGCCCCTCGGCCCGCAGATACCCCGCGACCCCCGCCAGCGTCAGCGGCGCGGCGCCCGCCGGCTGCTCCACGACCGCGCAGACGAGCTCGCCGCGCTCCGGGTCCGGAAGCCCGATCACCGCCGCGTCCCCGACGTCCGGGTGCCGGTGCAGCAGGTCCTCTATCTCCTTGGCGGAGATGTTCTCGCCCTTGCGGATGATGATGTCCTTCAGCCGCCCGGTGAGCACCAGATGCCCGCTCTCCCTGACGTGGCCGACATCGCCGGTGATCAGGAAGCCCTCCGCGTCGAACGCCGCCGCGGACGCCGCCGGATCCAGATAGCCCGCGCAGACGGCCTCCCCGCGCAGCCGCACCTCGCCGTCCGTGCCGTACGGCAGCGGCTTGCCGTCCTCGTCGGTGATCCGGATCTCCATGCCCTTGGGCGGACGCCCCTCCGTCTCGGCGAGGTGTTCCACCGTGTCGTCGGGGGAGCCCATCGTGATCATGGGGACCTCGGTCATGCCGTACCCGTGGGTGAGCTGGACGCCCATCTCCCGTACCACCGCGTGGTGGATCTCCGGCGGCTTCGGCGCCCCGCCGCCCGCCAGCAGCCGCAGGGTCGGGATCACCTTCCGGCCCGGGACCTTGCGCTGCTCGGCCAGGAACATCGAGTAGAACGCCGTGGACCCGCCCGCGACCGTCACCCCGTGACGCCGGTACTCCGCCAGCGCGTCCTCCATCGCGAAGTGCTCGAACAGCACCGCGGGGAACCCGTACAGCAGCAGCATCACCGCGTAGTCCGGCCCGCCGACATGGGCGAACGGGAAGGCCACCGAACCGATGTCGTCCGCCGACAGCCGCAGCGCGTGGGCCAGGCAGGAGCCGCCCGCGATCAGGCTGCGGTCGGTGTGCAGCACCCCCTTCGGGTCGGAGGTGGTGCCCGAGGTCCAGTAGATCCAGCGCACCGCCGTCCCGTCGGCGGGCGGCGGCGGGAGCACCGAAGGATCGCCGTCCGGCAGCGAGGCATATGCCTCGAACACCACCGGCGGCCGGTCCGTCGCCAGCCGTCCGGCCATCGCCGTGTGGTCGAAGCCGCGCCAGGTGCCCGGTACGGCGAAGAACTCCGCCTTCGACTCGCGCAGCGCGAACCCCACCTCGCGGTCCCGGTAGAACGGGATGACCGGCGACTGCACGGCCCCGATCCGGGTCAGCGCGAACGACAGCAGCACCGTTTCGATCCGGGTCGGCAGCTGCCAGGCGACGACGTCGCCGGGGCGCACGCCCATCTCCCACAGCCCGGCCGCGACCCGCTCGCCGCGGGTGCGCAGCTCGCCGAAGGTCAGGGTGCGGTCGTCCTGGATCAGGAACGGGCGGTCCGGGGTCAGGCCGGCCCGGCGTTCGACGAGTTCCCAGAAGGTGCCCGATGCACCCAGGGCGTGCGCGGTCTCGGTCACGGCGAACCCCTCACAGCTGACGGACAGTCAGATAGTGCGGAGAGCGTAGAGCGCCGCGCCTTGTCGGTCCAGGGGTGCGGGGCTAGCCTGAGGGCGACGTCAATCTGACGGGTCATCAGAAACGAGCGCGCCGAAGGGGACACCATGACGGAACTGCCTCGGATCGTCAGCGTCGACGACCATGTGATCGAGCCGCCGCACCTCTTCTCGACCTGGCTGCCCGCCAAGTACCGCGAGCGTGGCCCGCAGCCGCTCACCGCGGGCATCGGAGAGCTGGCGTACACGGGCGGCAAGTACGTCATCACGATGGATCCGGACGGCCCGCCGACCGACTGGTGGATCTACGAGGACCTGAAGTTCCCGTACAAGCGCAACATCGCCGCCGTCGGTTTCGACCGCGACGACATGACGCTGGAGGGGATCACCCGGGCGGAGATGCGGCCCGGCTGCTGGGACCCGGCCGAGCGGCTCAAGGACATGGACCTCAACCACGTCGAGGCGAGCCTCTGCTTCCCCACCTTCCCGCGCTTCTGCGGCCAGACCTTCGCCGAGGCGCACGACAAGGAGGTCGCGCTCGCCTGCGTCCACGCCTACAACGACTGGATGGTGGAGGAGTGGTGCGGCGACAGCGGCGGGCGGCTGATCCCGCTCTGCATCATCCCGCTCTGGGACATCGACCTGGCCGTCGCGGAGATCAGGCGGAACGCGGCGCGCGGGGTGCGGGCGGTGACCTTCTCGGAGATCCCCACCTACCTCGGGCTGCCGTCGATCCACACCGGCTACTGGGACCCGTTCTTCGCCGTCTGCCAGGAGACCGGCACGGTCGTGAACATGCACATCGGGTCCAGCTCGCAGATGCCCGCCGCGTCACCGGACGCCCCGCCCGCCGTACAGGCCAGCCTCTCCTTCAACAACGCCATGGCCTCGATGATGGACTTCCTGTTCAGCGGGGTCCTGGTGAAGTTCCCCCGGCTGAAACTGGCGTACAGCGAGGGCCAGATGGGCTGGATCCCGTACGCCCTGGAGCGCGCCGACGACGTCTGGGAGGAGCACCGGGCCTGGGGCGGGGTGCGCGATCTGATCCCCGAGCCGCCGTCCACGTACTACTACCGGCAGATGTTCTGCTGCTTCTTCCGCGACAAGCACGGCGTCGCCTCGCTCGACGTCGTCGGACGGGACAACGCCACCTTCGAGACCGACTACCCGCACGTCGACTCGACCTTCCCGCACACCAAGGAGGTCGCCCTCGACCACGTCAAGGGGCTGGACGAGGAGACCGTCTACAAACTGATGCGCGGAAACGCCATCCGGATGCTCGGTCTGGACCTGGACCGGGACCGCGAGAAGTAGGCGCGCGATGGACCTCGCGTACACGGAGGAGGAAGAAGAGTTCCGGGCGCGGCTGCGCGAGTGGCTGGCCGCCGTGCTCCCCCGACTGCCCGCGAAGCCCGGCCCCGACGACTGGCCGGGGCGCCGCGCGTACGACACGGCCTGGCAGCGGATGCTGTACGACGCGGGCTACGCGGGTCTGCACTGGCCCGTCGACGCGGGCGGCCGGGGCGCGACCCCGACCCAGTACCTGATCTTCCTGGAGGAGACGGAGCGGGCCGGGGCCCCGTACGTCGGCGCGAACTTCGTCGGGCTGCTGCACGCCGGCCCGACGATCGCGGCCGAGGGCACGGCCGGACAGCGGGCCCGCTGGCTGCCGCCGGTGCTGCGCGGCGACGAGATCTGGTGCCAGGGGTTCAGCGAGCCCGGAGCCGGTTCGGACCTCGCCGCGCTGCGGACCCGGGCGGTGCGCGACGGCGACCACTACGTGGTGAGCGGCAGCAAGATCTGGACCTCGCACGCGGAGGTCGCCGACTGGTGCGAGCTGCTGGTGCGTACGGACCCGGCGGCGCCCAAGCACCGGGGGATCAGCTGGCTCGCGATGGAGATGGACGCGCCCGGGGTCACCGTCCGCCCGCTGCGCACCCTCGCCGGGTCCACCGAGTTCGCCGAGATGTTCCTCGACGAGGTGCGGGTGCCGGTCTCCCACCGCGTCGGCGCGGAGAACGACGGCTGGCGGGTCACCATGGTCACCCTCTCCTTCGAGCGCGGTACGGCGTTCGTCGGCGAGGTCGTCGCCTGCCGCCGCACCCTGGCGGCACTGGCGGCCGAGGCCCGGCGCGGCGGACGCTGGGACGACCCGGTCCTGCGCCGCAGACTGGGCAGGCTGAACGCCGAATTCCGGGCGCTGTGGCGGCTCACCCAGTGGAACGTCAGCGAGGCGCAGCGCACCGGCGGCGTCCCCGGGACCGGGGGCTCGGTCTTCAAGCTGCGGTACTCGCACGCCCGCCAGGAGCTGTACGAGGCGGCTGCCGAGGTGCTCGGCGCGGACAGCGCGGATCTGGACCGGGAGTGGGTGCTGGACCGGCTCTCCTCGCTCTCGTACACCATCGCGGCCGGTACCTCGCAGATCCAGCGGAACCTCGTCGCCGAGCGGATTCTCGGCCTGCCGAAGGGGCGGTGAGCGGACTGTGGACTTCCAGCTCTCGGACGACCAGCGGGCCCTGCGGGCGGGGGTGCGGGAACTCCTCGCCGGGCGCTTCGGCAGGGACCGGATGCGGGCCGCGCTCGACGCCGGTACCAGTATCGACCGGGCGCTGTGGCGGGAGCTCGGCGAGGCCGGGTTCTTCGCGCTGCGGCTGCCGGAGGCGGAGGGGGGTGTCGGCCTGGGGCTGCCCGAATCGGTCCTCCTCTTCGAGGAGGTGGGGCGCTCGCTGCTGCCGGGGCCGCTGATCGCCACCCATCTCGCGGCCGGTCCGGTGAAGGGCGCGGCGCAGGGCGAGGCGGTGGTCGCCGTGCTCGACCCGGGGCAGCCGGTGGCACACCTGGGGGAGGCGGACGCGCTGCTCGTTCTCGGCCCCGGGGGCGCATCGCGGGTGTCCGGCGGCGCGCTGCGGGGCGCCGCGCGGTTACGGGACGCGGCCGACCCCGTACGTTCGCTCGACCCGTTCACGCCGCTGTGGCGGATCGCGGGCCCCGTGGAGGCCGGCGAGCCGCTGCCCGGGGGCGAGCGGTTGCGCGACGAGGGGGCCCTGCTCGCCGCCGCCGAACAGCTCGGCAGTGCCGCCCGGACGACCGAGATGGCCGTCCAACACGCCGGTACGCGCGAACAGTTCGGATCGCCGATCGGGTCCTTCCAGGCGGTCAAACACCTGTGCGCCGGGATGCTGGTCCGCACCGAGCTGGCCCGCTGCGCCGTGTACGCGGCGGCCGTCACCGCGGACCCGGTCGAGATAGCGGGCGCCAAGCTGCTCGCCGACGAAGCGGCGGTCCGCAACGCGCGGGACTGCCTCCAGGTGCACGGCGGCATGGGCTTCACCTGGGAATCAGATGTTCACCTGCACCTCAAACGGGCCTGGCTGCGGTCCGGGCAGTGGCTGACGGCGGCGGCGGCCGAGGAGGTGCTTGCGGGGGACCTGTTCTGAAGCCGGACGGGTTCCGTGCAGGCTTCGGGCGCCCGGAAGCGGGCGAATGCCCGGCGCATGAATGTGACAGGCAGAGGTAGGAGCCTCACGCTGCGGAGTTACGCAGTGCAGTCGGCGGGCGCGGGCTCCGGCCCGCGCCCTTCACGTCTTCCGTCACGGGGCGGAGTCGGCGCCGGGCTCGGGTACGCTCCGTTGGATGCGACAGGAACTGGAACCGGGTGATCCGGGTGTTGCCCGTGCGGCGACTCCGGACCGGAAGAGGTGCCCTGCTCGCGTTCCAGGCAGAAGCGCCGGTCGTGCCCGGGAGGCGGCTCCCGCCGCCTCGGTGCACCTCTGTTCGAGTTCCCGCAGCGCGCGTCGCACAGTATGCACTACGCGTACTCCTTCGCGCTGGAATATGCCCGAAGCGCTTGTTGCGGTGACTGTACGTCAACCATGCTGTCTCGCAGGGGAATCACGTTCCGTGATCCTGAGGAGGCGCGAGGCGATGTGTCCGCCGGTTCGGATGGTGTGAGCGGTGCAGGTGCTTCAGGTTCAGCTGGAGGTCGGGCCGGATCCCGCGGAGGTCGGGCGGGCCCGTAGATGGGCCCGGTCGAGACTGGTCGGGTCCGGGATAAGGGACGACGAGCCGCTGGCCGAGACGCTCATCCTGCTGATCTCGGAGCTGGTCACCAACGCGGTGGTGCACACCGGGTGTCCGGCCGTGCTGCGCATGCTGTTCGGCCTGACGGGCGCGGCCGGTGCGGCCGGGACCGTCCGGGTCGAGGTGGCCGACACCAGCTGTCGCCCGCCGCAGCAGCGCCATGCGGCGGGCGAGGACACCAACGGCCGGGGTCTGGAGCTGGTCGACGGCCTCGCCGACCGCTGGGGCTGGCAGCCCGAGGGTGCGGGCAAGCGCATCTGGTGCGAGGTCGACCGGAGCGCGCCGCTGATCCAGCGGCCACTGCACTCCGGCGCGCAGGGCGCGAAGGGCACGGACCGCGATGCGCGCAAGGCGTCGCAGGTCGCTACGCATCTTGCATAAAGGTTAAAGCAGTTGTTCCGGGCCGCTGTGCGGCGCCGGCCGGTCCCCTCGGGGACGCCGGATCAGAGGATGGCGACCGGTGCGACCGGGGTGCCGGTCGCACCGACGAACGGTTCCGGCATCGCGGAGAGCAGGAAGGCGTACCGCTTCTCCTGCGCACAGACTGTGGACAGTGCTTCCAGGTTCCAGTTCTGGCCCTGCGGCATGCCCATCTCGACCAGGTCCAGCGCGTGCACCCCCAGCCACAGGTCGTCGATCTCCGGCGGGAAGATCTCGAAGGTCAGGGTGTCATTGGCGACCGCCGCCACATCGCGCGCGCGGAACCACTCGGGCGTCCGGATCGACAGGCCGGGCGAGGGGTAGCCGTACGCCTGCTTGTCGCCCGCCAGATAGACCTGCACCTGCCCGGTCCGTACGAGCACGATGTCTCCGGACCGGACCCGCACCCCCGCCAGCTCCTCGGCCGCGGCCAGGTCCTCGGGGGTGACGGCGTGGTCGCCGGGCAGCCGGTCCGTGCCGAGGGCGCGCGCCACATCGAGCAGCACCCCGCGCGAGACGATGTGCGGCGCCTTGTCGATCCCGCTGAACCGGGCGCCGTCGTGTGCGGTGATCGTCGCGGCAGGGCGGCCGTTGTAGATCTTCCCCGAGTGCGAGGCATGGGTGAGGGCGTCCCAGTGGGTGGCCGTCTGCAGGCTCAGGACCGCCGTGTCGTCGCTGGTGGCGACGGTGCCGGGGCCGAAGAGCTCCTGGTTGATCTGGACCATGGTGTGCAGCGGATTGATCCGCCCGGGGATCAGCCCGCTCTGTACGCCGTCCTGCTGGAGGGCGAGCGCGAGCGGGATCCGCAGACCGGTGCGGACGGTGGCCGCGGCCTCGCGCACCACGGCGTCGGTGATCAGGTTGAGCGTCCCGATCTCGTCGTCGGCACCCCAGCGGCCCCAGTTGCTGACCCGCTTCGCGATGTCGTGGAACTCGGCCGGCAGTGACATGGCGCCTCCTGGGGCTTGTGCTCGTGGACCTGATGGCCCATAAAATCTAACGGTCCGTCAGAAACCGCGGGAAGGGGCCGGGCATGGGGAACTTCTTGGCAGGCAAGGTGGTGGCCGTGACGGGTGCCGGTCGCGGCATCGGGCGGGCGGTCGCGCTCGCGGCGGCGGCCGAGGGGGCGAGGGTCGTCGTCAACGACTACGGCGTCTCCATCGGGGGCGGCGAGCCGAGCAGCGAGGTGGCCGAGTCGGTCGTCAAGGAGATCGAGGCGGCGGGCGGCGAGGCGGTGGCTGTCGCCGACGACATCTCCACGATGGCGGGCGGCCAGCGCATCGTGGACACGGCGCTCGCGCGGTTCGGGCGGATCGACGGGGTCGTCTGCGTGGCCGGGATCCTGCGGGAACGCATGCTGTTCAACATGTCCGAGGAGGAGTGGGACCCGGTGGTCGCCACCCACCTCAAGGGCACCTTCACCGTCTTCCGGGCCGCCTCGGCGGTGATGCGCAAGCAGGAGGGCGGCGGCACCCTGATCGGCTTCACCAGCGGCAACCACCAGGGCAGCGTCGCCCAGGCCAACTACAGCGCCGCGAAGGGCGGGATCATCTCGCTGGTGCGGAGCGCGGCGCTCGGCCTGCACAAGTACGGCGTCACGGCCAACGCCGTCGCCCCGGTCGCCCGGACCCGGATGTCCGCCAACGTCCCCATGGAACTCAAGGAGATCGGCGAGCCGGAGGACGTGGCCGCGCTCGTCGTCTACCTGCTCAGCGAACGGGCCCGCCAGGAGAAGATCACCGGCCAGGTGTACACGGTCGCGGGGCCGAAGATCGCGGTCTGGGCCCAGCCGAGGGAGCTGCGGGCCGGTTACGTGGAGGGGGCGTGGACCCCGGAGCGGATCGCGGACTTCCTGCCGGGGACGGTGGGCACGGACCCGATGCCGATGCTGGCGCGACTGGAGGAGATGGCCGCGGCGGCCGCGGCGAAGGCGCGGCCGAACGCGTGAGCCCCGCCCGCCGGGGCTCCGCCCCGGACGGGCTCGATGGTGAGCGGCAACAGTCAGGAGGCACCGTGGACTTCAGCTTCGGCCCCGACGACACCGCGTTCCGCGAGGAAGCCCGTGCCTGGCTCGAAGCGCACCTCGTCGGGGCGTACGCGGCGGCGGCCGGCACCGGCGGCCCCGGCAGCGAGCACGAGGGCGTCGCGATCCGCCGGGAATGGGAGCGCGAACTCGGCCGCGACGGCTGGATCGGCCTCGGCTGGGAGAACCGCGGCGCCGGCCACGGCAACCGCCGGGCGAGCCTCACCCAGCAGGTCGTCTGGGCCGAGGAGTACGCCCGCGCCGACGCCCCCGCCCGGGTCGGCCACATCGGCGAGAACCTTCTCGCCCCGACCCTGATCGCCTACGGCAGCAAGGCACAGCAGCGGCGCTTCCTGCCCGCCGTGGCACGCGGCGACGCGCTCTGGTGCCAGGGATACAGCGAGCCGGACGCCGGATCGGACCTCGCCGCGGTGCGCACGGCCGCGGTGCCCGACCGGAGCCGCGGCGGCCACCGGGTGACCGGGCAGAAGATCTGGACGTCACTGGCGAAGGAGGCCGACTGGTGCTTCGTGCTGGCCCGCACGGAGCCCGGCTCCCGCCGCCACCACGGCCTGTCGTTCCTGCTGGTGCCGATGGACCAGCCCGGCAGGATCGAGGTGCGGCCGATCCGTCAGATGTCGGGGACCAGCGAGTTCAACGAGGTCTTCTTCGACGGGGCGCACGCCGAGGAGTGCGTCGGCGGCGAGGGCAACGGCTGGACGGTCGCCATGGGCCTGCTGGCCCTGGAACGCGGCGTCTCCACGCTCGTCCAGCAGATCGGCTTCGCCGCCGAACTCGGCCGGGTGGTCCGCGCGGCCGTCGACAGCGGCGCCGTCACCGACCCGGTCCTGCGCGAACGCCTCGTACGGCAGTGGGCCCAGCTGCGGACCATGCGCTGGAACGCCCTGCGCACCCTCGGCTCCACGGGCGACCCCGGCGCGCCCAGTGTGGCGAAACTGCTCTGGGGCGGCTGGCACCAGCGCCTGGGCGAGCTGGCCGTGCAGGTCAGGGGCGCGGCGGCGGCCGTCGGCCCGGACGACTGGTCGGCGAAGGCACCGTACGGACTCGACGAGGCACAGCGCCTGTTCCTGTTCACCCGGTCCGACACCATCTACGGCGGCTCGGACGAGATCCAGCGGAACATCATCGCCGAGCGGGTGCTCGGCCTACCGAGGGAGCCGAGATGAGAGGCGTCGTCTTCGACGGCAAGCGGACCGAGGTCGTCGACGATCTGGAGATACGCGATCCGGGTCCCGGCGAGGTGCTGGTGGCGGTGGCCGCGGCCGGGTTGTGCCACAGCGACCTCTCGGTGATCGACGGGACGATCCCGTTCCCGGCGCCGGTGGTGCTCGGGCACGAGGGCGCGGGCGTGGTCGAGGCGGTCGGCGCGGGCGTCGTCCATGTGGCGCCCGGCGACCACGTATCGCTGTCCACGCTGGCCAACTGCGGGGCGTGCGCCCAGTGCGACCGGGGGCGCCCGACCATGTGCCGCAAGGCGATCGGGAGGCCGGGGCAGCCGTTCGCACGGCGCGGGAAGCCGTACTACCAGTTCGCGTCCAACTCGGCCTTCGCCGAACGGACCCTGGTCAAGGCCGTGCAGGCGGTGAAGATCCCGGCGGACATCCCGCTGACCTCCGCGGCCCTGATCGGCTGCGGGGTGCTGACGGGCGTCGGAGCCGTCCTCAACCGGGCGAAGGTCGACCGGGGCGACACGGTCGTGGTGATCGGCACCGGCGGTATCGGGCTCAACGTGATCCAGGGTGCCCGGATCGCGGGCGCGCTGACGATCGTCGCCGTCGACGCCAACCCGGCGAAGGAGGCGGTGGCCCGGCGGTTCGGCGCGACGCACTTCCTGACGTCGGCGGACGGCGTGCGGGAGATCCTGCCGAGCGGCGCCGACCACGCCTTCGAGTGCGTGGGCCGTACGGAACTGATCCGTACCGCGATCGACCTGCTGGACCGGCACGGCCAGGCGATCCTGCTGGGCGTTCCGGCGGCGACGGCGGAGGCGTCGTTCCTCGTCTCGTCGATGTACCTGGACAAGTCGATCCTGGGCTGCCGGTACGGCTCCTCGCGCCCGCAGCGGGACATCGCGCTCTACGCGGAGCTGTACCGGGAGGGCCGGCTGCTCCTGGACGAACTCGTCACCACCACCTACCCGGTGGAGGACTTCGCCAAGGCGGCGGACGACGCGCACCACGGCCGGGTGGCACGGGGCGTGCTGGTGTTCTGACCTTCCGGACGCGCCCCCTCAGACCCGCCCGGCGCGGAACGTGCGCCGGTACACCGTGGGGGACACCCCCAGCGCCGCCTGGAGATGCTGCCGCAGCGACGTGGGCGTCCCGAAACCCGCGTCCCGTGCCACCTGGTCGATCGACAGGTCCGTCGACTCCAGCAGGTGCCGGGCCCGTTCGACCCGCTGCCGGGTCAGCCACTGGACAGGGCTGACCCCGACCTCCTCCCGGAACCGGCGGGTGAAGGTCCGCACGCTCATCGACTCCTGCTGCGCCATGTCGCGCAGCAGGATCGGCCGTTCCAGCCGCCCGAGCGCCCAGGTGCGCGCGGTGGTCGTGGTCGCGAACCGGTTCTTGGGCACCGGGCGTTGGATGTACTGCGCCTGCCCGCCGTCCCGGTGCGGGGGCACGACCGTGCGGCGGGCGACGTCATTGGCGACGGCGGTGCCGTGGTCGCGGCGCACGATGTGCAGGCAGAGATCGATCCCGGCGGCGACCCCGGCGGAGGTCAGGACGTCCCCGTCGTCGATGAACAGGACGTCCGGGTCGACCCGGACCTCGGGGAAGAGCTGCTGGAAGTGGTCGGCGTGCCACCAGTGGGTGGTGGCGGGGCGCCCGTCGAGATATCCGGCGGCGGCCAGCACATAGCTGCCCGTGCAGATCGAGACCATCCGGGTCCCCGGCCTGATGTGGGCGAACGCGGCGGCCAGCTCCTCGGTGAGCCTGCCCTCCGAGTGGACCGGGCCGAGTTCGTAACTGGTGGGGATCACCACCGTGTCGGCGGTGGCCAGGGCCTCGGGCCCGCGCTCGACGGTGATCGTGAAGTCCGCGTCGGTACGGACCGGGCCCGGCGGGCGGACGGAACAGGTCACGACTTCGTACAGACTGCGGCCCTCGTTGTGCGGCTCGATGCCGAACGCGCGGCCGAAGATCCGCTGGGGGATGCCCAGTTCGAAGGGGAGCAGCCCGTCGAGGGCCAGGACGGCGATTCGGTGCGGCATTGGCGGACTCCCTTCACCCCTAGTGGTATAGACCTCAAGCCTGATACATGTCACTCCTGTGAAGGAAAAGTCAGCGGAGCACCCGCGCATTCCCGCCGTCGAACGCGATGGTGTGCAGCCCCTTTTGCCCGGTTCCCCCAGTTTGAGCGCGAGGGATGGCGGACTCGGCGACGGCCTGGGCGACGGCCGGTCGGAAGGGCTCTGGAACCGTAACTTCCGGCTCTTCTTCGTCGCCCGCACCGCCGCGCTCTTCGGGGACGGCATGATCCCGGTGGCGCTCACCGCGGGACTGCTGGGGGCCGGCCGGCCGCACTCCTCGGTGGGCTTCGCGCTCGCGGCCTGGATGGGGCCGCTGGCGCTCTTCGTGCTCTTCGGCGGCGTACTGGCCGACCGGTTCACCCCCCGCCGGATGATGATCATCGCGGATGCGCTGCGGCTGGTCGGGGCCTCGGTGCTGGCGTTCTCCTTCGCCACCGGGAACCCGCCGCTGTGGGTGGTGTACGCGCTCAGTTCGGTGGCCGGGGTGGGCGCCGCGCTCTTCCAGCCGGGCGTCGCCTCGACCGTGCCCCGGGTGGCCTCGGACGTGCAGCGGGGCAACGCGGTGCTGAGGGTCTCCGAGGCGCTGATGACCATGGCGGGTCCGGCCTTCGCGGGCATGCTCGTCGGGCTGGCCAGCGCCGGGGCGGTCTACGCGGCGAACGCGTCGACGTTCCTGGTCTCCGGCCTCTGCCTGTTCCTGCTGCGGCTCGCCCCGGGCCCGTCGGACGACGCGCAGCGCGGCGGCTTCGTCGCCGAACTGGTCGACGGCTGGCGGGAGTTCCGGGCCCGCAGCTGGCTGTGGGGGGTGATCGCGATCTGGACGGTGTACGGCTTCATGGTGCTCGGCCCGATGCTGCCGCTCACCGCGGTCGAGGTCACCGAGGCGCACGGCTCGGGGACGTACGGCGTGATGATGGCGGTGAACGGCGCGGGCAGCGTCGTCGGCGGGCTGCTCGCCCTGCGCCTGAGGCCCCGCCGACCGCTCGCGGCCGGGGCCGTCGCGCTGACCGGGGTCTGTGTGAACCTGCTGGTGCTGGGCCTCGGGCTGCCGGTGCCCGCGCTCGGGGCGGGGCAGTTCGTGGCGGGTGCGGCGTTCGCGTTCTGGCTGGTGATGTGGTCGACGACGGTCCAGACCCATGTGCCGCCCGAGGCGCTGAACCGCCTGCACGCGTACGACGTGGCGGGCTCGTTGCTGATGCTGGCGGCGGGCCGGGCGCTGGCGGGACCGGTCGCGGACCAGGTGGGGGCGCCCGAGGTGCTGCTGGCCGGAGCGGTGATCAATATGGTGGTGGTGGCGGTACTGCTGGTGGCCCGGCCGATCAGCCGGCTGGAGCGGATCGCGTGACCGGGGGCGGGGGGCCGGTGGCCGCGCCCCGGACGGGCCCGCGCGCACGTGCGGTCGCGGCCGGGGCCGCGGTGCTGACCGTCCTCGCCGGGCTCGGGGTCAGGGCACTCGCGGACGGCGCCTTCGCCAAGTACGCCGGGGACGCGCTCTACACGGTGCTGATCTGCGCCCTGGTCGCCGTGATCGCGCCCGGCGCGCGGCCGGCCGTCCGGGCCGGGACGGCGCTGGCGTTCAGCTGGGCGGTGGAGCTGCTGCAACTGACCGGGGTGCCCGCGGAGCTCTCCCGGCACAGCACGGTGGCGCGGCTGGTGCTCGGCTCGACCTTCGGCGCACCCGATCTGCTCTGGTACGCGGTGGGGGCGGGGTTCGCCTGGGCGGTGACGGTCCTGGCTACTTCGCCCGGCTGCGTTCCTCGGACTTCTGCATCTCGATGACCTCGAAGACATGGGCGCTGGTCTGCCTGCGCACACTGCCGGCGACGAGCAACCCCGCACCGAGGACGGACAGGGGCGCGGAGATACCCAGGACGGTCAGCTGCTTCGGTACGTCGCTCTCCACCTCGCACACCGACGACATGCCGCGGTAGCAGTACATGCCCTGCGGGTCCGCCAGCAGGAAGCCCAGCCAGACCCACAGGGCACAGGCGATGAGCAGCAGTACGGCGCCCCAGGTCTGCATCAGCGCGGAGCGGTGGTGGAAGTGCTGGCGTGCTGCCCACTGCATGGAATCCCCCGGATCGGTGCGTGACGAGGCCGGCGGGCCCGGCCCGTCGGCCGACTGGCGATCGTACGCGCACACCGGCCCGCCCGTCCGGACCGCGGGGCGACGATCCCGGTGGCCCGATTCCTGCGAAGGGTGTCCCTCGGGCCACTCGTGAGGGGGTGTGCCGTGGCCCGATGCTGAGTGACGTGACCCAGACAACCGAAAGCGCCGCCCGGGACGACGACCGGCAGGCCATCCCCGCACCCCCCGGCCGCCCCTCCCGCCGACGTGTTCACCGCGCCTGGATCGTCGCCGTCGTCACCTTCGTGACGATCATCGGCGGCGCCGCCTTCAACTCCCTCCCCGGCCTCCTCATCGACCCGCTCAACACGGAGTTCGGCTGGTGATGCTTTGGGGTACCTCGGAATCGGTCGATCTTGCGCACCCGCCAGCTTGAGCAGTCGGGGCGGACTCGGCGCCAGGCGCCCGCACGGGGCGGCTCCCGCTGTTTCCACGCAAGGGAGCGCCCCGATCCCTCACTGCGGTGTGGTCGAGTACCGCTCGATGCTCGCGCGGCCTGTCGATCGGTCGAGTAGGCGCAGCTCCCACGGGCCCGTGTTCACATCGAAGTCCTTGCCGAACCCGACCCACTTACCTGCCATGCGTCGGCCTGTCGGCTCGATGAGCAACTGAATTGCACCGTGGTACCGGGCGCCCTGGTAGTACCCGTCAGCCGCCGTCTGTTCGGTCCACGTACCGGTGACGACGTTCCGATCGACCGTGAGATCCAGGGACAACGGGCTGTCCGGGTTGGTCGATGCTCCGGGCAGGCTCTGGGCTGTCAGCCGGTTGCCGTGCTGGACGATCACGACGTGATGCTTGCAGTCGAACGTCTCGTCACGGCTGGACGAGTAGAACTCGTAGCGGGACAGCCAGATGCCCGCGTACTCGCTCTGCGGCTCCGGCTCCGGGCTTGTGACAGCGTCAACCGTGCCGACTTTCCCAGCCTCCATGTCGTGGCCTCCTGCCCCGTCCGAGTGGACGCGTGCCAACGGGATCGCGAACCCCAGCGACTCAGGGGTACGGCCGGTGAACCGCTTCAGTGCCCGCGCATACAGCGGGCGGCATGTCCTGGTCTCCCCGGACTCCCAGCGTTGCACGAGTCGCTTGGAGGCGTCGTTCGGCTCCCCCAGCTCCTCGCCTGCGCCACGTAAGCCCCGGGCGAACTCGTCTTGGCTGAGGTTCATCGACTTGCGTACGGAGGTCAGCACGTCGTTGGGGATTCGCTCGCTCTCGCCGGTAGTCGTCATGATCCGAGCGTAGCCACGTCATGCCTCCAATGACACCGGTTTGACGCCCTCGGGGTGACGACGACATGACGCCCAAGGGACGCCCTGAACGTCGCCGCAATGGTCATGACTGGTCCGGAACATGGACGCCATGTCCATCCGCATCAGCGCTTACAAGGTGAGAGCCGACGGCACGCAGACCGAGCCACGAACCCTGTACGAGGGGGAGGGCGGGGAACCCCTCGCTACTGGCCTGATGCCGCCGTGCCTGTGCCCCAGGTGCAGGGGTGGGCGACATGACCGGAGCACCACGGAACCCCAACTACGTGGAGGCAAGCCAGCATGAGCACGGCAGTAGTGATCCGTGACCCGAAGGAGTACGTCACGCCGGACGTGTGGGAGCGGGAGGTGGCCCTCCTCCTCCGCAACCCGGAGAACACGCGAGAACTGGCAGAGGCCAAGTTCGGACAGGCCATCGCCTACCTGGTCACGTGCGGCGAGAACCCGGACCTTCTCATGGGCCCGTCCGAGCAGGTGGACGAAGCATGGCACTCGTTCATGCTCGACTCGATCCCGTACCACCACTTCACCAGCCGGCACTTCGGCCGGTACATCCACCACGTTCCGGAGCTTCCGGGGACGACGGCCGGGGTCCAGTGCGTCAGCGACGACAAGGCGAAGCGGGACGGGCGCGACCGCAAGAGCGGCGGCCCGCTCGTTCTTGAGCAGACGATCAGGGCCATCAAGGCGGCCGGGTTCGAGATCGACCCCGACCTGTGGGGCATGGAGGACGCGGCCGACTGCAACCAGTGCCACGCCGGGTGCCACGACTCGCCCAAGTAGTAGTAAGTAGCACGTGAGTTGGGGCCCATCCCCGTACGTTGGGAGGTGGGCCCCTCATGCCGGAAAGGATCACCGCATGTCATTGGCTGAGTCCTGGGACAGGTACGCGGTCGGCAGTAAGCCGCGCAGGACCGTGAACGCCAAGGGTGAGACGACCTGGCTGAACTGGACCCAGTACGCCGATCATGGGCCGAACGAGAGCGTTCTGGGCCCTGCGGTTGGACGCCGGGTGCTGGAACTCGGCTCGGGGAGCGGTAGTAACCTCGCGCACCTCGTGACGCTTGGCGCGACCGGTCAAGGAGTTGACATCGCCCCCGCTCGCGAGACGGTCGCGCGGGAGCGCTGGGGCGGTCTGCCGGGCCTTGAGTTCCGTACGGCGGAGGCGACGGCGTTCCTGAAGGAGACGGACGAAACATTCGATGTCGTGCTCTCGATCTTTGGTGCCGTGTGGTTCGTCGACCCGGACACCCTGCTCCCGCTGATCCGCTCGCGTATGGCACCGGGCGGCATCCTGGCATTCTCGCATTTGCCCCCAGGCAGCCAGGGGCCCAAGCCTGCCAAAGCCGGACTGCGGCACGACCGTACCCCGGATGAGTGGGGGCGCATCCTGACGGGGCACGGCTTCTCTGACGTGTGCGTGTCTCTGATCGACCCGCCAGAGGGCAGGGCCGTGGGCACGATGCTTGTCCGTGCCTTGGCGGCCTGACCGCTCGGCTGTGCGCCTGTCTCAGGAGATCCCGGCCTTCTGGCAGACGGAGCGAACCGTCATGGCGCTCCACTTCGCGGCTCTGCGCGGGGGCAGGCCCTCGGTGTCGAGCTGCACGCCGATGGCCCGGTAGCTCATCCCCTCCGCCCTCAGTTCGAGTATGCGGGCCTGTGCGGCCTGCTCCGTGGGGTTGGGTGCCGCGTCGCGCTCTCGCCCCTCTCCGCCACCGTGGAAGCCGTAGGCGTACGCCCCGACGGCCTTCCGTCCGGCTGCCGCCTTGGCCGTACGCCCGTCCCGGAGACGCTTGACCACCATGCGCCGATCGAGTTCGGCGAACACGCCGATGACCTGCCGCATGGCCGTACGCATCGGGTCGTCAGGATCGTCCTGGTGGACCTCCCCACCATCGGTGGTGAAGACCTTCCCCCCGTCGTGCCAGACCACGGCAAGCGTGGCTTCCTGCACCGTGAGCGCACGCGCCAGCCGGTCGAGCCGAGGTACCAGCAACCCCTCTGCTCCGCCCTCTCTGATGAGCAGCAGAGCTTCCGACAGGCCCTGACGGTCGAGCGCTTCGGTTGCGCCGGACACGCCCTCATCGCGCGATACGTGAACGATGCGGTGCCCGTTGGATTTGGCCCACGCCTTGACGGCCTTCTCCTGTACGTCCAGGCCGAAGCCGTCCGAGACCTGTCCGGCCCCGGATACGCGGATGTAGGCAACAAGCTTCACGGCTCTCCCTTCCGTGATCATGTAAGTCTTTCCGTGGAAAAACTTACGACGCAGGTCAGGAAGCTGCAACGTCGATCGCATGTCCATGGCGGGTGGCGGTCCGCACAGCCAGGCGTACAGGGCGACGGCGGAAGGGGGTGGGGTATGACCCTCTGTAGGACCTTGCTCGACCGCCGAGTCTTACCGGCCGAGATCGCGCCACGGTTTCGGGGCCGTTCAAGACCTCACGACCTGCTGCAAGAACTCGCGGTGCAGGCGGCGCAAGTGAGAGCTCAGTGCCTCGGGAGTGGGTCGCTCTCTCAGGTGGCGGACCGCGTGCGGCGCCATGGTCTTGCCGGTGACCCGTGTACCTGCGGCGTTCGCCTCGCTCGCACAGGACGTAAGAATCAAGAGGACGATCTTCTCGGCTAGATCTACTGATACGTCTGACTTCGACACGGCGCGAAACCTGCGCATCTCTGCCCGGAGCTCTCCGGTGAGCGTGCTCGCCTCGTGGACCATCTGCTGGAGTTCGCCGATCTCAGTCTTCGCACCGTTGCCGGCTTCTGCGGAACCCCGAAACCTGAGAGAGAGATCGACAACTTGCCCCAGCGTCACGTACAAGTCGACGGCGGTGCGTTGCCGTGCAGAGTCAACGTGGTCGGTCTGGTAGTTCACAGTCACTTGGCCGAGGTCAGCGATGTACTGGTTGCTGACCCACTTCCCCGCGAACTCCTGGCGATCAGCATTGAACTGCTGACCTACAGACTGACTCTGCTGATCGAATCTGCTTTCACCCACCAAGCAGCGCCCCAAGCATGGTGGCGATCTGGCTACCAATACCCGTGGCCAGTCCACCCATCTCCAGAAGTCGCTGCATTCTCCCTTGCACATCTGAGGTGTCGCCAGACGCTGCGGCGTCGCGTGCAGCTTCCAGCTCCGCCCGCACCTCGGGGGGCAGGGGTGGCTCCATCTGTTGCACTTGCCTCAGGATGTCATTCAGTCCAGCAGCAAGATCGGCCATCGAGATCGGCGTTCCGACGATCATGTTCTCGGCGTTGTGCTGAACGCCGACTGTCTGGTTGTGCTGGTTGAAGGTCGCCACCTGGCCACAGTATGGCTCGCTCAACAAGCCGAGCAACATGTTCCCGGTGTCAACTACCTTTCCAAGAAGAGGGATTCCAGATCGGAGTTGCCCTGGATCTCCTCGCGCCACCGCGAGGTAGTCGCGTTACAGTCGGCCCTGCTTGGCCAGCTCGATGTGCTCCTACGCCAGCTCAGCGCCGGTGACCTGGAGGGCGAACACAAGATCGTGGTCAGGCGAGTTGTCTGGATGGGGCATCGCGCCAGCGCAGCGAGGGTGGACCCGTACGCGGCCTCATTTCGAGAGGCGCCTCACAGGCAGTGACCAGCGCCTTCCCCCTCCACGCGTTGTACATTTCGGGTTCCCCCGCGCGATGGTGACGGGGCCGCTGTTGTCGTCGGAGAAGGGAAACCCGAGATACAGGAACACGTATGGCGTCGTGCGCTGGTGCGCTCGAACATGAAGCGCGCAGGGGGGTTGGTCGGCGTCGCCGTGGCGTTGTACGCGGACTACGAGACGGGCGAGAACGTCTGCCCGTCGAACGGGACGATCGCCAGAGAGCTTGGCTACGGCGGAAAGGCTCCGGAACAGACGGTCAACAAGATCGTGGGCAGGCTGCGTAAGGCCGGCTGGCTCACGAAGACCGGCAAGATTCCGGATGGTCCGGTGGTCTACCGACTCACCCTGCCGAAGGTAGGTTGTATGGCTGAGGAGCCATACAACCTACATACCTTCAAGAGCGACGCCGGTAGGAGTGAGGAGCCAGCGGCGAAGAGCAAGCCGGTAGGCGAAGAGCGGCCCCCCGCAGGGGGCCGACAGGTCAAGGACGAAGAGCGCAAGCAGCCGGCGATGGTGGGCCGCGTGAGCGGCCCCCAGAAGGAAGACGAAGGGGCTGGCTCTCTTGGGGGGCCTGCGGCCCCCACCTTGTCCTTCGTAGATCTTGGCAAGGTCAAGCAAGAGGGCCAGCGTCGACGCTGGTTCGGAGACGCGTACGCAGCTCCCTTGCCGGTGGACTTCGACTACGACGGCTTGACCGACCGGCTCCCAGAAGCAGGGCAAGAGCCGCCGCCCTTCTGATCGGGCGTGACGAAGACGAAGCCCCGCCCTCGGATGAGAGCGGGGCCGAGTTGAGCGGGACAGGCTACGCATCCGGTTCGTTGTCGGCGGTGTGGTTCCACTCCACGGTCATGTAGTCGTCCACGGTCATCTTCGCCGCCTTCTTGAAGCCGTTCGGGTGCATCGTGATCGTGGTGACGAACTTGACCCACGCCCGGCGGACGGGGAGCGGAGTGTTCGGCCAGTCCTGAATCAGGCCAGCAACGCCCGCCACGGGGTCGATCGGGGGCAGGCCAGTGACACCCGACAGCTTCTCGTCGATTTCGTCGAGCCTGGCCCGGATCGCCTCGGTACCGGCCGTCATCTGTGACAGGGTGATGGACCCCGAGGCGTAGGCCACGGCCAACCCGTCGAGACGTTCCCGCAGGGTCTGCGCTTCCTGGTGAAGGTGGGCCGAGTCGTCTCCCTGCTCCTGTCGAGCGGCGAGGACCCAGGGCAGGAAGTCGGGGAAGACGATCCGCGCGAGGACGGCGTTACCGGCTCGCTTGTCGGCCAACTCTCGGGGCACGCGTACGTGCTTCTGTCCGCAGCGGTAGACCGGGGTTCCTCGGTACATGCCACCCCGCACTGTCTCCCCGCAGCGTTCGCACGCGGCCAGTCCGGCGAGCAGGGTCTGAGGGGCCGAGCCCGTACGTGCACCACCCGTGAACCGCTCGGGGTTCGTCAGTGCCGACACGAGGGCGTAGTGCGTCGCCTCGTCCAGGATCGCGGGCCATTGGCCCTCGCCCACCACTTTGCCTCGGTAGGTGGATTGAGCGATGTACCGAGGGGAGATGAGCACCTTCTTCACTCCGCCCACGCCCCACCCCTTGGCCTCGTCCTTCGCCGTGCCGGAAGACGAGCGAGGAGCGAGCAGACCGAGGCCGGTCCAGTAGCGGGCGACAGACGCCAGGGTCTCGCCCTGAAGGACCATCTCGGCACCCTTGCGGATCGCTTCCGCCTCGTCCTCGACCACGGTCACGTAGTCGTCGGCGTACCCGAAGGTTCGCAAGCCCGCCTTGTGCGGCTTGCCGTTCTTCGCCGCCTGGAGGTTCGACGCCTTCTGCCGCAGCGCCTTCTGCTCCCCCTCGTACTCCGCCCACGCCGTGACCGTCTTGGCCGTAGCCCGCCCCGCCGGAGTCGCGAGGTCCAGCTCACCGACCGCTTCGACGCCCGGCGGCTCCTCGCCGTCTACTACGCGCTGCGCGGCGTCTCGCTGCTCTTCCTGCCGATGCTGATGGCGCCGTCGGTGCATCCGCCGATGGTGTTCTTCATCGTCTTCTACGGCCTGGACTGGGTCGCCACCGTCCCGCCGACGCTGGCCCTGTGCCGTGAGCAGTACGGGGAGGACAGCGCCATCGTCTTCGGCTGGGTGCTGGCCTCCCACCAGGCGGGGGCGGCGCTGGTGGCGTTCCTGGGCGGTGTGGCGCGCGATGTGTTCGGCTCGTACGACATGGTCTGGTACGCGTCGGGGGCGCTGTGCGCGACGGCGGCGCTGATGGCGCTGGTGATCCGCCGGGTCCGGGAACCCTCGGACGCCGCCGTCGGGCTCGGCTGACGGCGGGCTTTTCAGGCTGCCGGGCCGTGGGCGGCGGAGAGGCGCTCGGCGACGGCCAGGAAGATGTGGAGGTTCGCGATGTCGCTGACCGCGACGCCGCACCAGAGGCCGGATCCGCCGGTCCTCATGACACGGACCCGGCCCGCCGCGACCTGGATCTCCTGGACGTCGGACCAGGAGAGGTCGCCCTTCCCCCTGGCGGTCAGGCCGGTCCGGGAGAGCGACAGGTCCCCGAAGTTGACCGTCTCGCCGTCCAGGACCGTTTTCAGGACCGCCGGTCCCTGGGCGCGGAGAATGGCCTGCTGCATATGGGGTCCCCAGGTCTCGGGGCCTTCGTAGAAGTGCGTGATCCTCGCGCTGGCAAGGCCCGGACCCACCGCGGAGTAGGCGTACTCGATGGGTCCGGGGATGCCGTTGATGATCTTCTGGGTGATGTCCTGGTAGAGCCGCACGGAATCCCAGCGGATGACGACCATGCCGTCGCCGGACTGCGGGTGCACGATCATTCCGTTCTCGAACAGATGGAGACGCTTGGCGGCCTGTCTTCGGCTGAAGTCCGGATTCCGGCGCAGCCACCAGAAGAACAGCAGGCCGGGTATCACGAGCATCGCCAGCAGGTAGAGCGTCGTGAAGATGTAGAGGGCGAAGAGCACTCTGTTCAGGCGCTTGGGGGCGAACGTGCCCTCCAGCGCGCCGAGTCGGTGGGTGGAGGCCAGTTCGGCGGCCTCCGCGGACAGGAGGTTCGGTGCTTCTGCCATGGACTTCTCCCTCGTGTGTACGCCGGATGCGGACGCGGTCCGGCCGTTTCCGCGGCCGGACCGCGTGCGGGGTGCGAGGGTCATCCCCTCGTCCGCGCGATCAGCCGGGCGAGCAGCCGGGTACGGGGGACCATCTGCCCGACCGCGACATGCTCGCTGTCCGCGTGGGCGCCGCTGCCGACGGCACCGAGGCCGTCCAGCGTCGGGACGCCCGCGCCCGCGGTGTAGTTGCCGTCCGACGCGCCGCCCACGGCGACGCCCCGCAGTGGTTCCTGCCCCAGCTCTGCGGCGATCTCGCGGGCGAGGGCGAACAGTTCGGCGGAGGAGCCCGGTTCCATCGGGGGTCGTCTCCTGCCGCCCAGTACGCGCAGCCGTGCCCCGGGTGTCCGGGCGGTCAGCTCCCGCATCAGGACGTCGATCCGGTCCTGCGCCGCCGTGGTGGGCACCCGCACGTCCACCGACACCTTCGCTCGGGCGGGCACGGTGTTGAGGGTGCTGCCGGCCGACAGCAGCGTGGGCGTGACGGTCGGGTCCCCCAGTACCGAACCGGTGGGGCCCATCGAGGCCGCGAGACCGGCGATGGCCAGGACCTGGTGGGCCGCCTCGATCGCCGCGTTGACCCCCTTCTCCGGTTCCTGACCGGCATGGGAGGCCCTGCCGTGCACCTCGACCTCGTACCGCGAAGTGCCCTTGCGGGCGGTCTTGAGGGCGCCCTCCGCATTGGCGGACGCCTCCAGCACGAAGGCCGCCGCGCAGCCGCGCGCGGATTCCTCGATCAGTTCCCTGGAGGTCGGGGAACCGACCTCCTCGTCCCCGTTGACCAGCACGCACACGCCGTCCGGGGACGGCAGGGAGGCCAACGCGTGGAACATCTGCACCAGACCCCCCTTCATGTCGAGGACCCCGGGGCCCCGGGCCATCCCGTCGACCACCGACCAGGGATGTGTTTCCAGCGAACCCGTCGGCCACACCGTGTCGTGGTGCCCCACCAGCAGCACCCGCGGTGTGCCGAAGGTCCACCGCAGATGGGGCACCCCGTCGATCACGATCGTCTCCGGTGCCCGGCCCAGCAGTCTCTCGCCCTGGGCGCCGACGACCTCGGCGCTGCGGGCCAGCGCCGGGTGGTCGGCCGAGAAGGACTCACAGACCACGAGCTCTTCCAGATCGGCCAGCATCGCGGGCAGCGAGACCGCGGCTCCCGCGCTCACCGGCCCCGCCCGGACTCGGTGTAAGGCAGTAACGACACGTCTCCTCCTGGGAGTTGATACGGGGAAGTTCGTGGGGCGGCAGTGCTGACCGGCCCCGTTCCTCGACGCTAGGGCCGGACAAGGCATTCCACCAGCGACTAGATTGCATGTGAGCCATGCATGGGAGGAATGTGTTCGAGATCGACGCACTGCGTCTGCTGGTGACGGTGGCCGACACCGGATCGTTCACGAAGGCCGCGGTCCGGCTCGACTACACGCAGTCCGCGGTGTCCCGGCGCATCGCCTCATTGGAGAAACAGGCGGGCGGTCCGCTCTTCGAACGGCTCGCCCGGGGCGTACGGCTGACCCCGGCCGGCCAGGCACTGCACCGGCACGCGGAGGAGGTGCTCGCGCGGCTGGCGAGCGCGGAGCACGAGATGGCCGTGATCCATGCCGGGCGGGGCGGGCGGCTGCGCGTGGGGGCGTTCGCCACGGCCAACATCTCGCTGGTGCCCGCCGCGCTGCGGGCGTTCGTGCGGTCCAGGCCGGAGGTCGAGGTCGTCGCGGCCGAGGGCCGGACCGGTGAGCTGATGCGGCGCCTGGCGGAGGGGGCGCTGGACCTGGCCGTGGTCAGCGACTACCCGTCCGGTCTGCCGTCGGTCGACACCGTCACGACGGAGGTGCTGCTGGCGGACGAGCTGTTCGTCGTCCTCTCGCGCGACCACCGCCTGGCCGGGGCCGGGACGATCGATCTGCGCGAACTGCGCGACGAGACCTGGCTCCAGGACGTGTCCGCCGACCGGCCGATGATGCTTGCCGAGGTGTGCGACCGGGCCGGGTTCAAGCCGAAGCGGATCACCAGGATCGCCGAGTGGACCGGCAAGTTCGGCTACGCGGCGGCCGGGCTGGGGGTTGCGCTGGTCCCCTCGCTCGCCACCTGGGCGGTCCCCGCCGAACTCGCCGTCTGCCGGCTGGGCGACCTCGCCCCGCGCCGGACCGTACATGTCGCGCTGCCCGCCGCCCCGCTTCCGGCAGCACTGGCGCTGCGGGACCTGCTGCACGAAGCCGTTCCGCGCGACCCCCTCGGCTGAACAGCCGGTCCACCGGGGCGGTACGGGGCGGAGCCGCGGTGCGCGCTCACCCGTCGAGCGGCCCGAACCGCCCGAACACCCCCCGGTGGAACAGCAGTGGATCGGCCCCGTCAGCCGCCGCCCCCAACGCCTCCACCCGGCCGACGACGATCAGATGGTCGCCCCCGGTGTGGACGGCCTGGACGCGGCAGTCGACCCAGGCCGCCACGGAGTCCAGCAGCGGCGACCCGGTCACCGGGGCGGCTTCGTACGCCACCCCCGCGAACTTGTCCGCGCCGCTCACCGCGAAGCCCCGGCACAGCGCGCCCTGGTCCGCTCCGAGGATGTTGACGCAGAAGGCCCCGGCGCGCGCGATGCGCGGCCAGGTCGTCGACGTACGGGCGACCATGAACGTGACCAGCGGCGGGTCGAGGGAGAGCGAGGCGAACGACTGGCAGGCGAAGCCCGCCGGGCCCTGCGGGTCGTCCGGGTCGTGCGCGGTGACGACGGTGACGCCGCTGGCGAAGCTCCCCAGCACGCGGCGGAATTCGCCCGGGTCGACGGGCGGCCGCTCATTGTCGGCGACGGCTCGCAGATGCGGGCGCGGCAGCGCATCGACCGGTGCCGGCCCTGCGGTGGTGGCGGCGCCGACGGACCTGAGGTACCGGACGGCGATGGCGGCCATGCCTGCGTGTCCCATCACCCTTCGATTAGAACTGACGGCCCATCAGTTGGGAAGGGCCGGGGACCGGCAGCTTGGACATGCCTGTGCGCGGCAAGGTACATTGCATTGCATGGAACCAGGTGGTCCGAGCAACCGCTCTGCGAGCAAGGCCGAGAGCCAGCTCCGCAAGGGCGTGCTGGAGTACTGCGTACTCGCCCTGATGCGTGACGGGGCGCGGTACGGGGTCGAGCTGCTGCGGGAGCTGGAGGAGACCGGGGCGCTGGCGACCAGCCAGGGCACGGTGTATCCGCTGCTGTCGCGGCTGCGACGGGACCAACTCGTCGTCACCACCTGGCAGGAGTCCGCCTCGGGCCCCCCGAGGCGCTACTACGAGCTGACCGAGGCCGGACGCGCCGCGCTCGCGGAGTTCACGGGAACATGGCCCGCTTTCCGGAATGCCGTCGATCACCTTCTCGCGCCGAAGACGCACCCGCAGGTATCTGGAGAGACCGAATGATGAACACCGAGAAGCCGCAGAGCGCCGGGAGTGCCGGAAGTGGCGGGAACGGCGCCGGGAGCGAATTGGTCCGGGACTACCTCGCGGCGGTCGAGCGCGAGGCGTCGGCGCTTCCGGCGGACCGCCGGCAGGAGCTCGTGGCCGATCTCGCCGAGCACATCGAGATCGCGCTCGCCGAGCGGCCCGGCGGCAGTGACCGGGACGTTCTGCGCGAACTGGGTGACCCGCGCACCATCGCCGCCACCGCGCTCCAGGAGTCCGGGTCCGGCCCCGGGCTCGCTCCCGGCGCCGTCACCGGTCCGGGTGCCGTCGCCGGTCCCGGCACCGGGGCGGGGAAGACGCCCGCGCGCCGCTCGCCCGCGTGGCTCGTGGTGCTGCTGCCGGTGCTCGCCTTCGGTCTCGGCTACCTCTGGGTGCCGCTCGGCTTCGCGCTGAAGGTCGCCGGAGCCGTTGTGCTGTTCAGGTCCCGGCACTGGACGAAGAGCCAGAAGTGGACCGGCTTCGCGCTGACCGCGCTGGCGCCCTCGCTGATGAACGTCGCCTGGTTCCTCTTCAGCTACCCCAACGATCCGTCGCAGTCCGAGTACTGGATGGCTATCGCGGCGACGGCGGTCGTGACGCTCGCCGGTGCGGGTTGGCTCTGGCGGGTGCGGAGCAGTGCGGACGCCGCGGCTGCGTAGTCCCGAGTGGGGCTCAGCCGTCCCGGGCAGGGCCCACCCGCCCCGGGCAGCCGTCCCGGGCAGGGCCCACCCCTGACGTTCGTCAGGGGTGGGCCCTGCCGTTCGGCCCGGGTCCGCGGCCCCTCGCCGCTTCTAGGTTCACATCCCATGAGACGAGAAACCGGAAGCAGAACCCGGACCGGGCGGCCACTGCTCGCCTGCGTCGTCCTGGCCTCGGGGGCGGCGGCCGTCCTGGCGCTCGCCCCGGGCGGCCTGGGCTCGGCCCGTGCCGTGGAGGTGACGGACGGCGCCTCGGCGTCCCCCTCGATCCGCACGCCGACCGCGAGCCCGGCGGCCGCGGCCTCCTCGACCGGCCGGGGAATGCCGGTGCCGGGCGGCTGCGGAGGTTCGTCGTCCGCCTCCTCGCGCAGCAGGCCGATCACCTCGCCGAGCCGCTCCACCGACGCGGCCGCGCGGGCCCGGATCTCCCCGGCCGCGGCCCGGTGCGCCTCGTCCAGGCCGGGGGCCAGTTTGAGGGCACCGGCCGACAGGGCGATGAGACTGAGGTCGTGCCCGAGGACGTCGTGCATGTCCTGGGCGATCCGGGCCCGTTCCCGGGACCGCGCCTGCTCGGCGACGAGCCGCTGTTCGCGCTCCAGCCGGCCCGCCCGTTCCCAGCCCGCCCGGACGAGCTCCTGGTACTGGCGCCAGAAGCGCCCCGCGAACCACGGCAGCATCGCGGCCACCGCCACCACCGCGACGAACCGCCCCGCCATCAGCAGCCAGGAGGGCACCAGTGCCACCGCCACCACTCCGCCGGCCACCACCGCGACGAGCACGAGGACCGTGGGCCCGGTCCTTCCCGGCTCCCGGCCCGCGAAGAACGCCGCCGCGGCGGCGGGCAGGGCCCACCACGGGCTGACCGCGCTCAGCCCGACACAGACCGCCGCACCGACGGCCAGAAGATTTCCCGGCGCGACGACGGCCCGCCGGACCGCACCGCTGATCATCACTCTGTCCACCCGGACGACCGTACGCAGCCGGGGAGCGCCCCGACACTGCCGAAAGTCACCGTTGCCCATTCCCTCGCACGGGCGCGCCGGGTCGCCCAGGCCGTGATCCCCCACCTGCGCGCGCGGGGCTCCGGGCGCCTCCTCCAGTTCGACGCCGTCCTGGCGATGGACCGGGCCCGCGAGGAGCAGTACCGCGCCTGGGGATCCCTCAGCCGCATGGCCCCGGGGTGAGCGCGAGCGACTGCGACCGCACCTGGTCGCAGGCCGCTACTCTGAGTTGTCGGACCGGCTGAGCGGGAGGACACACCCAATGACCAGTGCGCCCGACTACAGCCAGGGCATCGATTCCGAGCGCGCCCTGAAGTTCGCGGTGCAGCGGATCCGCGGGGACCGCGCCCAGATCATCGAAGGGATCATCGAGCCCGTGACGCCGACCTGGGACCACGAACGGGCGGCCCGAGTCGTCCGTCGGCAGATCGAGGACCGCGTGGACGAACTCGGCTGCGTCGAAGGCTCGGGCAATCTGGACCTGCCCGGTTCGTCGAACTGGTACGTCCCTGACATCGCCGTCGTGCCCGAGGGACTGGCGAAGGGGGGCGGGGCCCTTCTCCCCGATCAGACCCTGCTCGTCGTGGAGGTCACGTCGGAGTCGAATGCGGAGACCGACCGTGTCGTGAAGCGGCGACGCTACGCCGAGTACCGTGCCCCGCTGTATCTCCTCGTCGACCGGATCGAGGGCAGCGTGACCCTGTTCTCCGAGCCGGGTCACCTGGGCTACACCCATGTGGACGGTCCGCACCCGTTCGGTGCGGTTCTGAGGCTGCCGCACCCGTTCGACCTGGACCTGGACACCGGAGGCCTGTCGCCCGCGTGATCGCTCGGAGCTAGATCCCCCGGTACTTCGGCACTCGCCGTTCCACGAAGCTCGCCACGCCCTCGTTGGCGTCCTGCGTCGTCATGTTGATCTCCTGGGCCATGGCCTCGGCGGCGAACGCCGTCGACCGGTCGGTGTCCATCGACGCGTTGACGAGCTGCTTGGTGAGGGTGATCGCACGGGTCGGCCCCTCGGCCAGCCGTTGCGCCCACGCCCGCGCCGTCCCGGCCAACTCCTCGTCCTTCACCACCCGGTTGACCAGCCCCAGGCGTTCCGCCTCCGCCGCCGGGAGCGAGTCGCCGAAGAACATCAGCTCCTTGGCGCGCTGCGGGCCGATCAGCCGCGGCAGCAGATACGCACCGCCGCCGTCGGGCACGAGACCGCGGCGTACGAACACCTCGATGAACTTCGCCGATTCGGCTGCCAGCACCAGATCGCAGGCGAACGCGAGGTGGGCGCCGAGGCCGGCCGCCGTACCGTTGACGGCCGCGACGACGGGCTTCTCGCAGTCCAGGACCGCGGCGATCAGACGCTGAGCGCCGAGCCGGATCGTCCGGGCCACATCTCCCGGCACCCGCTCGCCGGCCGCCGGGGCGCCGCGCAGGTCGGCGCCCGCGCAGAAACCGCGGCCGGTGGCGGTGAGGACGACCGCCCGGACCGCCGGGTCGGCGGAGGCCTCGGCGAGCAGGCCGATGACGCGTTCCCGCTGCTCCCGGGTGACGGCGTTCATCGCCTCGGGCCGGTTGAGTGTGATCCAGGAGACGCCGTTGTCAGTGGCGTGGAGTACCAATGAATGGAGCGGGTCGGCGGACTCGGCGGACTCGGCGGTGTCTTCGGGGGAGGACGGCATGGGGCAGCTCCTGGGCGGTCGCAGTGATGAGCGCGGTAGCGGGTGCGGCAGTGGCCGCGAGGGCGAGCGGGTCGGGCGCGGGCGGCGAGGGCGGCGCGGTCGGTCAGCGGCAGACGGCGAGCGCGTCCAGCGCCACCGCGCCCTGCCCCCGCCCCAGCACCATCAGCGGGTTGATGTCCAGCTCGGTGAGGTCGTCGCCCAGCTCCAGCGCCATCCGCTGCACCCGCAGCACGACCTCGACGAGCGCGTCCACATCCACCGGCGGACCACCGCGCACGCCCTCCAGCAGGGCCCGGCCGCGCAGTTCGCCCAGCATCGACCGCGCCTGGTCCTCGCCGAACGGCGGCACCCGTACCGCCGCGTCGTGCAGCACCTCGACCAGTACGCCGCCGAGCCCGACCGTCACCGTCGGCCCGAACAGCGCGTCCTGCGTGACGCCGACCATCATCTCGACACCCCGCTCGACCATCTGGCAGACCAGGATCCCGTCCAGCTCGACGCCCTCGTACCGTGCGATGTCGGTCAGTTCGCGGTACGCGTCCCGCACCTGGCTCGCGGAGGTGAGCCCGACCTTGACCAGGCCCAGTTCGGTCTTGTGGGCGAGCCGGGCGCCCGACGCCTTCATGACCACCGGGTAGCCGACCAGCCCCGCGGCCCGGACGGACGCCGCGGCGCTGGTCACCAACTGCTCGCGCGGTACCCGGATTCCGTACGCCCGCAGCAGCTGCTTCGCCGCGTGCTCGCTCAGCTGGTGGCCCGGACGCATCAGCGCCTGCGCCTTGCGGAACGAGGGCGAAGGCGTGCGGGGCGCCTCGTCGAAGGGGGAGCGGTAGGAAGCGGCGAACCGGTGGTGGTCCAGGTAGGCCTTCACGGCGGTGATGCAGTTGCCGAAGGTACGGAAGGTGGCGACGCGGGACGAGCCGAGCAGCGTCGTGCGGTACGCCTCCTCCGTGCCGACGGGCGAGCCCCACACCACGCACACCAGCTTGTCCGTGGTCTCCGCCGCGTCCACCAGGTCCTGCGCGAGCTTGTCGCTCATCGGAGGGAAGGGGCCGGTGATCGGACAGATCAGCACCCCCACGCCGGGGTCGGCGAGTATCGCGTCGATGATCTTCCGGCCGCGCCAGTCGCCCACCGGATGGCCCCCGTTGTCGACCGGGTTCGCCACGTTCAGGTAACCGGGGATCCACTCGTGCAGTTCGCGCTGCTTCGCCTCGGACAGGGTGGGCAGGCTCAGCCCGGCGCCGGTGGCCAGGTCCGAGAAGTGCGCGCCCGTGCCGCCCGAGATCGAATACACGACGACCCCTTCGGCCTGCGGTTTCCGTGCCCGCGCGAGCAGGGCCGCGGTGTCCTGGAGCTCGTCGAGCCCGTCGACCCGGATCACGCCGAACTGCCGCATCGCCGCGTCCACCACCTGGTCGGCGCCGGTCAGCTTGCCGGTGTGTGACGCGGCCATCCTGGCGCCCGTCTCCGTACGCCCCACCTTGACCGCCACGACCGGAACCCCGGCCCGTGCCGCCCGGTCCGCGGCCAGCAGAAAGGAGCGCCCGTCCTTGAGCCCCTCCACATAACAGGCGATGGCCCCGACCTCGGGACGCTGCGAGAAGTACGAGATGAAGTCGGCGGTCTCCAGATCCGCCTCGTTGCCCGTGGGCGCCCAGTGCGAGAGCCGCACGCCCAGCTCCTGAAGGGTGTAGACGGGGCGGCCCTGGTGACCGGACTGGGTGATCAGCGCGATGGCCGGCCCGTCCAGATCGTCCCGGAACTTCTCGAAGGCGTTGAGGTTGGTGTTCGGCCCGAGCAGCCGCAGCCCGGACCGCTCCACCGCCGCGGCCAGCCGTGCCTGGGCGGCGGCGCCCTCCTCGCCGGTCTCGGCGAACCCGGAGGCGAAGGCGACGGCGAACCGCACCTTGGCCTGCGCGAGTTCCTCGATCACCGGGAGCGGATCGCCGACCAGCAGCACGGCCAGATCGACCTGCTCCGGCAGCTCCGCGACGGAAGGAGAACAGGCCCGCCCGAACACGGACTCCCTGGTGGGGTGCACGGGATACAGCCGCGCCCCGACCCGCTCGGCCCAGCCGATCAGCTGCCGGGTGATGCCGGTGTTGGGCCGTCCCTCGGTATCGGAGGCGCCGATGACGGCCACGGACCCGGGCCGGAAGAACCGGTCCAGATCCGGCACGGCCGCGTGCAGCGGCCGGCCGCTGACGTCCAGGACGCACTCCGTGGCGGCGTCGACCGTCATGCTGTGGACGGCGGCATGCGGCTCTTCGCCGCAGGCCACCACCCTGGCGCGGAAGTCGGTGGTGAGGGTGCCGTGAGTCGATCCAAGCATCGTTCCGCCCACTCCTGCTCGAGGTCCGTCGGGTGATCGTGCCCGGCCAGCCAAAAGCTGACGCTCTGTCAGGTTACTGAACTGACGGCTCGTCAGGAATGGGTGTGCAGGCAAAGGCTGGGAGAGGGTCGGATGCCGGAGGCGTCGGGACGCGCGCTGTCGCGGGCCGGGCCCGCGCGCAGGCCGCCGCTCGCGACGGCTGCCCGTCCGGCGGACGACGGCCGCGGACGGACAACGACTGGGTGAGCAAGATGCGGGACTACCCCCTGCTCGGTGTCCCCGTCTACGCGGTTTTCGACCCCCGCACGGGCACGGGTGCCGTCCTCTCCGAGATCCACACGACGCCCGAAGGCCCGCGTTACGCGATCCGCAAGGACTTTGTGTACGGCGAGGACGTCACCATCGGCGAGTGGACGATCTCGACCGACGGGCTGCCGCTGTACGCCTGAGGCCCACGGGCAGGACCGTCCCGCCCGGACTCAGTGCCTGCGTGCCGCCCTCTTCGCGATCTTCCGTGCGTCCAGGGCCAGTTCGCGCAGCATGCCGCTGATCGGGTTGGTGAAGCCGGTGAAGTACAGGCCGGGTGCCTGCTTGGGGGTGCGGCCGCCGTGGACCACCGGTCGGCCCCGGGCGTCCAGCACGTCGAGGTGGCCGACCAGCCCTTCCAGACCCCGCCGGTAGCCGGTCGCCGCGATCACCGCGTCCGGGGCGACCCGGTCGCCGTCGGCCAGCACCACCGCGTCCCCGTCGAACGACTCGACGGCCGCCACCGGCACCACCCGGCCGCGCTTCACCGCGTCGATCAGCCCCACGTCCTGCACCGGAATGGCGCCGTCCTTGACCCGTGAGTACAGGCCCGTGTCCGGGCGCGGCAGGCCCTGCGCGGCGAGGTCGGGCACGGAGATCCGGCACATCAGGCCCGCGGCCCGGTCGATCAGCCGGACCGGCAGCCTGCGCACCAGGACGGCGGTCGACTGGGCGGGCCAGCCCACGGTGGAGCGGCGCACGATGTGCGGCACGGTGCGCACGGCGATCCGTACCCGGGACGCCCCGCCCTCGACCAGGTCGACGGCGATCTCCGCGCCCGTGTTGCCGATCCCGACGACCAGGACGTCCTTGCCCGCGTACGGGGCCGGGTTGCGGTAGTCGGAGGCGTGGACCAGATCTCCGGTGAAAGTGTCGAGGCCGGACCAGTCGGGGATGCGCGGGGTGTGGTTGAAGCCGGTGGCGACGACGACGGCCCGGCCGGTCAGCACCCGGCCACCGGTCGCGGTCAACTGCCAGTCCCTGCCGTCCGGGGCGCGGTCGATCCGGGACACCTCGACGCCCGTCACCACCTCCAGCTCATGGTGCTCGGCGTACTTGTCCAGATAGCGCACCACATCGTCCCTGGACACCCAGCGTCCGAACCGGCGCGGCATCGCGAGCCCCGGCAGCGCCGAGCGGCGCCGGGTCGTGTGGAGGTGCAGCCGGTCGTAGTGACGGCGCCAGGACGCTCCCACGTTCCCGGACTTCTCCAGCACGACCGCCCGTACACCCTGCTCGCGCAGGGCCGCCGCGGCGGCGAGACCGCCGGGACCGCCACCGATGACGTATACGGGCCGGTCCTCGGTGAGGTTGGTCTGGGCCGGTATGGAGCTACCGGCGGTAAGTGCGCTGTCGGGCATGGTTCGGAGCGTAATCGCGCACCCGGTTGATGGGTCTCGGTCAAGACCGGAATCGATTGCGAATTGATCACGCGTGTACGCCCTTTGCCTGTCTCCCGCTCACTTCTTGCGCCCCCCTTGCGCGAGTTGCCCGCCATCAGGTGAACTGACGTACCGTCAGATTCAGTGAACGGGAGGCCACGGGAGGCCCCATGCAGACGATCTGGCTCGGCGGAGCCGAGTGGCTGGCCGTTCTCCGGATAGGCCTCGGCCTGTGGTGGCTGGAGAGCTGGCGACACAAGGACAAGAAGGGCTGGTTCGAACGCGGTACGGGCATCGCCTGGGCCGCGGACGTCGCGGGCAAGCACCGGTGGCCGGCCGTGCGCACCGGCTTCCGGAAGATCGTCGCCCCGCGACCCAAGGTCATGGCCTACATCGTCGTGTACGCCGAACTCGCCCTGGGGCTCGGCCTGATCGCCGGGTTCCTCACCCCTGTCGCGCTGGCCGCGGGTCTCCTCCTCAACCTTCTCTATCTCGTGCTGATGATCCACGACTGGGCCGAGCAGGGGCAGAACGCCATGATGGCGCTCATCTCACTCGTCGCGCTGTTCGCGATGTCCTGGCAGACCTGGTCCCTCGACGCAGCGATCGGACTCTTCCCGTGACCGAGGCCCCCGTACGTTTCGACCTTCCCGAACCCGACGCCTTCACCCGCCCGTACTGGGACGCCGCCGCCCGGGGGCAGTTGCTGCTGCGCAGCTGTCGCGCCTGCGGGCGCGCACACCACTACCCGCGCGAGTTCTGCCCGCACTGCTGGAGCGAGGACGTCACCTGGGAGCGGGCGAGCGGAGACGCCACGCTCTACACCTGGTCCGTCGTGCACCGCAACGACCTGCCGCCGTTCGGCGCCCGCGTCCCGTACGTCGCCGCCGTGGTCGACCTGGCCGAGGGCCCGCGGATGATGACGGAGATCGTGGGGTGCGAGGAGTCCGCTCTCGCCATCGGCATGGCGCTGCGGGTGGCCTTCCGGCGGGAGGAGGGGAAGGAGGCCGTTCCGGTCTTCCACCCCGGAGACTGCTGAGTGCGCTTCGCCGGACAGGCCCGCCCTACTTCTCCCGCTGTGCGGGACCGAGAGCGGGTGGCGTCCGGTCGACCTCTGCGGGGCCGGAATCGCCGTCCTTCCACTCGGGGTCGTAGGCACAGGGCACGGAGGCACGGCCGATGAAGTACTCCCGGTCCTGGTACCAGATGAAGGACATGCTCTCGTCCCCGTCGTCCCGCTGGACGTACAGGTCCCAGGACTTGCTCTTCCCGCCCTCACGGTAGGACGTGACCTCCCAGCCGTCGTCCTTGAGTTGCCGGTGCAGCCTGCGGAGGCCGGAGACGGCCTGGCTCGCGGGCACGTGGTCCAATGCCCAGCTGTGGCTCATCCGATAGGCGCCGTCGATGGTCTTGTCCTCCAGCCCGAGCAGGCCCCCGTCGTAGCAGTAGCCGGAGCTCAGTGTGTTCTCCGTGCTGACGCCGATCTTCTCGACCCCCGGTTCCACGGTGCGTTTGAACCCGACGAGGTCGTAGGCCTCCTGGGAACGCTGGAAGGCGCGGTCCGCCATCTCCTCGGGCGCGACCCGGGGCATGTCCGTCGACCCGGACAAGAACCATGCGAGCAGGGCGACCAGAGCGAGAACGGGTACGACGACGAGCGCGACGCAGCCGCATCCGAGGGCCCCGAGAACGGAAGAGGGGGACCTGGACCCGGTCGGGGCGGGGGTCGGAGCGGGCGTGGTGTCGGTGGGTGCGGTCTCCTCGGGCATACGGGGGACGGTATGCCGCCGGGGGAACGCGACGGATGGGCGCGGTCACCCGGCAAGGACTAGGTACGCGGACTCAGGACTCGATGCCGCGCAGCTTGCGCCGTTCGCGGAAGTTGGGGTGGCGGACGACCACACCGCCCATGCCGCAGGAGCCCGTCAGCCGGAGGAGCGGGGCGCCGGGGGTCCGCTCCTCCGTGGTCTTGTCCTTCAGGCCGCCGAGTCCCTGGTCCAGGTTGTCGGTGTGCACGGTCCAGCCCTCCGGGATCACGACCTTCACCCCGGCCATCTCGCCGCGTACTTCCAGCGCGATCTCGCGCAGCCGGCACTCGGCGCGGGTGAAGTCGATCCGGACGCCGCCGATGCCGCCCTGGGCGCGTATCACCGGGGGCACCTTCCAGACGCCCGAGCGCGTCACGCCGTGCATGCCGCCCTTGAGGACCAGCGGCTCGCCCTTCGCCACCTCGATGGGGACCAGGTCCTCGGTGAGGGGCGCCAGTTCGGCGTAGGTCTTGGCGGAGAGTGCCTGCCCGAGCCGGGTGTCCAGCTCGTCCATGTCGATGCGGCCCTCGGCCGCCGCCTCCCGCAACTGCTCGACCACCGCCTCGCGATCGGCATCCGAAGCGCGCATGCGGTCGGCGGAACGGGCGGGCTCAGCAGGCATGGAAGCGATGATACGGGCGGGTGCGGCGCCGGACCCCCTGTCATCGGACGTCTCCGCGTCACAGCCCCGGCGCCCCCCACACCGGGAACCACCGGGCCAGGTCCTTCTCCATCCGCAGGTCGTCCCCGAGTACCGCTCTGACCTGCAACTCCAGCTGGTTGTCCCGCTTCTCGGCGCCCCCGGGCACGGGGGCGAAGGGGTAGAACGTGCCGCGCTTGAAGAGGTAGACCAGGGCCAGCGGACGGTCCCGCTCGTCCCGGAAGCCGATCAGGGAGCAGAGCAGGTGCGGCCCGAACCCGCCGTCCTGGAGCAGGGTGTTGACCGCGTGCAGGTCGTTGACCAGCGTGGCGGTGTCGTCGGCCGGGCGGCGGGAGAGCAGCCAGGTGTAGCCGTACGTGTCCTGGCTGAACTCCACGGGGATTCCGCCGCGGCCGGTGTCGGCGTCGAGCAGTTCGCGTACGTCCTGCTGGAGGCGGGCGAAGGTGCCGCCCTCGACGCCCGCGAAGCAGACCGAGCCGAGACCGGTCGGCGTGAAGCCCGCGCCGGCCTGGAGGGTGAGGGCGGCGGAGGGGACGGCGAAGAGCTGGTCGAGGTCGGGACGGACCGGCTTGCTGCGGCCGAGGATGGTGTCGAGAAGACCCATGGGCGCTCCTCCGGGCGTTGCTTGTCGGGTGTTCCTTCGGGTGTTGCCTCGGGCGTTTCTCACGGACGGGCGAGGTCGGCGGAGATGCGGGCCAGCTGGTCGAGGCGCTGTTCGAGGGTCGGGTGGGAGGAGAGCAGCCGGCTCAGGCTCTCCTTGGAGGAGAACGCGGGGACGAAGTAGAAGGCGTTGTACGGCTCCGCCTTGCGCAGGTCCTCGGTCGGGATGCGGGCCATCTGGCCGCTCACCTTGGTGAGGGCGGAGGCGAGCGCGGAGGGGCGGCCGGTGAGCAGGGCGGCGGTGCGGTCGGCGGAGAGCTCGCGGTAGCGGGAGAGCAGCCGGGTCAGCAGGAAGCTCAGGGCGTACACGACCGCGCTGACCAGCGGGATCAGCATGATCGCGATGCCGATGGGGTCATTGCTCCGGCTGTTGCGGGAGAGCCCGCCCCACAGGGCGACCCGGGTGACGATGCCGGCGAGCACGCCGAGGAACGAGGCGATCGTCATGACGGCGACATCGCGGTGCGCGACATGCGACATCTCGTGCGCGAGCACACCCTCCAGCTCCGCGGGCTCCAGTCTGCGCAGGAGCCCGGTGGTGGCGCAGACGAGAGCGGTCTTCTCGCTGCGGCCGGTCGCGAAGGCGTTCGGCACGTCGCTCTGGGCGATGGCCACGCGCGGTTTCTGCATATTGGCAAGAGCGCAAATCCGGTCGACGGCGCCGTGCAGCTCCGGCGCCTCCTCCGGGGTGACTTCACGGGCTCCCATGCTGAACGCCGCGATGCGGTCGCTGAACCAGAACTGCGCGATGAACATGCCACCGACGAGAATCAGAATGATCGGCCAGGCGCCGCGCAGCACGGCGAGCAGTACGCCGACCAGGACCACGTACAACAGGCCGATCAGAAACATGGTGCCGACCATGCGTGTGGTCAACCCGCTGTCCGGGGCGTAACGGGAACGGGTTCGGGAACGGGTTCGGCTCATCGTCGCCTCCAGTCGCCCTAGTGCCTTCCATCTTGCCCCTTTCGTATGGAAAGCGGAGATAAGTGATGCGGGGGAGAGGTGCGGGGGAGATGTGGGGGGAGCGGCGGGGTGGAGATTCCGTGCGGTGGCTCGGTATGTGTCAGGCGAATGGGTGCCTCGAAATGCCCGCTCGGCCCGGCGGACGGACAATGGATCTCTCCGAGGACATTTGGCCGAACAACACCTAGACCCATTAGGTGCCTGAGGCATCTAGTGGTCGGAGATCGGATAGGACTCCCCCATCTCTTTGCGAGGTCCGCCATGGCAGACGCCGAGACCGTCTCCTTTCCGCAGAACCGCACCTGTCCTTATCACCCGCCGACGGGATATCGCAGTGAGCACCGGGGGCAGCAGCCGGTGTCCCCCGCTCGGCTCTTCGACGGCCGTACGGTGTGGCTGGTGACCGGGCACGCCGAGGCACGTTCGCTCCTGGTGGACCAGAGGCTGTCGTCCAACCGGGAGAACCCCGAGTTCCCGTTCTTCGCCGAGCGGCTGGCCGGGACCACCCTGCGGCGCGTCGAACTGCTCGGCGTCGACGATCCGGAGCACAACGTCCAGCGCCGGATGCTGATCCCGAGCTTCACGGTCAGGCGGACGGCCGCGCTCCGGCCGCAGATCCAGGAGACCGTGGACCGGCTGCTCGACACGATGGTCGAGCAGGGCCCGCCGGCCGATCTGGTCGAGGCCTTCGCCCTGCCCGTGCCCTCCATGGTCATCTGCGCGCTGCTCGGGGTGCCCTACGACGACCACGAGTTCTTCCAGGCACAGTCGCGCAAGCTGCTCCGCGGCCCGGCGTCCTCGGACGTCGAGTCGGCTCGGGAAGCGCTCGACGAGTACTTCCGGGTGCTGATCGAGCAGAAGCGGGCCACCCCCGGCGAAGGGCTGCTCGACGAGCTCATCGTCCAGCAGCTGGAGACCGGGGCCGTGGACCACGACGAGCTGGTGCGGCTGGCCCAGATCCTGCTCATCGCCGGGCACGAGACGACCGCGAACATGATCTCGCTCGGTACGTTCACGCTGCTCCAGCATCCCGACCAGCTGGCCCGGATGCGCGAATCCGACGGTCTGATGCCTTCCGCGGTCGAGGAACTGCTCCGCTTCCTGTCGATAGCCGACGGGATTTCGCGGGTGGCCGTTCAGGACATCGAAGTGGGCGGGGTGACCATCCGTGCGGGGGACGGCGTCATCCTGACCACGTCGGTGATCAACCGGGACGAGACCGTGTATCAGTCACCGGACGAGCTGGACCTCGGTCGGAACGCGCGCAATCACGTCGCTTTCGGGTTCGGAGTCCATCAGTGCCTGGGCCAGAATCTGGCACGGGCCGAGCTGGAGATCGCGCTGCCCGCGCTTTTCGACCGCCTTCCCGATCTGCGGCTGGCGGTACCCGCCGAGGAAATCCCGTTCAAACCGGGTGACACCATCCAGGGCCTGCTCGAACTGCCCGTGACCTGGTGATCGGAAACATGGTGATCGAAACACGGTGATCGGGGCGCGGTGATCGAAACACGGTGTCGGAACATGGTGATCGGAACATGGTGATCGAAATGCGACCGGAAGGTTCTGCTGGGATGCAGATCAGTATCGACAGGGACCGGTGCATCGGCGCCGGCCAGTGCGCGCTCACCGCACCGAAGGTGTTCACCCAGGACGACGACGGGTTCAGCGAGCTGCTGCCCGGCTACGAAGCGGCTCTCGACGGCGCCACGGTGAAGGAGGCCGTCCGCGTCTGCCCGGTACAGGCGATCACCTTCGACTGACGGGCCGCCGGACCGTGCCCGTACGGCCGGGGCCGTGCGGGCACGGGCGGGCCGGGGGCAGCCTCTCAGGGCCAGAGCAGTTCCCGGGTCCAGGCCGTGCCCCGCCCGCTGTATCGCAGCCGTACGTGCCGGCGCGCCGCGTCGCCCTGGAAGAACTCGACCTCCCGCGCCTCGACCACGTACCGGGTCCAGCTCGCGACCTCCGCGTCCGGCTCGGCCCGCGCCCGCTCCCAGGCGGCGTCGGCGGTGCGGGTCAGCTCCTCCCGCGAGCCCAGCACCTCGCTCTGCGACCCGGTCAGCGCCGATGCGAGCGCCCCGGTCGAGCGGGCGTGCAGATCGGCCCGGCTCTCGGCGGGCGTGCATGCGGTGACCGGCCCCCGCACCCGTACCTGCCGGCCCTGCACCGGCCAGTAGAAGCCCAGCGCCGCGTACGGCCGGGCGGCGAGCTGGCGGCCCTTCGCACTGGTGCGGTGGGTGGCGAAGTGCCAGCCGCGCTCGTCCGCGTCGTGCAGCATCAGCGTCCGCACGTCGGGGTGCCCCTCGGTGTCCGTGGTGGCCAGCGACATCGTGTGCGGCTCCGCCTGCCCGGCGGCCACCGCCTCGGCGAACCAGCAGTGGAAGAGGGGGAGCGGGGCCGGGGGCGCGGTGGCCGGGTCGAAGCCGGGCAGCTCCACGTCCCAGACGCGCTGGGCGTGGAGCAGGTCCAGGAAGCTCTGGTGTGCGTCGGTCATGCCCCCATTGCAGCGCATGGCCGGGTACGGGGCGGGCCCCGCCCCTCACCCCCGCCCCAGCACCACCGTGGCCGACGAGCAGAACCAGCCGCCCGTCCCCGATGCCACCGCCAGTTCCGGGAGTCGGCCGCCGGCCCTGCGCACCTGGCGTTCGCCCGCCTCGCCGCGCAGTTGGCGTACCGCCTCCACCAGCAGGAACAGCCCGCGCATCCCGGGATGGCAGGCGGACAGGCCGCCGCCGTCGGTGTTCACCGGCAGCTCGCCCGTCAGCCCGGTCCGGCCCTTCTCCACGAACGCACCGCCCTCGCCCTTCGCGCAGAACCCCAGGTCCTCCAGTGTCACCAGCGTCATGTAGGTGAACGCGTCGTAGATCTCGGCGAGATCGATGTCCGCGGGCCGCACCCCCGCCCGTTCGAACGCCAGCCGGCCCGAGACCGCCGCGGGGGAGACCGTGAAGTCGTCCCACTCGGACATGGTGGAGTGCGAGACGTGCTCACCCGTGCCGAGGATCCACACCGGCGCCTTCGCCGTGTCCGGCACGTACTCCTCGGCGGCCAGCAGCACCGCGCAGCCGCCGTCGCTGCGGATGCAGCAGTGCAGTTTGGTGAACGGGTCCGCGATCATCGGCCCCGACAGCACGTCGTCCACCGTGACCGGGTCCCGGAACATCGCGTCCGGGTTGGCCGCCGCGTTCGCCCGTGCCTGGACCGCGACCTCCGCGAGCTGCTCCAGGGTCGTCCCGTACTCGTGCATGTGACGGCGGGCGGCCATCGCGTACTTGGCGATCAGCGAGTGCCCGTACGGCACCTCGAACTGGAGCGGGCCGCGAGCCCCGAAGGAGAGGTTGGAGGTCCGGCGGCCCGCCTTGATGTCCGCACGCGCCGTCGACCCGTACACCAGCAGTACGGCATTGGCGTGGCCCGCCGCGATGGCGTCCGCCGCATGGGCCGCCATCACCTCCCAGGTCGAGCCGCCGACCGCGGTGGAGTCCACCCAGGTGGGTTTCAGGCCCAGGTACTCGGCGACCTCGACCGGGGCGAGCGTGCCGAGTCCGGCGGAGGCGAAACCGTCGACGACGGACCGGTCCAGCCCCGAATCGGCCAGCGCCCGGCGGGCGGCCTGGGCGTGCAGGGCATACGGCGTGGCCGTGTCGACGCGTCCGCAGTCGGCGAGGGATATGCCGACGACAGCGACCTTGCGGTGGGAAGAAGGCATGAATCTGACGGTACATCAGATCGGTGACGGGGGGACCGTCCGGTGGAACGGGGATCCTCCGATCCCTCCGGCCCCGGGCCGGGGATCTTCCGGCCCCCGCCGACCCCTCCCGTGCGCGACTCTGGGCATCTCGGGGATTCGCCCCTAGCATGACGCACCGTCAGATCGGGGGCCGGAGGTCCCTGAGGGGAAGGAGTCCGACGATGGATGCCGCCTTCACCGCGGAACAGGACGAGATCCGCCGCACCTTGCGCGAACTGCTGGCCGCACGCTGCGCACCCGACGACGTCCGGAACGCCGTGGGCACCGCCGACGGGTACGACGCGGACCTGTGGCGACGGCTCGCCCAGGACCTCGGGCTGCCCGGACTCGCCCTCCCGCAGGAGTACGGAGGCGTCGGCTGCGGCCTCACCGAGCTCGCCGTCGCCTGCGAGGAGACCGGCCGCGCCCTGCTGCCCTCGCCCTTGATCGCCACCGCCGCGCTCGCCGCGCCCCTGATCGCCGCACTCGGCACCGATGCCCAGCGCACCGCCCTGCTGCCGCGCATCGCGGCCGGTGAGCTGACCGCGGCCCTGGCCGTCCCCGGCGGCTCGCTCGCCACCGCCCTCGGCCTCATCGGCGACCCCACCGACGGTGCCTGGGCGGGCGGCGGCCGGGCGGGCGGCATGCAGGCCAGGCCGCTCGCCGGTGCGGAGGGCTGGCGGTTGTACGGGGAGGCCGACCGGGTCCTCGACGGGCACAGCGCCGGACTCCTCCTGGTCGCGGCCCACGCCGGAGGCTTCCCGCGCAGCCGTACGCTCCTCTTCCTGGTCCGTCCGGAGACGGCGGCCGGAGTCGTCCGCACCCGCCGCACCTCGCTCGACGAGACCCGCCCGCTGGCCCGGATCGAACTCCGCGACACCGAGGCAGAACTCCTCGGCGCGGACGACACCGCGGACGTCACCGGCGCACTCGCCTCGGCCGGCCACCCGGTTGCCGCGCTGCTCACCGCGGAGGCGGTGGGGGCGGCGGCGAGCGCGCTGGACAGGACGGTCGAATACGTCAAGGCGCGCGAGCAGTTCGGCCGGGCGATCGGCTCCTTCCAGGCCGTGAAGCACCGCCTCGCGGATCTGTACGTACAGGTGCAGGCGGCCCGCTCCGCGGCGTACTACGCGGCCTGGGACCCGGCCACCGCCGGGGGGCTCGCCCTCGCGCAGGCCCTGGAGGCGCTCCGGGTCACCACCGCCGGGGCCGTCCAGCTGCACGGCGGGCTCGGCTTCACCTGGGAACACGAGGCGCATCTGTACTTCAAGCGGGCCGCGGCCGACGAATTGCTCTTCGGCCCCGTCCACCGGCTCCGCGACCACGCGGCGCAGCGGGCCGGGCTGTTCGCGCCATCGCCGTCGGGGGCGCCACCGTCGGGAGCACCGCTGCCGGGAGCACCGCTGTCGGGGGCACCGCACCCCGCCGCCCCGGGACCGGCCGAACAGGTGGCGGTCTGATGGCGCCCGGCGTCCGGCTGATGCAGAAGGTCTCCGCCACCCGCGCGTTCGCGAGGATCGCCCCGCATGTCGTCCCCGCCATGGACCGTACGGTGCACCGGCTCACGCGCGGCAAGGTGCTGCTCAGTGCCCGGATGCTGCCGGGGCTGATCCTCACGGTGCCGGGGGCGAGGAGCGGGCAGCTCAGAACCACTCCGCTGGCCTGCATGCCGGAGGAGGGGGCGGAGCAGAGCTGGATTCTGGTCGGCAGCAACTTCGGCCGTACGGGGCACCCGGCCTGGACCGCGAATCTGCTGGCCGGTCCGGACAAGGCGGTCGTCAACTGGCGGGGCCGGGACATTGCGGTGCACGCCACGCTGCTGGAGGGTGCCGAACGTGAAGCGGTGTGGCGGGCGGCGCTGAAGTTCTGGCCGCCGTACGCGACTTACCAGGCGCGGATCGACCGGGAGATCCGGCTCTTCAGGCTGCGCGGGCGGGACGGCTCCTGAACACGGTCCGGGTGCACCGACGGCGGACCACACGCGTGGCCCGCCGTCGGTGAGACAGGACCTGGAGCGCCCGGGACGGCCGCGCGATACCCGGTGGGGAAGGGGCCGTCGGCGCCGGTGCTACCTCGTCGGCTTCTTGCCGGTGATGCCCAGATGCACCAACAGGGCAAGATTCGGCTTGAGTTCGGCCTGCTTCACGCCCCAGGTCGTGAAGCCCTTCTGGTGCGAGGCGACGGCGGCCAGCATCGCGACCAGGGAGCCCGCCATCGCCGCGGCGCTGACCTCCTTGTCGACCTTGCCCTTGGCCTGGAGCTCCTTCACCGAATCGGTGAGGGAGTTGGTGACCGAGTTCAGGATCTTCATGCGGATCTTGTAGAACCGCTTGTCGCCCTCGGCCGCACCGAGGTCGACCACGCGCAGGATCGCGTCGTGGTGCCGCCAGAAGTCGAGGAATCCCTCGACGAGTTCTTCGGCCGTCTGCCAGCCGGCCTTGCCGACCCAGGAGCGGCCGGCGACCAACTCGGTCAACCCGGCGCCCTCCTTGGCCATTTCCTCGGCGATTTCGAGGACGGCGCCCTCGACGTCGGGGAAGTATTGGTAGAAGGTCGCGGGTGAAGTCCCCGCCTTCCGGGCGACGTCGATGACTTTGACGTCCCGGTACGGCGAGGAGCTGAGCATCTCGCTGAGGCAGTCGAGCAGCTTCTGCCGCGTCGCCTGTCCGCGTCGACCGGCCACGCGGCCGTCGACGGTGCGCACTTGTCCTGTCATGCCGTCAGCTTACCGAGGGGTGATCGGAGCGCGATTCGGCCGACTGCAAATGGGGATCACCGCAGACGCGGTGGGGGGAGTGGCCGGATTTCGACGTATGCGCACCACGAGGCGATAAGTCTTATCAACAGCCTGTGGATAACTTCCGTGGATAACTTTCCGTGATGCCGTGAGCATGGAACTCTTCCGTCGAGGTTCTATCGAAAATCAGTTCGATGTGAACGGTCGGAGCGCGATGCGGGCGACCCGCGGTTACGTTTGCTGTGACGAGCGTCACTGCCACGTACCGCGAGCGACGCGGGATCACGGAAGGACCCGGGCCCATGGCCGCATTCGCGCGATCCGCGCCGTGCTGGGTGGATGTGCAGCTGCCCGACCTGGAAGCGGGCAAGCGCTTCTACGGTGAGCTGTTCGGCTGGACCTTCCGGGCCGGTGAGGGCCCGTACGCGGACGCCTTCAGCGGCGGGAAGCTCGTCGCCGCGCTCGCCGCCAAGCAGGACGGCCGGATGCCCACCGCCTGGGGGATCTACTTCGCCACCGACGACATCGTGGCGTCCGTCGCCCGGATCAGGGAGGCGGGCGGCCAGGTGATCACCGAGCCCGTCCGGGCCGGCCGGGCCGGAGTGCTCGCCCAGGCGGCCGACCCCGGCGGAGCGGTCTTCGGACTCTGGCAGGCCGGTGACCGCGAGGGCTTCCAGAAGCAGAACGAACCCGGCTCCTTCTGCTGGACCGAGGTCTACACCCGCCAGAAGGACCGGGTGGACGATTTCTACGAGCAGGTCTTCGGCTTCCAGGGCACGGAACTCTCCCCGGGGCCCGAACCCGACGACTCCGGCACGGGCGAAGCGGGCGGGGGCGAAGCGGGCGCGGCCGGTTCCGGTCCCGGCTTCCGGATGTGGTCCCCGGCGGGCACCGAGCCCGGACCGGACACCGCGGTCGGCGGCCGCAGCGTCATCACCGACGCGTTCCCGGCGGAGATGCCCAGCTACTTCCTCAGCTACTTCGCCGTCGAGGACTGCAACAGCGCCGCCGGGAACGCCGTACGCCTCGGCGGCCGTATCTCCGCGCCGCCCTTCGACATCCCGTACGGGCGGATGGCGGTCCTCCAGGACGATCAGGGCGCCCTTTTCGCCGTACTTCAGCCCCCTGTGTCCGAGAAGGCGACAGAGTGAGCTGTGACACCCCGATCCGCCCCCGGGTTCGCAACCAGGGCCTCAGCCAGGAAGAATCGGGGCTGCGCACCGCCGGGTGGTGCCCAGTGGTGAGACGCCGTACAGGGCGGGTTTTCGCGGGCTTCTGTTCCTGAGGCCCGTACGGGGAGGTGGCAGGGCAAGTGGTGGAGCAGCTGACGCAGCACGACCCGAGGCGGATCGGCCCGTTCGAGGTGCTGGGACGGCTCGGTGCCGGTGGCATGGGGCTGGTCTATCTCGCCCGCTCGGCTTCGGGCCGACGCGTGGCGATCAAGACGGTCCGTACGGAGCTCGCCGAGGACCAGCTGTTCCGGGTCCGCTTCACGCGCGAGGTGGAGGCCGCCCGCGCCGTCAGCGGCTTCTACACGGCCGCGGTGGTGGACGCCGACCCGCGCGCCGCCGTGCCGTGGCTGGCCACCGCCTATGTGCCGGCCCCCTCGCTGGAAGAGATAGTGAGTGAGTGCGGGCCCATGCCGGTCCAGGCGGTGCGCTGGCTGGCCGCCGGGATCGCCGAGGCGCTGCAGTCGATCCACGGCGCGGGGCTCGTCCACCGCGACATGAAGCCGTCGAACGTGCTCGTCGTCGAGGACGGCCCGCGGGTGATCGACTTCGGGATCGCGTCCGGGGTCTCCAACACCCGGCTGACCATGACGAACGTCGCCGTGGGCACGCCCGCGTACATGTCGCCCGAACAGGCCCGGGACTCGCGCAGCGTCACCGGTGCCAGCGATGTCTTCTCGCTCGGCTCCACGCTGGTCTTCGCCGCCACCGGCCACGCCCCGTTCCACGGTGCCAATCCCGTCGAGACGGTCTTCATGCTGCTGCGCGAGGGCCCCGATCTGGAGGGCCTGCCCGGTGAGCTGCGGCCGCTGATCGAGTCCTGCATGCAGATGGACGCCGGGCTGCGGCCCACCCCCGCCGACCTCCAGTCCCAGCTCGCCCCGCACCTCTTCGCCTCCGGCGGCGACGACAGCGGTACGGCCTCGGCGTGGCTGCCGACCTCCGCCACCGCGATGATCGAGCTGCGCCGCGGCGGACGGAAGACCGCCGCGCCCGCCCCGGTGCCGCCGCCGCCCCAGCAGCCGCCGGGCGCCGACCGGGACCCCGCCTGGCGCAGCGGCGCCGATCTGCGCTCCTCGGCCGCCGGACCGCCCGCGCCCGACGCGGGCGGTCCGGTGCGGCTGCCCGGCGCGAAGGTGCCGATCGGCCCCGGCCCGCGGGCCCAGGACGTACGGACCGCCGCCACGGCCACCGCGGACGCCGGTCCCGCGACCGGCTGGGTGCGCCCGCCCGTCGGGGTGACCGGCTCCGCCCAGGCCGCCCCCGCCCCCGTGCCCGGACCCGCGCATCCGCCGGAGCCCCCGCCGCCCGGCCCGGACCGCTGGCGGCCCTGGCGGTTCCGGATGTCCAACGACGTGTGGGGGACGCCCGTCGTCGCCGGGGACCTCCTCTACGTCACGTCGTTCGAGGTGCACGCCCTGGACGTCGGCAACGGGCGGCGCCAGTTCAAGACCCGGGACGTGGCCTGGGTGATGGCCGTCGAGGGCGGCCGTATCCACGCCTCCGACGGGCCGTCGCTGTATGCCCTGGACGCGACGAGCGGTGCCGAGCGGTGGCGGCTCCAGACGGATGCCTGGGTCTACTCCCTCAAGGCCGACCGAGGCACCGTCGTCACCGGAACCCGCGGCGGCGGCGTCCAGGCCTGGGAGGCGTCCACGGGCGAGAAGCTGTGGGAGAGCGGCGGCGTACAGACCGACTTCGAGACGGCGGAGGCCGGACCCGCGATCCACGACGGCACGGTCTACCTCTGGCAGAACGCCCGGCTGCGCGCCGTCGACGCCCGCACCGGCATCGAGCGCTGGTCGTACCCCATCGGCGACGCGGCCTCCTGCGGCGGTGTGCCGGTCCGGGTGACCGCGGCGCCGGACGGCTTCGTCTACGTCAGCGCGGGGGCCCGGGTCCTGGCCGTGGACAACGCGTCCGGGCACGTGCGCTGGCACTTCGAGTCGCCCGCCGTCTTCCTCTCCCCGCCCGCGTTCGCGCCCGGCCCCGCCGTCACCGGCGGCGGCGTGTACCTCGCCGACTACCTCGGCACGGTGTACGCGATCGACGCCTCGACCGGCAAGGACCGCTGGCGCATCGCCACGGAGGCCCGCCAGTCGATCGAACCGGTCCTGGTGACGGCCGGAAACGTCCACGTCGGCAGCGGCAGCGCGCTCTACACGCTCGACGCGGTCACCGGCACCCCGAAGTGGCGGTTCGCGGCGGGCGGCGAGGTGGTGGGCGCCCCGGTGGTCGCCGACGGCCGAGTCCACTTCGGCTCCGCCGACCATGTCCTGTACACCCTGGACGCGGCGGGCGGCCAGCTCCGCTGGAAGCTGGCGACGGGCGGCGAGATCACCGGTTCGCCGGTGGCGCAGGGCGGTGTCGTGTACGCGTGCAGCAAGGACCGCTGCGTGTACGCGCTGGACGCGCTGAAGGGAACGGGCACGGGCAGCCGGGCCAGGGCGTAGGTCGCGTCGGGCCCGACAGCCTCTCAGCGGCGCGGGCGCCCCTCCGCGTCCGGGCCCTCGTCCGGCACGACGGGATACGGGGCCGTGTCCCGGTCCTCCGGAGCGGGAGCCGGAGTCGAGCGCCGGTCCGCCGGATCCGGCCCTGTGTACAGCTCCGGTTCGGGCTCCGGCAGCGTGCTCGTCTGCACGGACGGTCCCGGCTCCTGAGTCGGCGGCCAGGTGTCCGGGTTCTCCGAGCCGGGCGCCGCGTACGGCTCGTTGCGCGCCCTGCGGGCAAGTCGGCCCCCGGCACCGCGCCGCCCGGACATCACCACCGCCCCCAACAGCAGCAGCACCCCGCCCGCCGCCGCCTCGGCCACGCCCCACCCCGGCCCGGAACCGTCGCCCGCGACCGTCAGACTGCCCACCGACTCCCCCTGGCGCACCATCCACAGCACGGTGAACCCCAGCACCACCACACCCGAGGCCGCCACCAGCAGCCGTGATCGCAGCACCACACCGACCACCGCCAGCAGGGCGGCGAAGAGGAACGCGAGCAGGATCGAGCCCAGCGGTCCGGGCCGGCCGGCGGTGAGGCCGGTGAACAGTTCGTCGATCCGGTAGTGACGCCCGAGGCGACCGTCGTACCAGTCACGGAAGGGGCTCAGCACGGCGGCCGCCGCTCCGGCGAGAGCGAGCACCGAGCCCAGGACGTTGCGGATCATCATCGGCCTCCTGCGCGTGCGCGGACCGGCGTCACAGCTCTGCACCGCTCTCGGGCTCGACGCTACGCCCGGCCCCTGGCCCCCGCCACCTTGCGCTAGCGTGACGCACGGTCGTTCGACAACTGCAGAAACGGACAACAACACAAGGGGGGCTGCATCGATGATGCGGCAGCACATAAAGCTTTCCGCGGTACTGGTCGTGGTGGTACTCGCACTCACCGGTTTCTCGACCTCCAGCCACGGCGGCCGCAGCGGCAAGAGCAAGAGCGGCGGTTCGAGCAGCAGCAGCGGCGGCGGTGGCTGCTCCAACTCCGAGAAGAGCAACGGCAACTACCACAGCAGCGACTACGACGACGACGATTACGACTCGTCGAGCAGCTCCTCCGGCGGTACGGACTATGCGACGGAGACCCCGAGCGCCACGGCGTCCGATGAGCCCCAGGCGGACATCTTCCGCTGCGCCCAGCCCCGCAAGGGCAAGCGCAAGGCCGTCACCACCTCCACCGTCAGGCTCACCGCCAACGCCTCCGGCTCGCACACCTACAAGGTCGAGGTGGCCTTCCTCAACGCACGCGGCAACGCCATCGACATCGGCTACGCCACCGTGGACGTCGTGGGCGGCGAGACCGAGACCGTCTCCGTACGGATGGACGACCCGCGCAAGGTCTCCAAGGTGAAGAAGTGCCGGGTCGAGGCCGAACTGACCTACTGACCCGCAGGCCGGTCCGCCGGTCGGTCCGCCGGTCGGACCGTCAGCCGACCCGTCAGCGTGTCCGGAACTCGCCTGTGCCCCGCCCCCGGAACAGTCCGGCCTGCCGCTCCGGTGGCAGATTCCCGAGCGCGATGAGGTGCGGGGCGTGGGCCATGGCCTGCGCCCTGGCCGCCTCCCGCGCGGACCACACCGCCCGTACCGTCCCCTGCACCGCCTGAGTCGGGTACGAGGCGATCGCGCCCGCCGCCCGCAGCGCCGCGTCCACCGCGCCGCCGGGTGCCGTCACCTCGCTGACCAGCCCGGTCTCGTACGCGCGGCGGGCCGAGATCCGTTCGGCCGTCCCCATCAGCGACATCCGGGCCACCTCGCCGAACGGCATCCGCTGCGCCATGGAGATCGCCTCGTACGCGCTGACCATGCCGTACGTCGTGTGCGGGTCGAAGAACGTCGCCTCCTCGGACGCGATCACGAACTCCGCCTCGCCCAGCAGATAGAACGCCCCGCCGCAGGCCATTCCCTCCACGGCCGCGATCACCGGCTTCCACAGGTCGTTCGCCTTCGGCCCGATCGTGAGCAGCGGATCGTCGATCGTGTACGGGGACGAGGGCTGCGGCACGTCCGCGTCCCGGTCGATCCCCGTACAGAAGGCCCGGCCGCCCGCACCGGTGAGGACCACGGCACGCACCCCGTCGTCGAAGCGGAACGCCCGCCAGGCGGCGGCCAGTTCGGCGGCCGTGGCCAGGTCGATCGCGTTGTGCTTCCCGGGCCGGTCGAGCGTGACGAGCGCGACCCCGGTCTCCTCGTCCGTCTCCGTACGCAGCGCCATCGCCCCTCACCTCTCCAGCAGCCAGCGCACCAGGGTCGCCCCGGGACCGGCCGGGCAGAACACCGCCCGCACCGGCGCACCGATCCGCAGCCGCGCGGGATCCACCGAGTCCAGCGGGGCGTCCGGACCGCTCACCACATTCCCGACCAGCCGGATCTGCGGGGCGTCCGCCAGCTCGACCACGACGGCGTTGTACGGGGCCTGCGCGGCGTACGCGGGCAGCAGCGGCGGATGCGGCAGTACGTAGGACCAGATGCGGCCGCGTCCGCTCATCGGCCGCCACTCGCTCTCGAAGGACCGGCAGTGCGGGCAGCACGGCCGGGGCGGGAAGCGGAGCCGTCCGCACTCCGGGGCGGCGCACGCCTGGACGCGGAGTTCACCGCGGGCCGCGTACTCCCAGAAGGGGGCGCCGTCCTCGTCCACGACGGGCAGCAGCAGAGCATCCATCCCGGTCAACTCCCTCAGCTCCTCAGCAGTACGGCGGATGTGGGAACGCCCTCACCGGCGGTGACCAGGCACGTCCCGGCGCCCGGGACCTGGGCCGTGGAGATGCCGCGCAACTGCTTGACGCCCTCGTTGATCAGGTTGAAGCCGTGCACGTACCCCTCGCTGAGCCCGCCGCCCCCGGTGTTGATGGGCAGCCGCCCGCCGCTCTCCAGCGCCCCGCCCTCGGTGAACGCGGCGCCCTCGCCGCGCCCGCAGAAACCGTAGCCCTCCAGGGAGAGCGGGATGAGCGGGGTGAACGCGTCGTAGATCTGCGCCACATCGACATCGTCCGGGCCGAAGTCGGCCTGCTTCCACAGTTGCCGGGCGGCCGTCCAGGCCGGGCCGGTGAGCGGGTCGTCGTTCCAGTAGTTGACCATCCCGTGGTGCTGGGCGGGCAGCCCCTGGGCGACGGAGTGGATGTACACGGGCTTCTGCCGGCAGTCGCGGGCCCGCTCGGCGGAGACGATGACGCAGGCCAGCGCCCCGTCCGTCTCCAGACAGTTGTCGAAGAGGCAGAGCGGCTCGCTGATCCAGCGCGAGGTCATATACATGTCGCGGGTCAGCGGCCGTTCGTACATCACCGCGTCCGGGTTCTGGTTGGCGCGGTTGCGGCAGGCGAGGGCGACGTTGAAGAGATGGTCGCGGGTCGCCCCGTACTCGTGCATGTACCGCCGTGCCAGCATCCCGATCTCGTCGGCCGGCCGCAGTAGTCCGTACGGGCGGGTCCACTGGGCGGGGGTGGGCAGCTGCACGGCGGTGTTCTTCCAGGGCCGGGGCCCCGACCCCCGCTTCCGCGACCGCCAGGCGACCCCGACGCCCGCCTGCCCCGTCGCCACGGCGGCGGCGAGATGCGCGATCGTCGCGCAGGAGCCGCCGCCCCCGTACCCCACCTTGCTGAAGAAGGTGACATCGCCCGCCCCGATGGCCTTGGCGATCTCGACCTCGTCGGTCTCCTCCATCGTGTACGAGGCGAACGCGTCCACCTCCGACGCGTCGATGCCCGCGTCGTCGAGCGCCGCGACGATGGCCCGGCAGGCCAAGGTCTTCTCGGATTCCGGCAGTTGTTTCGCGAAGGCCGTCTGTCCTATGCCGGCTATCGCTGCCGCGTCCTTGAGTGCCGTCACCGCCGCCTCCCAGGCCGTCATGACTGCTGACAGCGGCTGAGGCTACAGCTAATCTGACGGATAGTCAGCTACTGCGTCAGGAGGGCGAACGATGCGCGGCGACGAGGAGTGGGGCAGCATCCCGAAGCTGGTACGGGCGGCGGCGCGGCGGTACGGGGACCGGGAGGCGGTCGTCGACGGCCGCACCCGGATCTCGTACGCCGAACTCGGCGACCGCGTGGAGCGGGCCGCCGCCGCGTGCATGGCCTCGGGCGTCGAACCGGGGGACCGGGTCGCGGTCTGGGCCCCGAACACCCTGGACTGGATCGTCTCCGCGCTGGGAGCGGTGACGGCCGGTGCGGTCCTCGTCCCCCTCAACACCCGCTTCAAGGGCGCCGAGGCGGCGTACATCCTGCAACGCAGCCGGGCGAAACTCCTCTTCGTCACGGGAACCTTCCTCGGCACGTCGTACGTGGCGTCGCTGCGCCGGGCGGAGGCCGAACTCCCCTGCCTGGAAAAGGTGGTGGTGCTGGCGGACGCCGCCCCCGACGACTACGTCACCTGGAAGGACTTCCTGGCGTCGGGGGAGGGCGTGTCCGGCGCGGCGGTACGCTCCCGCGCCGACGCCATCGCCCCCGCGTCCCCCTCCGACATCATCTACACCTCGGGCACCACGGGCCGGCCCAAGGGCGCCGTCATCACCCACGCCCAGACCCTGCGCTGCTACGCGATCTGGAGCGAACTGGCGGATCTGCGCGAGGGCGACCGCTATCTGATCGTGAACCCGTTCTTCCACACCTTCGGCTACAAGGCGGGCATCATCGCCTGCCTGATGCGGGGCGCGACGATGGTCCCGCAACCGGTCTTCGACGTGGACACGGTCCTGGCCAACATCGCCGCCGAACGCATCTCGGTCCTGCCCGGCCCGCCCACCCTCCACCAGTCCCTCCTCGACCACCCGGCGCGCTCCGCCCACGACCTCTCCGCCCTCCGCCTGGTGGTGACGGGCGCGGCGGTGGTCCCGCTGAAACTGGTGGAGCGCCTGCGCGCGGAACTCCACATCACCACGGTTCTCACCGCGTACGGCCTCTCCGAGGCGAGCGGCATCGTCACGATGTGCCGCCGGGGCGACCCGGCCGGGACGATCGCCTCGACGTCCGGCCGGGCGATCCCGGACACCGAGGTCTGCGTCCTGGCCGCCCCCGGCGCGCCCGGCGAGGTCCTGGTCCGCGGCTTCCACGTGATGCAGGGCTATTTCGAGGACCCGGAGACCACGGCCGCCGCGATCACCCCGGACGGCTGGCTGCACACCGGCGACGTGGGCGTCCTCGACGAGGCGGGCAACCTGCGGATCACCGACCGGATCAAGGACATGTTCATCGTCGGCGGCTTCAACGCGTACCCGGCCGAGATAGAACAGCTCCTGGGTCTGCACCCGGACGTGGCCGACGTCGCGGTGATCGGCGTCCCCGACCCCCGCCTCGGCGAGGTGGGCAAGGCGTACGCGGTGCGCAGGCCGGGCGCGACGGTGACGGCCGACGACCTGATCGCCTGGTCCAGGCGCGAGATGGCGAACTACAAGGTCCCCAGGGCGGTGGAGTTCGTGACCGAACTGCCGCGCAACGCCGGCGGCAAGGTGGTGAAGGGGGAGCTGCGGGGGCGGGGGTAGCACGGGGAGGGCTCAGAGGCTGTCGGACCCGGCGAGGGCGAGAACCTCGCGGAGCGTTGGTCAGTCCGTCGTGGGCCGGGTGCGTCGGGCGTAGGCGCGGGCTGCTCGGGCGCGGTCGCCGCAGCGGATGGAACACCAGTGGCGGCGACCGTGCCGCAGGAGGTAGCGGTTGCAGGGGGCGGAGCCGCAGGCGGTGAGCCGTTCGGCGTCGGGGCCGGTCAGCAGGTCGGCGGCGTCGGCGGCGAGGACCGCGAGGGCGTGCTCGACGATCTGGGTGACGGGGTGGGCCGTCTCGCGGTACAGGCCACGGGTGGGATCCCAGTGGAGCAGGGAAGCGGCGGGGGCCCGGGTGAGCGCGTTGTTGACGGCGGTCAGTGCCCCGGCGGGGGCGGGCAGCCCGGCGGTGTGGGCCGCGAGCAGGGCGCGCACCTGTTCGCGCAGGGAGCGCAGCAGGGTGGTGCACATCTCCATCATTCCGGTGTCCGCCGGGGCGAGGCCCCGGTCGACGAGCCACTGTTCGGCGGCGCCCGGGGTGCCGAGGAGATCGATGCAGTGCCCGCCGGGCAGGGCGATGGTGCTGTTGGCGAGGTCGAGGGCGGGGTACTGCTCGGCGCCCGGTGCGGGCGGCAGTGGTTCGGCGGTCACGATCTCCTTCATGGTTCTCATGGTACGGCTTGCCTGTATGCGTGAGAAGTGCTTACAGTGACTCACGGATAAGTCACCCTCTATCCGTGAGGATCTATTTCGTGTCTGCCACCAGCCCCACCAGTGAGCAGTTCCCCGTCCGCGTCTTCGGCGGCCCGACCGCCCTCTTCGAGTACGGCGGCCTGCGGTTCCTGACCGACCCGACCTTCGATGCCCCCGGCGACTACCAGGCACCCGACGGCCCGCTCCTGGCCAAGACCGCGCCCTCCTCCGGCAGCCCCGCCGACCTCGGCAGCGTCGACGTGGTCCTGCTCTCCCACGACGAGCACGCCGACAACCTCGACAACTCCGGCCGAGCCCTGCTGGCCGACATCCCGCTCACCCTCACCACTCCCGGTGGCGGGCGGCGCCTGGGAGTCCGCGCCAAGGGGCTGGCCGACTGGGAGTCCATCGAGCTGGACCGCCCCGGCGGCGGCACCGTCACCGTGACGGGCGTGCCCGCCCTCCACGGGCCCGGGACGCGCGAGGAGGTCGAGACGATCCTCGGCCAAGTCGTCGGCTTCGTGCTGACCGGGGAGGGTCTGCCCACCGTCTACGTCAGCGGCGACAACGCCTCCCTCGGCCTGGTCGAGCAGATCGCCGAGCGCTTCGCCCCCGTGGAGACCGCGATTCTCTTCGCCGGTGCTCCCCGCTTCCCCGTGATCTTCGACGGCGAGCCGATCGTCCTGGACAGCGCGCAGGCGGCCGAGGCCGCCAGGATCCTCGGTGCCCGCCGAGTGGTCCCCGTCCACTACGACAGCTGGGCCCACTTCACCGAGGGGCGTGACGAACTGGTAGCCGCTTTCACCGCCGCCGGTCTGGCCGACCGCCTCCGGATGGACTGAGCGCCAACTGAGGGGAACAGGGCGCCGGGATGTCCGGTGTGTCGGTATGGTGATGGGTATGGCAACCAAGAAGTACACGGTCACGCTGCCGGAGGAGCTCGCGGAGGAGATCCGCAGCGAGGTGGGTCCGGGGGCGTTCAGCGCGTATGTCACCCATGCCATGGAGCGCCAGCGCGAGCACGACCGGCTGGGGGAGCTGGTGGCGTGGATGCAGGAGAAGGGCGGGCCGCCCACCGAGGAGGAACAGGCGGCTGCCGCGTCGGAGATGCGCGACATCGAGCGGTGGTTCGAGGACCGGGAGTCCGGTGCGCAGGGCGGGGCGACGGCTGCGTGATGTCCGATCTCTGTTTCGTGCTGGACAGCGAGGCCCTGTCGAGGGCGGTGCGCCGTGAGCGTGCCATGTCGGCCACGCTCGCCAAGGCCCATCAGATGGGCGCCCGGGTCGTGACCGGCTCCATGACCCTCATCGAGGCGTACCACAGCAGGATCCGGCGCTCGGAGTGGAACTGGGCCATGTCCCGCATCGTCGTCGAGCCCGTGACCAAGGAGGTCGCGGACGAGGCGATCGGACTGCTGGCGGACACAGGTCTGCACGACCACAAGTACGCCATCGACGCGGCCCTCGCGGTGATCGCGGGGCGGCAGCGGGGGCGGGTGGTGGTCTTCACCTCGGACGAGGACGACATGGGGAAGCTGTGCGGGGCGGGGGTGCTGGTCCGGGGGCTCCAGGGGTGAACGCGGAGAGGGGCACGAGCCGGTGGCTCGTGCCCCTCTGCCGGTGGTGGCTGTACGTCCCCCCGGACGTACAGCGGCCGCGACGGCTCCCCCTCCGCGCCGCCGCGGCCGCCTCCCCGTCGAGTGACGTTCAGGCCTTCTCGGAACCCGCGTGGTTCTCCTGCGTCTTGAGGAGGTTCTTCGGCGTGCTGCCGGCGTGGTTCTCCAGGGTCGTGATGTCCTCGGTCACGCTGCCTGCGTGGTTCTCCAGCGGCTTGACGGCGCTGTCACCGCTGCTCGGGCTGCCGGCGTGGTTCTCCTGAGTGGTGGCGCCACCGGTCTTCGGCTTCAGTGCGTCGCTCATGCCTGTCAACTCCCAGAGATCTTGCTTGCTCGGTCGGCGATGCCCGTCCGGCGACTCCCCCGTGGGCCGTCGGACGGGCATGTCAGGGCCGTTCACCCTAGCGGTGTGGTCCCCCGTGCAACCCGCCTGCCCCCCGACGCGACGGATCGATGGGCTTAAGAATGACGAGTGGCGATAAACGTTCGATGAACGCCGACGGCTCTCTGCCGGTTCCGGTGCCTCAGAGCCTGTCGGGTGACCTCTGATCGGGCGGCCACGCCCTGGCACGCACGCTCTCCGATCGAAGGTCACCCGACAGGCTCTCAGGCGGCACTGACCGGGTTGAGGAGTGCCCGGACCTTGTCCGCCTCCGCGGCTCCGAACTGCTCGTGGATGGCCAGTGCTTCGGTCCAGCATGCATGTGCCCGGTCGATCTGACCGAGGCGTTCGAGGGCGTGTCCCAGAGTGATCAGAACATTGCCCCGCATCCATTCGCCTCCGATGACGCGCAGAGCCAGTGCCTGCTCCGCGTGCTGAGCCGCCTGCGCGGGACGCTCGTCGGCCAGGTGTGCCTCCGCCATTCGGAAGTGGGTCGAGCCTTCCCAGAGCCGTTGACGGTTGCCCTGGAACACGCGCAGCGCCTCGTCGAGCTCCTTCAGCGCCTCGGTCGGCCTTCCGGCTTGAGTCAGCGCGATGCCCAGCGCGAAGCGACCGTTGGCCGTGCGGAGACTGAGTCCCACCCCGTCGAAGATGGCTGTGCCCTGCTGGGCGAGCTCGACCGCGCTGGCCGTGCGGTTCATGTTCACGTGGATGCGCGAGAGATTGCACAGTGCGGATGCCTCACCGACCAGGTTTCCGTCCGCGCGGTAGTTGTCTATGGCCGCCTGCAGGAACTTCTCGCCCTCTTCGTGCCTCCCCTGGTAGAACGCGATGATGCCGCGATCGTTGGGTGCCCAGCACGCGGGGATCGGGTCCTTGGTGCTCTCGGCCAGATCCATTGCGTGCCGTGCCTCCTCGTCGGCCAGTGTGAAGCGGCCGGAGACGAGGTAGACGGTGGACAGCGAGGCACGGGCCCGCGCTTCGGAGTGCGGGTCGGCGGCAGCCCTCGCCGCGTCGCGCAGGGCCGCACCGGTGGTTTCGTACTGGCGGGAGTTCGCACCCGACTCGGCGAGGTCCTTTGCCGCGCAGAGCAGGTCGACGGCACGCTGCAGCATTCCGCTCGACGCACTCTGATGGGCGCAGGCAAGCAGCGAATCGGCCTCGCTGTACAGCCAGTCCACGGCCTCCGGCCCGTCGGGGAATTCGAGCCCCGGGTGCTCGGTGGCCACCAGGTGGTCGACGGCACGGTCCCCCGGCCGCTCCAGCGCGTACACCCCCGCCGCCGTGGCCAGATAGAAGTCCAGCAGCCGCGACAGCGCCGACTCCCGCTCCTCCGGGGACTCCTCGTCCCGTTCGGCGCAGGAACGCGCGTAGAGGCGCACGAGGTCGTGGTAGCGGTAGCGGCCGGGGGCGGCCGATTCCAGGAGGCTGGTGTCGACCAGGGCCTCCAGGAGGTCCTCCGTCGCGTGGGCCTCCAGGTTGAGCAGGGCCGCCGCCGCGGCGAGGGAGATGTCGGGGCCGTCGGCCAGGCCGAGGAGGCGGAAGGCGCGGGCCTGGGCGGGTTCCAGCTGGCCGTAGCCGAGTTCGAAGGTGGCCTTCACCGCGAGGTCGCCGGCCTGGAGTTCGTCCAGGCGGCGGCGTTCGTCGGCGAGCTTGGCGGCCAGGACGGAGACCGTCCAGGTGCGGCGGGCGGCCAGGCGGGAGGCGGCGATGCGGATGGCCAGGGGGAGGAAGCCGCAGGCGGCGACCACGTCCAGGGCGGCCTCGCGCTCGGAGTCGATGCGTTCCTCGCCCGCGATGCGGGTGAAGAGCTGGAGCGCCTCCTCGGGGGACATCACGTCCAGGTCGATCAGATGGGAACCGGCCAGGTCGACCATCCGGACGCGGCTGGTGATCAGCGCCGCGCAGCCCGCGGTGCCGGGCAGGAGCGGGCGGACCTGCGCCGCGTCGTGGGCGTTGTCGAGGAGGACCAGGATGCGGCGGCCGTCGAGCGTGGAGCGGTACAGGGCGGCGCGTTCGTCCAGGGAGTCGGGGATCGCCGAGTCCGCGGTGCCCAGGGCGCGCAGGAACGCGCCGAGGACCGTCTCCGGTTCGGCGGCCCGTGCGCCCGCGCCCTGGAGGTCCACGTACAGCTGGCCGTCCGGGAAGTGCTGGCGTGCCTGGTGGGCGACGTGCACGGCGAGGGTGGTCTTGCCGACGCCGCCGATGCCGGCCAGCGCCGAGACGGCCATCACCGAACCCTCGGCGGTCGCCAGCCGGTCGCCCAGTTCGCGTACGAAGGAGGCGCGGCCGGTGAAGTCCGGGACGGTGGCCGGGAGCTGGGCGGGGCGCACCGGCGCGGGGGCCGGGGCCGGTTCGTCCGCGGGGTGGGCGAGTTCCTCGTCGGCCCGCAGGATGCGCTGCTGGAGCTGGGCGAGCTCGGGGCGCGGGTCGACGCCCAGTTCGTCGGCGAGCAGCCGTCGGGTGTCGGCGTAGACGGCCAGCGCCTCGGCCTGGCGGCCGCTGCGGTACAGGGCGATCATCAGGAGTTCGCGCAGCCGTTCCCGCAGGGGGTGCGCGGCCGTGAGCGCGGTCAGTTCGGAGACCGCCTCCGCGTGGCAGCCGACCTCCAGATCCAGGTCCAGGCGGGACTCGGTGAGCTGGAGCCGCCATTCCTCCAGGCGGGTGCGCTGGTTCTCGGCGTACGGTCCGGGCACGGAGGCCAGGGCCTCGCCGTCCCACAGCCCGAGTGCCTTGTCGAGCAGGGTCCGGGCCTGGTAGCGGTCGCCGGACACGCGGGCCTTCTCCGCGTCGGCCGCCAGTTCCTGGGCCACCGTCACGTCCAGGGCGTCGTGGCCGGCCCGGATCGCGTATCCACCGGCGTCGCTGACCAGCGTCTGCGGGTCGAGGACCTTGCGGAGCCGGGAGGCGTACGTACGTATGGTGGCGAGCGCCTGCGAGGGCGGTTCGTCGCCCCAGATGGCGTCGATGAGTTCGGCGGCGGTGGCCGTGCGGCCGCCGCGCAGGAGCAGCGCCGCCAGCAGGGCCCGCTGCTGCGGCGAGCCGGAGGACAGCGCTTCGCCGTCCCGCCATGCCCGTACCGGACCGAGCACGGAAAAGCGCAGATCGACGCCGCCCGCCGACCGCTGTCGCGGAGCGCGCTGCTCCGGAACACGCACGTGCGGTCCGTTGTCACGGTCCATTGCTGCCCCCTGCCCTGCTCGCCCCGCCGGTGCTGCCCATCGTGCCGATGCCGCGTGTTGATGCCGTCCGCCTGGATTGCCCGCCCATGTGCCGGTACGGGGCGGGTGGATCCGGATTGCTCGGTACCGCTGGTATCGCGCTCAACAGTCTGCCTTGTCTTGGGTGGGCACGTCAGCAGTGGGTGACTCTCTGCACAAGCCCTCGACAACGATTACGGAACGGGGTCCGGTCCAGATAGCTGACGGTTCGTCAGATCGGCGCTACCGTGGAGAACATGGAGACCTTCCCGAAGATCATCTCGGTGGACGACCACACGGTGGAGCCCGCTCATGTCTGGCGGGACCGGCTCCCGTCCAAGTACCTCGACCGCGGCCCGCGGATCGTCCGCGCACCGCTCAAGGAAATGACCTTCATGGGCGGAAAGTTCGCGCCCGTGATGGGTGCGAAGGGCGACGACGGGCCGATCGGCGACTGGTGGGTGTACGAGGACCTGCACCGCCCGCTCACCCGGCTCGACACCGCGGTCGGCTACGACCGGGACGAGATCAAGCTGGAGATCATCACGTACGAGCAGATGCGTCCGGGTTCGTTCTCGGTCCCCGACCGGCTCGCCGACATGGACGTCAACCACGTCCAGTCCGCCCTCTGCTTCCCCACCTTCCCGCGCTTCTGCGGACAGACCTTCACCGAAGCGAAGGACCGCGAGCTGGGGCTGCTCGGGGTGCGCGCGTACAACGACTGGACGGTCGAGGAGTGGTGCGGGCCCGAGGCGCGGGGCCGGCTCATACCGCTCACCCTGATCCCGCTCTGGGACGCACAGCTGGCCGCGGACGAGGTCCGGCGGAACGCGGCGCGCGGTGTGCGCGCGGTGGCGTTCTCCGAGATACCCCCGCACCTCGGGCTGCCGTCGATTCACACGGACGAGTGGAATCCGTTCCTGCGGGCCTGCGACGAGACCGGGACGGTGATCGCGATGCACATCGGCTCGTCCTCGAAGATGCCGTCCACCTCGGCCGACGCCCCGCCCGCCGTCGGGTCCACCATCACCTTCGCCAACTGCTGCTTCTCGATGGTCGACTGGCTGATGAGCGGCAAGTTCGAACGGTTCCCGAACCTCCGGATCATGTACGCGGAGGGCCAGATCGGCTGGATCCCGTACATCCTCGAACGCGCCGACGTGGTCTGGGAGGAGAACCGGGCCTGGGGCGGCGTCGCCGACAAGGTCCACCGCCCGCCGTCGGAGCTGTTCGCCGAGCACATCTACGGCTGCTTCTTCGACGACGCCTTCGGGCTGAAGAACCTGGACTCGATCGGCGTCGGGAACGTCCTGTACGAGACGGACTACCCGCACTCCGACTCCACCTGGCCCAAGTCGCGCGAGGTCGGCGAGGCGCAGATGGGACATCTGGACGCCGATGTGGTGGACCGGATCGTGCGCCGCAACGCGATCGATCTGCTGGGGCTGACGGACGACGGGCTGTGGGCGGGGCCCGGAGGAGGACGGTAGGGGGAAAAGAACGTGACACTCCAGGCATCGGGTGTCACGTTCTTTTCCCACCCATGTGTCTCCGGAGCGGGTCAGACCTTGGTGACCGGCTCCTGGAGCTCCGTCACCCACTTGTCCCGGTCCTCGGGGCACTCCAGGCTGATCTCACGGGTGTATCCCGCTGACCGGTAGCCGTTGGCGTCGATCCAGCGGGCCAGGGTCTGGGCGGTCGGCAGCACGCCGTCCATCGAACCCCGGTGGACGATGGTCGCGGCCTCGAACGGGGGCAGCTCGACCACCGTGATCCCGGTGTCGCCCAGCGGGCCCACCGGGGCGGACACCGTGACCCCCGCGTGGACGACGACCGCGCCGCCGCCTTCCGGGGCGTCCTCGTAGTACGCGATCCCGGGACCGCTCGGACCGACGCCCGCCTCGCCCAGCAACGGGAACAGCCGGTCGTACAGCGGCCCGATCACCGGAGTGATGTCCTCCGGCTCGTAGCCGGCCGCGGTGCCGGCCAGCTCGGCGACCCGTACAGCGGCAACATTCTTGACGACGACATCGTCCACGGACATGCGTCCCTCGCTCTCGATCGACCGGAGCCTCGCCTCGACCTGCGCCAGCCGTGCGGCCGCCGCCCTCATGGCCTCCTCCAGCTCCGCCCGGCGCAGCCGCAGCATCCCGCGCAGCTCCTCCGGCCCCACCTGCTCGTCGAGGATGGCCTGCACCTGCTGGAGCGTGAAGCCGAGATCCTTGAGGGCGATGACGCGGTTGAGACGGGCGAGCTGGGCGGCACCGTAGAAGCGGTAGCCGGTGGCGGGGTCGGTGCGGTCGGGGTGCAGCAGCCCGATGGCGTCGTAGTGACGCAGCATCCGGGCCGACACCCGTCCGTACCGGGCGAAGTCTCCGATGGTGAACATGATGTCTCCCAGCGCACCGCTTCACACGGTGTCAAGGTCAAGCGTCGCGCCCGGCCGGGCATCGGAAGAAAAGGCGGGCGTCGGAAGATGAGGAGGAACGGAAAAGGCAGGAGCCCCGTTCCCCGCCGAGGCGGAGGAGCGGGGCTCCTTGGGTACTACTAGCCGGCCGCGATCGGCCGACCCGGGCAACTAGGCCGGGGTGACGTTCTCAGCCTGCGGACCCTTGGGTCCCTGAGTGACGTCGAAGTTCACGACCTGGTTCTCCTCGAGAGAGCGGAACCCGGACGCGTTGATCGCGGAGTAGTGGACGAAGACATCCGGGCCGCCGCCGTCCTGGGCGATGAAGCCGAAGCCCTTTTCAGCGTTGAACCACTTGACGGTTCCGGTAGCCATAAGCCCTCCTTGGGCCAAAGGGTTGCCCTGCTCCAGAACCTGCAAAGAAGTCTGAAAACTACAAAAGCCTGCGGGTTACATGCTCCGCAGGCTCTGTACTGCAAGGGAAACCAAACTGCAACTTGCGTCGAGCCTAGCACGCAGCGTGTATCGAACGGTAGAGGGAAAGATCACTTCACTCGGATGTTTGATTGTCGTGCCGATGAGCTGGCGAAGTGGGCGTACCGGCGGGTGTCGTTGCGGCGACTTCGAGGGGTACGGAGGACGCCTTCGGGGTGCCCCGGAAGCGGTTCCGGGGTACCTCGGGACGGCATCCGCGTATCCGCACGGTGGGATGCGCACTCCCGGGGGGTGAGACCGGGTGCGCCCCGCGCCCCCGGTGCCGTCCGGATCGCGCCACGGGTCTAGCCTCGCGATGTGGACAATTCAATCGTCTCAACCGTCGCAGGCGACGATCGTCGCATCCGGCCGCGCGTCGGCCACATCCAGTTCCTGAACTGCCTCCCCCTGTACTGGGGACTGGCACGCACCGGGACCCTGCTCGACCTGGAGCTCTCGAAGGACACCCCGGAGAAGCTCAGCGAGCAGCTGATCAGAGGCGATCTGGACATCGGCCCCGTCACGCTGGTGGAGTACCTGCGCAACGCCGACGACCTGGTCGCCTTCCCCGACATCGCGGTGGGCTGCGACGGGCCCGTCATGTCGTGCGTGATCGTGTCGCAGGTGCCGCTGGACCAGCTGGACCGGGCCCGGGTGGCCCTCGGCTCGACCTCGCGCACCTCCGTCCGCCTGGCCCAGCTGCTGCTCGCCGAGCGCTACGGGGTCAGTCCGGACTACTACACCTGCCCGCCGGACCTCGGCCTGATGATGCAGGAGGCGGACGCCGCCGTGCTGATCGGCGACGCCGCGCTGCGCGCCAACCTGCACGACGCGCCCCGGCTCGGCCTTCAGGTCCACGACCTGGGCCGGATGTGGAAGGAGTGGACCGGGCTGCCGTTCGTCTTCGCGGTCTGGGCGGCCCGCAAGGACTATCTGGCGAGCCGGCCCGACCAGGTGAACAAGGTGCACGAGGCGTTCCTGGCCTCGCGGGACCTCTCCCTGGAGGAAGTCACCAAGGTCGCGGAACAGGCGGCGCGCTGGGAGGCCTTCGACTCGGAGGTGCTGGAGCGGTACTTCACGACCCTGGACTTCCGCTTCGGCCCGGACCAGCTGGCGGGCGTGCAGGAGTTCGCGCGCCGGGTCGGTTCGACGACCGGCTTCCCGGCGGACGTGAAGGTCGAGCTGCTCGGCGGCTGACCGGAAGGCGGGGCGGGGGTGCCCGGGATAAGCGGGGTATAGGTGAATCCTGTACTTCTCCGGGTCGCTTATCCCCCCGCCCTTCTCTCGTTGCTTCTCCCGGCCCTTCTGCCGGTCCGGCCTCGATTCGGGTTAATTCGCGTCGAATAGCCGATTCCTGGATGGTGCTCGCAGTGCATCCCGGGCTGGAACCCGGAATCGCTCGGGTGAACGACGCATTCACGCCTTTTGTTGTGTCGAAAGCTGTTGTTCGTTCCCTTAGGGACGAAATAGGCGGATGGTTTCCTCTGTGACCCGATGACCTTCGCCCCCTAGGCTTCGGTCGGAGGTCAGGCCGGTCCACAGGGGGAGTCCATATGCAGCCGCTGGAAGCCGGCGAACCGCTGACCATCGGTGCCTATCGATTGCTCGGCAGGCTCGGTGCGGGCGGCATGGGCCGGGTCTATCTGGGGCGCAGCGCCGGCGGGCGCACCGTCGCGGTCAAGGTCGTGCACCCGCATTTCGCCCTCGACGAGCAGTTCCGCGCGCGCTTCCGGCGCGAGGTGGACGCGGCACGGCGGATCGGTGCGCAGTGGACGGCCCCCGTTCTGGACGCCGACCCGGACGCACCCATTCCGTGGGTCGCCACCGGTTACGTGGCCGGCCCTCCGCTCTCCGCCGCGGTCGCCGAGCACGGGCCGCTGCCCGAGAACGCGGTACGGACGCTGGGCGCCGGACTCGGCGAGGCGCTGGCCGCGGTGCACGAACAGGGCGTCATCCACCGTGATGTGAAGCCGTCCAACGTACTGCTGGCCCTGGACGGCCCCCGGCTGATCGACTTCGGGATCGCGCACGCGATCGGCGCCACCGCCTCGCTCACCTCCACCGGGGTCTCGGTCGGCTCGCCCGGCTACATGGCGCCGGAGCAGATCCGGGGCACCGACATCTCGGGCGCGGCCGATGTCTTCTCGCTCGGCGCGGTGCTCGTGTACGCGGCGACCGGTACCGCTCCTTTTCTCGGCGACTCCTCGGCCGTACTCCTCTACAAGGTGGTGCACGAGGAGCCGGAGCTGGGGGAGTTGGAGGGTGACCTGCGGGAGGTCGTCGCCGGGTGCCTGGAGAAGGAGCCCGAGGACCGGCCCACACCCATGGAACTGGCCCGGCGGCTGGCGCCGGGCGGGGCCGCCGCGCTGGTGGCGGCCGGCTGGCTGCCCGGACCACTGGTGCGCGAGGTCAGCCGGGCGGCGGTCGCGCTGCTGGACCTGGAGCCGCAGGACGCGCCGGTGCAGTCGGGGCCGGTGCCGTTCAGCAGCGCGGCCTGGGATGTGGGCGGCACCAACGGTGCCTACGGCCCGGACGGCGCCGATGGAGCGAACGGGGCCGGGGTCGTGGGCGGCGGGTTCGGGTCGCCGGCCGAGCCCTTCCCCACGCACGACCCGACCCGGCTGTCCCATCCGGGCGTACTGCCCTCGTGGCCCGTGACCGCGGGCGCGGCCGAGCCGGCCAGGACATCGGGGGCGTCCTGGCCGTCGCCGCGGACCGGTGCGTCCGGGCTGCCCGGACAACGCGCGTCCGACCCCCATTTCTCCGTCACCGTCAGCGCGGACTCCGGCCCGGCCCGGCCGGACGCGGACCGGGGCCGGAGGCTGAGCTGCACCGTCGCCCTCGCGGTGGCGGGCGCGCTCGCCGCCGTGACCGTGGGCAGCGCGTTCGTCTTCGACCTGATGCCGGGCGGTGGCGGCCGGAGCAACGCCGAGCACGGCAACGTCGGCAGCACCCCGCCCGCCGCCACCCCGTCCGGCCGGCCGTCGCAGCCCGCGGACTCGGGCACCAGCAGCCCGGAGCAGATCACCGAACTCCCGAAGGAGTTCATCGGCACCTGGAAGGGCCCGGTCACCGAGAAGACCACCGGGCAGCCGCACGGCACGCTCACCGCCGTCTTCACCGCGGGGAAGACGGGCACGGACGTGGTCCGGATGAACACCGAGATCACCAGCCTCGGGGTCACCGTCAGCTGCAACAGCGTCGCCGGCCTCACCTCCGGCACCGCCGAGCAACTGACGCTCCACGAACGCACCGACCCGGACCGGCCCAGCACCCCGGCCCTGTGCACCTCCACCACCACCGACGTCCACTTCACCCGGGCCGCCGACGGCACCCTGCGTTTCCGGTCCGAGGAGCGGGGCGCGGGGCTGCCGTACGGCACGCTGAGCCGGTCCGGCGGCTGACCCCGAGAGGGGCTGGCGTACGCTGAACCGGTCCGTAGATCCGTTGAAAAACCGCCGAAAGGTGACAGCCCGGTGACCGAGAAGGCCGACCTCCAGCCCATCCTCGACCGAGCCGCCGAGGGCGGTCGGATCTCTCCGGAGGAGGCGCTCGACCTCTACCGTTCGGCGCCGCTGCACGCGCTGGGTGCCGCCGCCGACGCCGTACGCCGCCGCCGTTACGCCGGTACGGAGCACATCGCGACGTACATCATCGAGCGCAACATCAACTACACGAACGTGTGTGTCACGGCCTGCAAGTTCTGCGCCTTCTACGCCGCGCCGAAGGACACCGCCAAGGGCTGGTCCCGCGACCTCGACGACATCCTGCGCCGCTGCGCGGAGACCGTCGAACTCGGCGGTACGCAGATCATGTTCCAGGGCGGGCACCACCCGGACTACGGCGTCGAGTACTACGAGGAGCACTTCTCCGCGATCAAGAAGGCGTTCCCGCAGCTGGTCATCCACTCGCTGGGCGCCTCCGAGGTCGAGCACATGGCCCGGATCTCCAAGGTCTCCGTCGAGGAGGCCGTCCAGCGCATCCACACCGCCGGCCTCGACTCCTTCGCGGGAGCCGGCGCCGAGCTGCTGCCGGCCCGGCCGCGTACCGCGATCGCCCCGCTCAAGGAGTCCGGCGAGCGCTGGCTGGAGATCATGGAGATCGCCCACCGCCTCGGTGTCGAGTCCACCTCCACCATGCTGATGGGCACCGGCGAGACCAACGCCGAGCGCATCGAGCACCTGCGGATGATCCGCGACGTGCAGGACCGGACGGGCGGCTTCCGTGCGTTCATCCCGTACACGTACCAGCCCGAGAACAACAAGCTGAAGGGGCAGACGCAGGCCACGCTCTTCGAGTACCTGCGGATGATCGCCATCGCCCGGATCTTCCTCGACAACGTCGCCCACATCCAGGGCTCCTGGCTGACCACCGGCAAGGAGGTCGGCCAGCTGTCGCTGCACTACGGCGCCGACGACCTCGGCTCGATCATGCTGGAGGAGAACGTCGTCTCCTCGGCCGGTGCCAAGCACCGCTCCAACCGGCTGGAGATCATCGACCTGATCCGCAAGGCGGACCGGGTGCCGGCCCAGCGCGCCACCACGTACGAGCACCTCGTCGTCCACGACGACCCGGCGAACGACCCGGTCGACGAGCGCGTGGTCTCGCACATCTCGTCCACCGCGATCGAGGGCGGCACGGCACACCCGGAGCTGAAGCTCCTCAACGCCAACTGAGGCAGCCTTGCTGACCGTTCATGCCGCCGACGCGGTGCACGGTGCCCCGGACGGGGCGGACGCCGTGGCCGTGGACGGCGGCGTGGTCGTCGCCATCGGTGCGTACGGGGAGCTGACCGCCGCCCGTCCCGGGGCCCGGACCCGGCGCTGGTCCGGGCTGATCACCCCGGGGCTGCTGAACGCGGCGGCCCCGGCCCTGCTGGAGGCCGCCTACCACCCGGACCCGCGCGAGGCCGACGAGCTCGGCACCGACCCGCTGACCGGCGACGCGCTCACCGCACTCGGCATGGACGAGGCCCGCTGGGGCGCGAGTGCCCGGCGCGGCCTGCAACGGATGCTGCGGCACGGCACGACCGCCGTCCGGGGCCCCTTCGCCCGCCCCGCCGTGCGCACCGCGGTCGCCCGCTCGGGACTGCGCGTCCACGCCCCCGGCCCGGTGCCGGAACACGTGTCGCTCGACCCGCTGGCGTCCGTACCGGAGCCGGCCGAGGCGTTCGCGGCCGCCCTGGCCGTCGGCGGGCCCGCGGATCTGGCGGTGTTCGGCGTACCGGACCCGGCAGCGCTGCGCACCGAGGGCGCCGGGAGCTGCGTGGCGACGGTGCTCGGCGGACGGCTGGTCTTCCGCCGCAGCTGACGCGTCCGTACGGCGGGGCCGGTTCACGGCACCGCAGGGCCGCCCAGGTAATGGCCCTTGGCGTCGTACGGCCAGGCGTTGGAGACGCACCCCTTCAGCCCGTAGATCTGCTGCATCATCGCGGGCGCGGGGCGGCCCTTGCCCGGACAGGTCTCGTGACCGTGGCCCAGCCAGTGGCCGACCTCGTGGTTGATGATCAGGGCCCGGTACTCGGCGAGCGGGCCGTGGAATTCGGGTGATCCCTGCTGCCAGCGCTTGAGGTTGACCATGACGTCGGTGCCGACCCGGCAGTTGACCTCGCCGTGGGTGTCGAGGCCGCCCTTCCCGCAGATGGCGTCGGTGGTCGCGGGGGTGGCGATACGGATGACGAGTCCCGCCGGTCCGTCGGAGACCCGGCGGAAGGTGTGCTCGCCGTGGTGCGACCAGCCCCGTGGCGCGGCCAGGATGCGGGCGATCTCGGCGGCGGCCCGGTCCGGGTCGACGCCCGAACCGTCCTCCACCTCGACGCGGTACGCCCTGGCCCTGCCCTTGCCCTTGCCGGGGTCCGGGGCGCCCGCGCGGGCGACGGTGAACGTGCCGGTGCCCGGCGAACTCCCGGACGCGGACGGCGTGGACGCCTTGCCGTCGGCACCGCTGCCCCACCGGGGCCCCAGCGCGGCGACGGCACAGATCAGCGCCGCCGTGACGCCGACGGCGAACAGGCGTCTTCGGCGGCCTTCCGGCCCCGGCCGGAGGCGTGCACCTCGTGCGGACATCTGGGCTCCCCCCTGGATCCCGGTGGCTCTTGTGCCCCCTCTGTACTGACCGTCGCTGGAACCGATTGGTTCAGTCCACCCGGATAACGACTTGCGACCGGCGCGGAGCACCGCGGACCGGGCTGCTTGAATGGACGGGTGACCCGAGCCTCCCTGGACAAGCAGCCGCACGAAGTCGCCACGATGTTCGACGACGTGGCGGCGAACTACGACCTCACCAACGACGTGCTGTCACTCGGCCAGGCCCGGCTGTGGCGCAAGGAGGTCGCGAAGGCGGTGCACGCCCGGCCCGCGGAGAAGATCCTCGACCTGGCCGCGGGCACGGCGACGTCCTCGCTGCCGTTCGCCGCGACCGGCGCGTACGTCGTGCCGTGCGACTTCTCCCTCGGCATGCTCCAGGAGGGCAAGAAGCGCAACTCCTGGCTGCCCTTCACCGCGGGCGACGCCACCAGGCTGCCGTTCCGCGACGAGACCTTCGACGCGGTGACCATCTCCTTCGGGCTGCGCAACGTCCAGGACACGGACTCGGCGCTGCGCGAGCTGTACCGGGTGACCAAGCCGGGCGGCCGGGTGGTGATCTGCGAGTTCTCGCAGCCGACCTGGGCGCCGTTCCGCACGGTCTACACCGAGTACCTGATGCGGGCGCTGCCGCCGGTCGCGCGCGCGGTGTCGTCCAACCCCGACGCGTACGTCTATCTCGCCGAATCCATCCGCGCCTGGCCCGACCAGGCGGGGCTCGCGGACGCGCTCCAGCGGGCCGGCTGGTCGAAGGTCGCCTGGCGCAACCTCACCGGCGGTGTGGTGGCGCTGCACCGGGGTGTGCGTCCCTGAGACATGTGCGTCCCTGAGACAACGGTTGGGCGACTTCCGCCGACGGGGACCGGGCGGCCCTTGTCCACCTGGTCCCTCGACGACACCGGCTGACGCCCGCGCTCACGGCGTCAGGGGCATCCGGAAGCAGACCACCTCCTGGCCCGGCCGCGGCGTCGTGAAGCTCTCGGCCCGCTCCATCCCCAGCCGCCGGGCCACGGCGATCGACCGCTCGTTCCCCGCGTCGATCGTCGCCACCACCCGTTCCACCCCGGCCGCGCGCAGCCGCTCCAGCGTGAGGCGCGCGGCGGCGGTGGCGTAACCCCGGCCCCAGGCCGACCGGGCCAGCCGCCAGCCGATCTCGATCTCGCCCACCGGCCCGTACTCGGTCCGCGACCAGGGCTGGGCGCCCGTGAAGCCGGCCACCTCGCCGCCCTCGCCCAGCACCGTCCACAGGCAGTAGCCGAGTTCGGCGTCGAATCTGCGCTGCCGGGCGGTCCACTCCTCGTACATCGAGAGCTCCTCCGACGCACCGCCGAAGAACTCCATCACCTCGGGATCGTCGAAGGCGCGATGCCAGGACAGCGCGTCCTCGTCGATGGGGACGCGCAGCTGTACGGAGGGAGCGCCGGGAAGCACGGTCGACATCTGGGAGCCCTTCGGAAAGTCGATCAGCGAACCCCCATAGACTGCACGGGACAGGTGCCGCGCGGCACGCGATTTCGAGCCTTCGGGAGATCCGACCGTGACCGAGCAGCCCCTCTCCGAGCACAGCGCGGATGTGATCGTCGTCGGGGCAGGCCCGGCCGGCTCCACCACCGCGTACTACCTCGCCAAGGCCGGACTGGACGTCCTGCTCCTGGAGAAGACGGCCTTCCCCCGCGAGAAGGTCTGCGGCGACGGCCTCACCCCGCGCGCCACCAAGCAGCTCGTCTCCATGGGCATCGACATCTCCGAAGAGGCCGGCTGGCTGCGCAACAAGGGCCTGCGCATCATCGGCGGCGGTGTCCGCCTCCAGCTGGACTGGCCCGATCTCGCCTCGTACCCGGACTACGGACTGGTCCGCAAGCGCGACGACTTCGACGAGCAACTGGCCCGCCAGGCGCAGAAGGCGGGCGCGCGGCTGCACGAGCGCTGCAACGTCGGCGCCCCGATCGTCGACGACCGCACCGGCCGCATCACCGGCGTCAACGCGAAGCTCGGCGAGGAGAAGACCCCGGTCACCTTCCACGCCCCGCTCGTCGTCGCCGCCGACGGCAACTCCACCCGGCTGTCGCTCGCCATGGGCCTGCACCGCCGCGAGGACCGCCCGATGGGCGTGGCCGTGCGTACGTACTTCACCTCGCCCCGCCACGACGACGACTACCTGGAGTCCTGGCTGGAGCTGTGGGACCGGCGCGGACCCCAGGACCGGCTGCTGCCCGGCTACGGCTGGATCTTCGGCATGGGCGACGGCACGTCCAACGTCGGCCTCGGCATCCTCAACTCCTCCTCCGCGTTCAAGGAGCTGGACTGGCGCGAGGTCCTCAAGGCGTGGTGCGCGTCGATGCCGGAGGACTGGGGCTACACCCCGGAGAACATGACGACGCCGATCCGCGGCGCCGCCCTCCCCATGGCCTTCAACCGCCAGCCGCACTACACCAAGGGCCTGCTGCTCGTCGGTGACGCGGGCGGCATGGTCAACCCGTTCAACGGCGAAGGCATCGCGTACGCCATGGAGTCGGGCCAGATCGCCGCGGACGTCATCGTCCAGGCCCACGCCCGCGCGACCCCGGCCCAGCGCGAACTGGCGCTGAACAACTACCCGAAGGTGCTCAAGGAGACCTACGGCGGCTACTACACGATGGGCCGCGCCTTCGTGAAGCTGATCGGCAACCCGAAGGTCATGAAGATCGCCACCCAGCGCGGCCTGACGCACCCCCTGCTGATGAAGTTCACCCTGAAGATGCTCGCCAACCTCACCGACCCCACGGGCGGCGACGCGATGGACCGCATCATCAACGGGCTGTCGAAGGTGGCCCCGAAGGCCTGAGAGGCTGTCGGGGGCGGCGCTCCGGACGATGCGCGTCAGCGGCGACCCGCCCGTCCGTAGCAACGCGCCAGCGCGTGGAAGGCCTGCTTCGGTTCCCAGTGCCAGTCGGACTCCGGGTCGTCGAACCGGTCCTTGATCGGCTTCACCACGGCGTAGCTCGCCATGTCCAGGTCGTAGCGGGGGACGGGGGAGTGCGGGGCGTCGGGGGTCAGGAACTCGAAGGCCATCGCGGCGTACAGGCCCATCTCCTCGAAGACGCCGAGGAGTTCGGTGAGACAGGCGGCCTGGGTGCGTTCGCTGCGTACCAAGTCACCTTTGATCGCGGGCGGTTGCTTGGTGTAGTCGACGGTGTCCCATCCCATGCCGCCCTGCTGGGGCGCCCCCGCGTACGTGCAGGTGCCGAACTCCGTGATCGCCAGCGGTTTGCCCCAGCGCAGGTACCGGCGCAGCTCGCGGATGTAGTCCGCGCGGTCGGGGAAGTACGAGTAGTAGTCGATGCCCACGATGTCGAAGAGGCTCCAGTCGACCTCGTCGTCCTGCGCGGCCGCGTACGACAGCTTGCCGCCGAAGACCGACCGTCCGACCGCGGCGGCCCGTGCCGTGAACGCGGACAGGCGGCACATCATCTGCTCCGGGTCGTAGGTGCCGGCCATCAGGTTGCGGATCCGTTCCTGTGCGTTGTCGCCGGGCACGATGCCCGGCACGAACAGCCAGAACTCGCAGCCCACGCTCAGGTCGGCCCGCGCGCCCTGGCGGCGCAGCCGCTCCAGGTGCCGGCCGGTCTCCGCGAGGTGGGCGAGGATCTCCGACGCGGGGCGGTCGCCCAGGGTCGGCTGGAGCCAGATGTGCAGGCCCAGCTCGGCGGCCTCGGACGCGGTGGCGTTGAGACGGTCGACGCCGTCACCCGTCACCTCGACCGATGTGGCGTGCAGGTCGTTCCTGATGGCCCGGAGGTCCTCGCGCATGCGAGTGGCGCTCCACGCGGTGCCGGGGGTCTCACCCGCACCGATCGTGTAGCAGACTCCTCGATGCGTCAGACCCTTGCTGATCCCGCGCCCGCCCCGTCGGCCGGTCGTGGCCGCCGCGGCGGGGGCGCCGGCCAGGAACGGTCCGGTGGCCGTCGCGGCCCCGATCGCCCCCGCCCCGGCCAGGAACTTCGCCCGGCTGATTCCTCCACTGTGCTCATTGCGGTGCACTCTGGCTCCCCGGATGGTCGGCGGTTCGCGTGTCGCGGCCAGTCTGCCGAGCGGGTGCGGGGGTGGGCGTCCCCCGAAAGTCTGCGGGCGCGCGACCAAGGGATGAACCCGGCGTCCGGAACGGCGACTTAGGTTGCCGCGCCGACTGCGCAGCCGGGCGCGACGCCGAACAGCGTGCGGTCGGAAGGCAGGCGCGGGGGTGCTGTCGACGTCGGCAGCCATGGCGCGCCTCATCAGCGGTCCACCAATGCCTCCGGGGCCGGTGATACGACCGCCCCCCCAGATCGTGGTCAACAGGGGAGAGCAGTCATACCGGACCCGGAGGCCGGGAGCCCCATTGCGGAGCCACGGCAAAGGAAGTGGGGGGCGGAATATGAAGGATCTCAATCAGCTGCGGGCGTAGGCGCTCCAGATCCGGAGCGGGAATACATTGCCGCGCCCCGAATGGGGTCCGCCCACACCCTGCATTCCCAGCAGTTGAGGGGTGCCCGGCTTGCTGCGGAACATCGTGACGGCCGTGGTCAGCCCCTTGGTGTGGCCGATGAACCAGGCCGACTTCATCCGGTCGTCCTTGTCGGTCGCGCCCGCCGAGAGGTCGTCGGCAGCCCCTGGCTTGGCGGTCGCGGTGAACGTCCCGTCCTGCCCCAGCGTCGTTCGGGCCACCATCCCCAGGGTGCTGTTCACATCGTTCGCCACCGAGGCGTCCATCGCGCGCCGCGGCTCGGGCTTCCCGAAGCCCTCGACCGCCTTGCCGTCCTGGATCACCTTGGTCACCGAGTAGGGATCGGCCCTCATGCCGTCGTTGCTGAAGGCGGTGTACGCGTCCGCCATCCTGACCGCGCTCGGTGTGGACGTGCCGAGGGGGAAGGACTTGTCCAGGCGGGCCAGACTCTCCTCGTGCAGCCCGGCCGCGACCGCCAGTTCCTTCACCTTGTCCAGACCGATGTGCTTGCCGAGTTGTACGAAGGTGGTGTTGGCCGACTCGACCAGCGCCTCGCGCAGGGTCGTCGGCACCGCAACGCTCACCTGGTCGGGACCGACACCCGGGGAGGCGGGCAGCGCGCGCGTGCTGCCCGTGAGCAGACGCCCCGCACTGTCGTAGCCGCTGTCCAGGGTGATCCCGCCGCCGTGCTGAAGAGCCGCCGCCAGCACGAGGGGCTTGAAGGCCGAGCCGACGGGGACGCCCGCGGTGTCGGCGTTGTTGGCGAAGTGGGTGATCGCGTCGGCTCCGCCGTACACCGCGACCACGGCCCCGTCGGCCCGCACGGATGCGGCGCCGACCTCGACGTACTTGTCCTCGGAGCGCTTCTTGGGGTCGAGGTCGCGCTTGCGCACACTGCGCACGGCCCGCTCCAGCTGCCCCACCCTGGCCTTGTCGAAGGTGGTGTGCACCCGGTAGCCGCCCCGGAAGAGGTCCTTGTCGGTGAGGCCCGAACGCTTCTTGATGTACTTGTTGGCGATGTCGACGAGATAGCCGGTCTGGCCGCCGAGGCTGGTCGGCTTCGCGGCCGGCTTCGGCTCGGGGAACTTCTGGTACGCGGCCCGCTCGGCCTTCGTCATCGCGCCGTTCTCCACCTGCCGGTCGAGGATCCACTTCCAGCGGTCGACGGCGCGTTCGTGGTTGCCCTTGCCGCCCGCGGGGTCGTACTGCTCCGCCCCCTTGAGCAGGGCCGCGAGCAACGCCGCCTGGCTGGGGTCGAGGTCCTTCGCGGGGATTCCGTAGTACGCGTGCGCCGCTGCCTGGATGCCGTAGGCGCCGCGGCCGAACCAGCTGGTGTTCAGATATCCCTGGAGGATCTCCTCCTTGCTCTGCTTGTTGCTCAGCTTCAGCGAGATGAAGAACTCCTTGAACTTCCGAGTGGCCGACTGCTCCTGGCTGAGATAGGTGTTCTTCACGTACTGCTGGGTGATGGTGGAGCCGCCCTGGGTCTCACCGCCTTCGACCATGCTGACGGCCGCACGGGCGATCCCCTTCGCCGATACCCCTGAGTCGGAGTAGAAGGTCTCGTTCTCGGCGGCGATGACCGCGTGCTCCACCGAACCGGGTATGTCGGCGAGCGTGACGTTCTGCCGATTGACCGCGCCCACGCTCACCATCTGGCTGCCGTCCGCCCAGTAGTAGACGGTGCCCTGCCTGCGAGCCTCGGCGTTCTCGTCCGGGATGTCGACGGACGCGTACACCACGGCGAACAGCCCGGCCAGCGCACCGAATCCGAGCAGGATCCCGCTCAGCACCTGCCGCCACGAAGGGACCCAGCGGCGCCAGTTGCTTCTCCCCCGGCGGGGGTAGTCGACGCGGAGCCCGCGAAGGCGGATCGGGCGGATGGGGCGTCGGGCCATGCTCCAGCTCCTCGTTCACCGTCCCGCACCAGTGCGATGCGGACTTGTGAGAGGAGATGTTCCGGATCGCGATCAGGTTGTCTCGGGGCCCTGTCCGACACGGGTGGCGAACTCGCACCGGACGACCTTTTCGGGGGAACGGTCCGCGACACCCCACTTGTCGGCCGGCGAGTACGTCTGACTTCGCGTCAGCGTTCGCTTGAATCGGACCCGAGGGCCCGAGCCGCCACTTGGCGTACCTCGTCGGCCTCGGTGCGCCTCCCGCCCGTGGCGACCACGCGGCCCCTGGGCCTGCGCGGCAGCAGGCGGCGGGTGAGGCCGGATTCGTAACGGGGCTGGAGCAGCAGGATCAGGCCCACCGCGCAGACGAACGCGACCCCGAACAGCATCCAGGACTTGGCGCCCCGCGCCGAGTAGGCCACGATCCCGAACGAGAACAGCGCCGACCAGAAGTACATGAGCAGCACGGCCCGGCGGTGCGAGTGGCCGAGCTGGAGCAGGCGGTGGTGGAGGTGACCCTTGTCGGCGGCGAAGGGGGACATTCCGTTCCACGTACGCCTTATGACGGCGAGCACGAGGTCCGCGACGGGCAGCGCGATGACGGACAGCGGCAGCATCAGCGGAATGTAGACCGGCACCATCGCGGCCGACCCGGACCTGCCGTCCACCGACTGGCTGAGAAGGCTCGGGTCGACCTCGCCCGTCACCGAGACCGCGCACCCGGCGATGAGCAGGCCGAGCAGCATCGAGCCCGAGTCACCCATGAAGATCCGGGCCGGATGCGAGTTGTGGACCAGGAAGCCGAGGCACATGCCCGCCAGGATCGCGGAGATCAGCGTGGTGGACGCGGCGGCCTCGATCCCGTAGCCGTACCAGAGCCGGTACGCGTACAGGAAGAACGCCGTCGCCGCGATGCCCACCGTGCCGGCGGCCAGCCCGTCGAGCCCGTCGACGAAGTTGACCGCGTTGATGGAGACGACGATCAGCCCCACGGTCAGCAGCGTGCCCTGCCAGTCGGAGAGGTAGATCCCGTCGGTGCCCGGCACCGGGAGCCAGAGAATGGTCAGCCCCTGGAACGCCATCACCCCGGCCGCGAGCACCTGGCCGCCGAGCTTGACCAGCGAGTCGACGCCCCATTTGTCGTCCAGGACACCCAGGATCCAGATGAGCGCGGCGCCGGACAGCAGTGCCCGCGGCGTCGAGCTCTGGGTGAAGATGCCTTCCAGATGCGGCAGGTGGGAGGCGACCAGCAGTCCGGCCACCAGCCCGCCGAACATGGCCACGCCACCGAGGCGCGGAGTGGGTTCGCGATGGACGTCCCGCGCCCGGATCTCGGGCATCGCGCCGACCGAGATCGCGAACTTCCGTACGGGGCCGGTCAGGAGATGGGTCACGGCCGCCGTGATGAACAGCATGAGCAAGTAATCCCGCACGGGCGGCCTCACATTCCGGCCCAGCGGGCCGATACCTGAGCCCGATCGATGCCCTCGCTGCGCCCCGGCGAGCCTAACTCATACGGTTTTCTGTGCGACGGGGCGTGGGGCGGGACGGTGGTGGGCGCGGGTGTCGAGCGATACGTACGTCAGCGGGCGGACGTGCCATTCGATGTGCCGGCCACCCCTCAGCATGAGCGTGAACCCGCAGGGTTCGCCGCGGTGGAGGGCCCCCAGGGCCTGCACCCAGCCGCCCTGGTCGGACCAGTGGTGGGCGCGGATCAGTTCGCGCGGCGTGAGGCCGAAGAGATGGTTCGCCCGGAGCTGGACGCGGATGGCGCGGACGGCCTCCTGGGGCGTGGCCAGGATGCGCAGGTCGATCGGCTCGGGGACGAAGCCGGTGGCTGGGCCGTAGCGGAGGGCCTCGAACCGGTAGCCGTGCTCGACGACCGGTTGTAAGGGGCTGAGGGGCGTACGCATCGTCGACCGTCCGATCGCAACGGTGCGCGCCAAATGGCGCGGGGGCAGGGGGGTGTGGCGCCGCGCGGTGTGCGGGTGCGGCTGGCCCTTGCCACGTGGCGACGCAGGGTGACGGTAGCGTCACGGGAATGTGTGGCGCAACTATGTCCCGGGGCATTGTTGCGTCAAAAAGCAGGAGAGCCCCCGCCGGGCGGGGGCTCTCCTGAGGCAGGCGGGCAGACGCTACTGGGCGAAGTGGTCGAACTCGCCCGCCTTGACACCCTGAATGAAGGCAGCGAACTTGCTGCGGCTCGTCCTGGTCACCACGCGCGGGTCGTCGCTCTCGCGCACCAGGATCTCCTCGGCCTGCCGCGAGACCTCGACACACTGTTCTCCGCCGCCGCCGGAGAACGACGACTTCTGCCACTCGATGTCTGCGCTCATGCTGCGGATTATCACAGGTCTCGTGCGAGGTGGTGAATGAAGCTTCGCGACTCCTCGGGAGCGAGGCTGACCCGCTGGGCGAAGTCGAGTTGCATGCGGTACCGGTTCAGATCGGCCACGGCGTCCAGCTGAACGCCTCCGAACGGGGCGTCGATGTGAACGGTGTCCAGCTGTGGCGCGACACCGCCCGCGTACAGCACGGTCTGGGTCACCTCGACGAACTCCTCGCTGGCGAACGGGATCACGCGCACGGTCACATTCGGCCTGTCGGCCGCCTCCAGGAGGCGCACCAGCTGACCGTGCGCGACCTCGCGGCCGCCCACCCGCATGCGGAGACCGGCCTCGTGGATGATGACGTCGAACTTCGGCGGCTTCTCGCGGTCGAGGACGGCCTGTCTGCGCATGCGGTGTTCGACCCTCGCCTCCACCTCGTCCTCGGGCAGCTTGGGCAGCACTCCCTCGAACAGGGCTCGCGCGTACTGCGGCGTCTGGATCAGTCCCGGCAGCGTCACGGACTGGAGGCAGCGCATGTAGACGGCGTGGTGTTCCAGCTCCGCGATGTTCAGGAAGCCCGGGGCCAGCACACCGCGGTACTCGTCCCACCAGAACTGGCCCCGGTGTTCCTGCGATATGGCGCACAGCGCCTCGATCAACACGGCGTCGTCACACGCGTAGAAGCTGGCCAGGCGACGGATCCGCGCCTCGCTGATGCCGATGCGGCCCGCTTCCATGTGACTGATCTTCGCCTGGTCGGTCGAGATGAGCCCGGCGGCCTCACGGGCGGTCCGGCCGGCCTGCTCGCGCAGCTTCCTCAGTTCGCAGCCCAGGCGTGCTTGGCGTGCGGTCGGGTTGTCCCTCGGTGGCATGGTCACCATCCTTCGTCGCCGCGCAGTCTTGCGTGGCGCGGTTGCCCCGGTCCACCCGATCGCGTGAAGTAGCAGTGGCAACCTTGCTACTGCTTTCTCTTGCGCCCTATGGTCCCAGTGGACGGGCGCTCAAAGCGCGCCATCGCCGCGAAATGCCGCTGCCCATAGGCAAGTTGAGTGCCGAAGGGCCTCAGGGCAATGCAGTCGTCGCACGACGTCCCCGGAGACCGCCTCACGCAGGGAGACCGCGCCATGACCTCCGTAACCGCTCCTCCGCCACCCGCCCCCTACCTTCCGCAACGCGGTGAGCGGTACCGGCTCGTCGCGCCGAACGCCCCCACCGCCCCCAAGATCGTGCGGGACTTCGTGGCGACGGTGTTGTGGGCCACCGGGCACCCACGCCTCGTCGACGACGCCCGGCTCTGTGCGAGCGAGGTCGTCTCCAACGCGTACTGCCATACGGACTCGCCGCAGGTCCGGGTGGGGTCACCGTCAACCGGCGGCAGGTGACGGTGTACGTGACGGACGACGAACCCGGCCGTCTGCCTGCGCGTACCCCGGGGGCGGAGACCGGCGCGGATGCCGGTGCGGCCGAGGGCGGCCGGGGGCTCCTCCTCGTGGAGGGGCTCGCCGCCCGGTGGGGGACCACCGCGTACGGGGCGCGGTCGCCGCACTCGAAGACGGTGTGGTTCACCCTCTCCGCCTCCGGAGGCTGAGGCGTCCCTGCCCGCACGAAGGGTGCGAGGCTCCTGTCAGGTGCCCTGCCGGGAGAGCACCCCGGTACCTTCCTGTCGCACGGCCAACTGGACGGGCACGGTGCGAGAGCCCTGCGCGACAATGGCCTTCGGGGTGTTCTTCTCCCGTACGACGAGCAGCCCCGTCAGTACCAGCAGTACCCAGAGCACCGGGGTGAGCGGGTTTCCGGGGGAAATGAACCCCTGCGCGGCGAGTCCGAGGAGGCCGCCGGCGGAAAGCACGGCCGCGAGAACGACCTTGCCGAGGCTCATGTCCGATGCCGCACCGGAACGGCGACGGAATTCGAACCGGCCGAAAATTCTGGTGAAGGTCACCAGGAATATCCCCGAAACGCCGACCCACAGCGGTGCCACCGCGAACCACATCGGGCTGCCGGGCGTCGGTGTCGCGAATCCGAGTCCGACCGTTGCGATTCCCGCTGTCATCACGAGTGCGGGCATGTGCCAGAGATACAGGGTCATGAAGCGGGTTCCGCACCATTGCAGGACGGCGGTGGCGAGTGGGCGTTCGGCGAATCGCGTGATGACCGGCTTGAGCGTCAGCCAGAGTCCGAGCTGGCCGATCGTCAGCGACAGCATCACCGCGGTCGGCGGGCTCATGTTGGAGACCGGGGCCCCGGGCATTCCGATCATGGATGCGGGATAGGGCCCGAAGAACACAGCGGCCGCGGTGAGTCCGAAGCCGACAGCGGCCAGACCCGCCGATGTCCACCTGCTCCGCATGCGCAGGCCGCCGTCGGCGTAGTGGAAGCCGAACTGGTGGGCCGCCAGCCAGACGAACAGGGCGTTCACGAAACCGATCGCGGGGCTGACCTCGAAGCGCAGTACATCGACGGCCAGGGCGCAGACGGCGAGTGCGCCGATCACATGCCATCCGTACCGGCGGTACCACCTGAACATCACCGGCGTGAGCGCGACCACGAGCACGTAGACGGCGAGGAACCAGAGCAGCTGGCCGGCTATTTTGCCCGCCATCAGCACCGGTTGCTCAGGCACACCCGCGCCGATCAACGCGTGGGGCAGCAGCAGCCACACGGCTGCCAGGGGTATGACCGGCACCAGGAGACGCGCAATTCTGCTCCGGAGCCAGGTGCGCACCGATTTCACCGATCGGAACGAGAAGAAATTGGCGGCCCCGCCGGCGAAGAACACCATGGGCATGACCTGCGTCAGCCATGTGACAATCCACCAGCCAGGACTTGCGAGAGCATTCCCGGTACTCAAATGCCCATTCTCATAAGCCAGTACGGGCATGAGCCAGTGCTGGGAAATCACGGCCAGCACGCACAGCGCTCTGATGACGTCTATGAATGGATCGCGACCGCGACCGGGCGAATGAGCGGGGGTTTGCTGCATGCAATCATCTTGCAGTCAGCAGGCGATACGGACAGTAAAGCGGTCCCCCGAATGCATTGGGTGGCAGCACCCGAATTCATTGGGGTGCCAGCACTGCGTGCCATGGTGGGGTTCTCCCTACCATGGCCCCGATCTTGTTCGTGGGGATCGGACAGGTCAGAATTCTGTCGACCGGAGCAAGTACGGTTCGGAGATCCACCGGAGTTCCAAGCCGGGTCGGGCCGACCGAGTCAGGTCGGGCCGATCGAGGCCGGTGTCGCATACTCCACGCCCGGGGCGGCAAACCAGCCCTATGCTGGTGCGGTCCGACCGGGAAGTTCCGTCAAATGGAGGACCATAACAAGCAGTTGGGCCTCAACTACACCTCCCGAACCTGCGGCGCCAGTGAGAAGTTCACCCCGTTCGCCGTGCCGGCGGACGTTCCTGGCGGGGCGGCAGTCGTGCGGATCTGCCTCGACGACGGCGCGCTCCCGGCGACCTACTTGAGCTGCAAGCGTTACGGGCGCCCGTCAAGTTGACCGGTCCTGAAGGACCGGGCTTGAGAAGGGCTGCCCGAACACCTTGCGGGCCGGGATTCAGATCAGGTGGTCGAACTCCCCGGCCTGCACTCCGAGCACGAAGGCGCGCAGCTGGGCGACGCCGGTGGTGACGACGACGTCGGGGTCGTTGCTAGTGCAGCTGCCCGTAAGCGAGTTGAACGGTCACAGGGATCGGCCCATGCCACGGTCCGCGCCCACCGCGCGACGCCCCCGGAAGCCGAAGCGCCCCGAGCCCGTCCCCGTCACGACCGTCACGACCGTCACGACCACCACGAGAGCCGCGGTCGCGCCGCCCAGCAGCATGACCGCCGACACGGACAGACGGTCGAGGACGGCTCCGCCCGCCAGGGCGCCGAGGGCGAAGGTCGCCTGGAAGGACGCGGTGAAGAGGACGGACGCCGCTTCGGGCGCGTCGGGCGCGGCCTTGGCGAACCAGGTCTGCGAGCAGACCGGCACCGCACCGTAGGCGACACCCCAGACGACCAGCAGCGCGACGGCTCCGGCCTCCCACCTGCCCAGGACCGGGAGCAGCGCGGTCGCGGCGGTGATCAGTCCCGCGGCGAGGGCGACCGCGGCGCGCGGGCGGCGCGTCACGAGTGCGCCGCCGACGAAGTTGCCGACGATCCCGGCGGCGCCGTAGACCAGCAGGAACACCGTGATCAGCGCCGGACCGGCGTGCGTGACCTGTTCCAGGAAGGGGGTGACATAGGTGTACGTCGCGAAATGGGACAGAACGATGAGGAAGGTGAGGAGCAGGGCGAACCGGGTGCCGGGCCGGTTGAGCACGGTGCGCAGCAGGCTCGCGCGGGTGACCTGGGCCGGTGGCAGGGCCGGAACCACCAGGAGCATCAGGGCCAGTACGCCCACGCTCAGCACCCCCATGACCACGAACGCCGTCCGCCAGCCGGCCAGGCCGCCGATGAACGTACCGACGGGGACGCCGAGCACGGAGCCCAGCGGGACGGCCGAGAAGATCACCGCTGTCGCTCGGCCGGCCGACGCCGGGGGGACCAGCCGGCCGGCCAGTCCGGCCGCGATGGACCAGAAGCCGCCGATGGTGACCCCGACCATCACCCGGGAGACCAGGACGAGGCGGTAGTCGGTCGCGGCGGCGGTGAGGAAGTCGGCCAGGGCCAGCAGGAGCATGAAGGCGCAGAGCATCAGGCGCCGGTCGACACGCGCCGTCGCCACGGTGACCAAGGGGGCGGAGACCGCCGCGAGGAGTCCGGGCATCGTCATCATCAGGCCCGCCGTGCCGTCCGAGACGGCGAAGTCGGACCCGATCGAGGTGAGCAGGCCGATGGGCAGGATCTCGGTGGTGACGATCGAGAAGATGCCCAGCATGACGGAGACGACGGCGAGCCGGCCGCGCAAGGGGGTGCGGGGAGGGAGGGCGGTGCGTTCGGAGGGGGTGGTGGCCGCGGTGGTGGTCATGGCGGGTGCCGTCCTGTGCTCGGTGACGCGAGGGCAGTTCGCCCCAGTTCACAAGCGTCGGTGGACGGTGTCCGGCAGGTTCGCGACATAAACGTCGCCGGCAGGGGTGATCGCCTTTCCGCTGGAAGAGGCGACAGGGAGCGGCGGCAGGGAGAGGTGGCGGAGACGGCGACCGCGAACGGCGGCCGGAAACGGCGAAGGGCCGTCGCTCCCGAGCGGGGGAGTGACGGCCCTTCGCCGCGCGCCGCGAAGACGCTTGTGAATCCGTGAACCCAGGGGTTCCGTCGAATCAGAGAACGCGGACCGCGCCCGACGGCGGGTCGTAGGACAGCGGGCGCTGGACCACACCGGTGCTGGAGTTCTGCGCACCGACGAACTGGCCGTTGCCCACGTAGATCCCGACGTGGTACGCGCTGCCCGCGCTGCCCCAGTACAGGATGTCGCCCGGCTGGAGGTTGCTCAGCGAGACCTGGGTGCCGACGGTGGACTGGGACTGCGAGACGCGCGGCAGGTCGACGTTGATCGAACGGAACGCGGCCTGGACGAGGCCGGAGCAGTCCCACGAGTTGGGGCCGGTGCCGCCGGGCACGTACGCGTCGCCGACCTGGGCCTGCGCGAAGGCGACGATCGCCGCGGCGGAGCCGGTCGCGCTCGACGAGGAGGAAGAGGAGGACGTGGACGTGGACGCGGCCGTGCCGGTGGTGGAGCCGGAGGTCGCGCTGAGCGTCGTACGGGCGGTGGAGCGGGAAGCGCGCTCGGCGGCCTCCGCCTTGGCCTTGGCGGCCGCCTCCGCCTTCTTCTTGGCCTCCGCCTTGCGGACCGCCTCGGCCTTGGCCTTCTTGGCGGTCTTGGCCGCGGTGGCGGCTGCGGCGTCCTCCTGGGCCTGCGTCTGCAGGTCCTGGGCGACCTGCTGCGTGGCCTGGGCGGACGCGGCGACGGCGGTGGAGAGCCCGGAGGTGATGGTGGGCATCTCGATGGTCTGGGTCACCGGCTCGGCCTGGGCCGGACCGGCAGCGCCTGCGACCGCGATGGTGCTGAGGACGCCACCGGCAACTCCGGCCCGCAGCGCCGTCTTCGAGGCGTTTCGGCGGGGCTTCCGGTGGCTGGGTATGTGAGCGGTGTGGGACATGGGTACTAGCGCTACCAGGGCCTCGGGGCTCCCATCAAGAAACGTGTGTTGCGACACAGTTACGTCCGGAATCTGTGAATCCGCTTTCTTGGCGCCCTTATTGACGCCGTAACGGGCAAAACGGTCATGCCTGATCACCGCCGTGATCACGGGCTTTCGGTAATACGCCCGAATTGCCCGCCACTTACCATCCGTTCACACCGATGGCCAAGCCCGCTTTTATCGAAGCCTTGATGGAGTGACGCAGGTCACGGTGCGACTGGCGTGCGAGGGGCGTTTATGCGCCATGCGCCCAAGGGGCCGCCGGGCGAGGGGAGATATCTCATTCGCGTCGATAATCACAAATGACCCTGTGTGTCCACTTCGCTCCTCGTGGCCCCCCTCCCCGCGTGAGTTCGATCGGTCCGGACGGGGCCGGGTGAACCGGGGGTGGGTCGGGGGGCGGGTGGTCGAGTCCGGAGGGTGGCGGGTCCTGTATCACCCCGGGGTGTCCATCGCCAATTTGCTTGGTATGGCCATCTCTTGATAGGGCGGCAGCCGTTTGACCAGCGGTAACAGCATCAGATGTCACGTCTCGTGATCACTCGGCCGCTTCGCGTGTGAAGATCACCGCTCATCCGACTTCATGATCCTTCGTCAGGTGGTGGAGATCACAAAGGCGTTGTCGTACCCCGTGTCGCAGATCACAGGATGGCGGGCATAGGATGCGGGGCAGTCGGGCTTGTGAACTGCCTCACATGTGCACGATCTTGGTGAGGCGGTGAGCCGGTCGCCCGATGCGGTCCAACGGTCAAGGACGACTGGAAGGAGCGAGGAGCGTGAATGCCTACGCGCCCATCCTCGTGCTCGGCGCCCTCGGGGCAGGGTTTGCGATCTTCTCCGTGGTCATGGCCACGCTTATCGGCCCCAAGCGGTACAACCGGGCAAAGCTCGAAGCGTACGAGTGCGGTATCGAACCCACCCCCACTCCAGCCGGAGGCGGCCGCTTCCCCATCAAGTACTACCTGACGGCGATGCTCTTCATCGTCTTCGACATCGAGATCGTCTTCCTCTATCCCTGGGCGGTCACCTTCGACGCCCTGGGGATCTTCGGGCTCGTGGAGATGCTGCTCTTCGTGCTCACCGTCTTCGTCGCCTACGCGTATGTGTGGCGTCGCGGCGGCCTGGAATGGGACTGAGGGGCTGAGGGGCACACCATGGGACTCGAAGAGAAGCTGCCCAGCGGCTTCGTGCTGACCACTGTCGAGCAGGCCGCCGGCTGGGTGCGGAAATCCTCCGTCTTCCCTGCCACCTTCGGCCTCGCCTGTTGCGCCATCGAGATGATGACGACCGGGGCCGGGCGCTACGACCTGGCCCGTTTCGGGATGGAGGTCTTCCGCGGATCGCCGCGGCAGGCGGATCTGATGATCGTGGCGGGACGGGTCAGCCAGAAGATGGCTCCCGTCCTGCGGCAGGTCTACGACCAGATGCCCAACCCCAAGTGGGTGATCTCCATGGGAGTTTGCGCATCATCGGGCGGAATGTTCAACAATTACGCCATTGTTCAAGGTGTTGATCATATTGTTCCGGTTGACATCTATTTGCCCGGTTGTCCGCCGCGGCCCGAGATGCTGATGGACGCGATCCTCAAGCTCCACCAGAAGATCCAGGGCTCCAAGCTCGGGGTCAACGCGGAGGAGGCCGCCCGCGAGGCGGAGGACGCGGCACTCAAGGCATTGCCCCTGATCGAGATGAAGGGGCTGCTGCGATGAGCGGGAACGACAACCACGACGAACAGAGCAACAACAACGGTGTGCCCGCGCCGCGCGACGAGACCGGCGAGGTCATCGGTGTACGCAAGGGCATGTTCGGCGCCAACAACGGCGGTGACACCTCCGGCTACGGCGGCCTCGTCCGCACCGTGACCCTGCCGGGCGCCACGTCCCGTCCGTACGGCGGCTGGTTCGACGAAGTCGCCGACGAGCTCGAAGGGGCCCTGGAGGAACAGGACCTGCTTCCCGAGAACGCCATCGAGAAGACCGTCGTCGACCGCGGCGAGCTCACCTTCCACATCGCCCGCGAGCACCTCGTCCGGGTCGCGCAGACCCTGCGCGACGACCCGGCGCTGCGCTTCGAGCTCTGCACGGGGGTGAGCGGCGTCCACTTCCTCGGCGACAAGGGCCGTGAGCTGCACGCCGTCTACCACCTGCGCTCGCTCACGCACGGCCGGCTGATCCGCCTGGAGGTGTCGGCCCCGGACAGCGATCCGCGCATCCCGTCCCTCGTCGCGGTCTATCCGACCAACGACTGGCACGAGCGCGAGACCTACGACTTCTTCGGGCTCATCTTCGACGGGCACCCCGCCCTCACCCGGATCATGATGCCGGACGACTGGCAGGGCTTCCCGCAGCGCAAGGACTATCCGCTCGGCGGCATCGCCGTCGAGTACAAGGGCGCCCAGATCCCGGCTCCGGACCAGCGGAGGTCGTACTCCTGATGTCTACTCCCCACGCAACGCCCCGGGCGACGACCGAGGGGACTGTATATACAGTCACCGGCGGCGACTGGGACGAGGTCGTCGAGTCCGCGGTCAAGTCCGACGACGAGCGCATCATCGTCAACATGGGCCCCCAGCACCCGTCCACGCACGGCGTGCTGCGGCTGATCCTGGAGATCGACGGCGAGACCGTCACCGAGGCCCGCTGCGGCATCGGCTACCTCCACACCGGCATCGAGAAGAACCTCGAATTCCGGAACTGGACACAGGGCACCACCTTCGTCACGCGCATGGACTATCTGACGCCCTTCTTCAACGAGGCGGCGTACTGCCTGGGCGTCGAGAAGCTCCTCGGCATCGAGGACCAGATCCCCGACCGGGCCACCATCCTGCGCGTGCTCCTGATGGAGCTCAACCGGATCTCCTCGCACCTGGTGTGCATCGCCACCGGCGGCATGGAGCTCGGCGCCACCACGATCATGATCTACGGCTTCCGCGATCGCGAACTCGTTCTCGATCTCTTCGAGCTGATCACCGGCCTGCGCATGAACCACGCGTTCATCCGCCCCGGCGGACTCGCCCAGGACCTGCCGCCCGGCGCGATCGACCAGCTGCGCGAGTTCGTGAAGACCATGAAGAAGAACCTGCCGGAGTACGACAAGCTCGCCACCGGCAACCCCATCTTCAAGGCCCGTATGCAGGACGTCGGCTATCTCGACCTGACCGGCTGCATGGCCCTCGGCGTCACCGGACCGATGCTGCGCTCCGCCGGACTGCCGCACGACCTGCGCAAGACCGACCCCTACTGCGGGTACGAGAACTACGAGTTCGACATCCCCACCGCCGACAGCTGCGACGCCTACGGCCGCTTCCTCGTCCGCCTGGAGGAGATGCGCCAGTCGCTGCGGATCGTCGAGCAGTGCATCGACCGGCTCGCACCCGGCCCCGTGATGGTCGCCGACAAGAAGATCGCCTGGCCGGCCCAGCTCGCGCTCGGCCCGGACGGGCTCGGCAACTCGCTCGACCACATCAAGAAGATCATGGGCACCTCCATGGAGGCCCTGATCCACCACTTCAAGCTGGTGACCGAGGGCTTCCGGGTCCCGGCCGGACAGACGTACACCGCGGTCGAGTCCCCCAAGGGCGAACTCGGCGTGCACGTCGTCTCGGACGGCGGCACCCGCCCCTACCGGGTCCACTTCCGCGACCCGTCCTTCACCAACCTCCAGGCCATGGCGGCGATGTGCGAGGGCGGCCAGGTCGCCGACGTCATCGTCGCCGTCGCGTCCATCGACCCCGTGATGGGAGGCGTCGACCGGTGACCGAAGCACGTCAGGAAGTCAGTCTGGGGATGCCGCAGCTCCCCGCCCCCGCCTACCCGGCCGAGGTGCGCGCCGGGCTCGAAGCGGACGCGAAGGAGGTGATCGCCCGCTACCCCGACAGCCGGTCCGCCCTGCTGCCCCTGCTGCACCTGGTGCAGTCCGAGGAGGGCTACGTCTCCCGCACGGGCATGGCGTTCTGCGCCGAGCTGCTCGGCCTCACCACCGCCGAGGTCACCGCGGTCGCCACCTTCTACACGATGTACCGGCGCAGGGCCGGCGGTGACTACCAGGTCGGTGTCTGCACCAACACCCTGTGCGCGGTGATGGGCGGCGACGCCATCTTCGACCGGCTCAAGGAGCACCTCGGCGTCGGCAACGACGGGCCCGATATGACAACCGAGGACGGGAAGATCACCCTCGAACACATCGAGTGCAACGCGGCCTGCGACTTCGCCCCCGTGGTGATGGTCAACTGGGAGTTCTTCGACAACCAGACGCCCGAGAGCGCGACCCGCCTGGTCGACGACCTGATCGCCGGGCGCACCGTCGAACCCACCCGCGGCGCCCCGCTCTGCTCGTACAAGGAGACCGCCCGGATCCTGGCCGGCTTCCCCGACGAGCGACCCGGTGCCGTCGAGGCCTCCGGCGGCGCGGGCCCCGCCTCGCTGATCGGCCTCCGGCTCGCCAAGGGCGAGGAGCCGCACCCGCGCGTCGTCGCGCCGCGCGGCAGCGCCCCGCGCGGCGAGTCCGGCCACGCCGCCGTCCCGCAGGACCCGGACCACCCGGCCGGCCCGACCGCCGAGGAGGGGGAGTGATGACGTTGGCGACCGAGATCAATGACAACGGAAGTGGCAACGGAAACGGGGGCAGCCCCGAGAAACTGCTCACCCCCGTCCTCTCCGCCTTCTGGGACCAGCCGGAATCCTGGACCCTGGAGACCTACCGGCGCCACGAGGGATACGAGGGACTGCGCAAGGCCCTCGCCATGTCACCGGACGACCTCATCGCCTACGTCAAGGACTCCGGTCTGCGCGGACGCGGCGGCGCGGGCTTCCCCACCGGGATGAAATGGCAGTTCATCCCGCAGGGCGACGGCAAACCGCACTATCTAGTTGTCAACGCCGACGAATCGGAACCGGGCACCTGCAAGGACATCCCGCTCCTGTTCGCCAACCCGCACAGCCTCATCGAGGGCATCGTGATCGCCTGTTACGCGATCCGTTCGTCGCACGCGTTCATCTACTTGCGCGGTGAGGTCGTCCCCGTGCTGCGACGTCTGCACGAGGCCGTACGAGAGGCGTACGAGGCGGGTTATCTGGGGACGAACATCCTGGGCTCAGGGCTCGATCTGGAACTCACGGTGCACGCCGGTGCCGGCGCGTACATCTGTGGTGAGGAAACCGCACTGCTCGACTCTCTCGAAGGACGGCGTGGCCAGCCCCGGCTGCGACCCCCCTTCCCCGCGGTCGCCGGTCTGTACGCCTGCCCCACTGTGGTGAACAACGTCGAGTCCATCGCCTCGGTTCCCGCGATCCTGAACCGGGGCAAGGACTGGTTCAAGTCGATGGGCAGCGAGAAGTCCCCCGGCTTCACGCTGTACTCGCTCAGCGGGCATGTCGCGGGCCCCGGACAGTACGAGGCGCCGCTCGGCATCACGCTGCGCCAGCTGCTCGACATGAGCGGCGGCATGCGCCCCGGCCACCGGCTGAAGTTCTGGACCCCGGGCGGCTCGTCGACCCCGATGTTCACCGACGAGCACCTCGACGTACCGCTCGACTACGAGGGCGTCGGCGCCGCCGGTTCCATGCTCGGCACCAAGGCGCTCCAGTGCTTCGACGAGACGACCTGCGTCGTGCGGGCCGTCACCCGCTGGACCGAGTTCTACGCCCACGAGTCCTGCGGCAAGTGCACGCCCTGCCGCGAAGGCACCTACTGGCTGGTCCAGTTGCTCCGCGACATCGAGGCCGGCAAGGGACAGATGGCCGACCTCGACAAGCTGAACGACATCGCCGACAACATCAACGGCAAGTCCTTCTGCGCCCTCGGCGACGGAGCCGCCTCGCCGATCTTCTCCTCGCTGAAGTACTTCCGCGAGGAGTACGAGCAGCACATCACGGGCAAGGGCTGCCCCTTCGATCCCGCCAGGTCGACCGTCTGGGCCGACGACAAGAACGCTCACCAGGGGGTGAACGCATGACAGTCACCACGAGTGCGCCCTCCGGGGGCGGCGAGGCGGCCATCCCGCCCGAGGACCTGGTCACGCTGACCATCGACGGCATCGAGATCAGCGTGCCCAAGGGCACCCTGGTCATCCGGGCCGCCGAACTCCTCGGCATCGAGATCCCGCGCTTCTGCGACCACCCGCTCCTCGACCCGGTCGGCGCCTGCCGCCAGTGCATCGTCGAGGTCGAGGGCCAGCGCAAGCCGATGGCGTCCTGCACCATCACCTGCACCGACGGCATGGTGGTGAGGTCGCAGCTCACCTCGCCGGTCGCCGAGAAGGCCCAGAAGGGTGTGATGGAGCTGCTGCTCATCAACCACCCGCTGGACTGCCCGGTCTGCGACAAGGGCGGCGAGTGCCCGCTGCAGAACCAGGCGATGTCGCACGGCGGCTCCGACTCCCGCTTCGACGGCAAGAAGCGCACGTTCGAGAAGCCCGTCCCGATCTCCACCCAGGTGCTGCTGGACCGTGAGCGGTGCGTGCTCTGCGCGCGCTGCACCCGGTTCTCCAACCAGGTGGCGGGCGACCCGATGATCGAGCTCCTGGAGCGCGGTGCGCTCCAGCAGGTCGGTACGGGCGAGGGCGACCCCTTCGAGTCGTACTTCTCCGGGAACACCATCCAGATCTGCCCGGTCGGGGCACTGACCTCGGCGGCGTACCGGTTCCGCTCCCGGCCCTTCGACCTGGTGTCCTCGCCGTCGGTGTGCGAGCACTGCGCGGGCGGCTGCGCGACCCGCACCGACCACCGGCGCGGAAAGGTCATGCGGCGGCTCGCCGCCAACGACCCCGAGGTCAACGAGGAGTGGGTCTGCGACAAGGGCCGCTTCGGCTTCCGCTACGCACAGCAGCGGGACCGGCTCACCACTCCGCTGGTGCGCAACGCGGACGGTGACCTGGAACCGGCGAGCTGGCCCGAGGCGCTGGCCGCCGCGGCCGCCGGTCTCTCCGCCGCGCGCGGCCGGACGGGCGTGCTCACCGGCGGCCGGCTGACCGTCGAGGACGCCTACGCGTACAGCAAGTTCGCCCGGGTCGCGCTGGACACCAACGACATCGACTTCCGGGCCCGGGTCCACAGCAGCGAGGAGGCCGACTTCCTGGCCGCCCGCGTGGCCGGGCGCGGCCGGGACCTGGACGGCGCGGGTGTCACGTACACCTCGCTGGAGAAGGCCCCGACGGTGCTGCTGGTCGGGTTCGAGTCGGAGGAGGAGGCGCCCGGCGTCTTCCTGCGGCTGCGCAAGGCGAACCGCAAGCACCGACAGCGCACCTTCGCGGTCGCCTCGCACGCCACCCGCGGCCTGGAGAAGGCGGGCGGCACGCTGCTTCCCGCCGCCCCCGGCACCGAGACCGAGTGGCTGGACGCCATCGCGGGCGGTGTCGGGCTCGACGGCGACGGAGCCGCGGCGGCCGAGGCGCTGCGCGGCGAGGGCGCCGTGATCGTGGTCGGTGAGCGGCTGGCCGCGGTGCCGGGCGGGCTCACCGCCGCGGTACGGACGGCCACCGCGACCGGGGCCGCGCTGGTGTGGATCCCGCGCCGGGCCGGCGAGCGCGGCGCGGTGGAGGCGGGCGCGCTTCCGTCGCTGCTGCCGGGCGGCCGTCCGGCGACCGACCCGCGGGCCAGGGACGAGGTGGCGGCCGTCTGGGGCGTCGCCGAGCTCCCGTCCCGCTTCGGCCGCGACACCGGCCAGATCGTCGAGGCCGCGGCCACCGGCGAACTGGGTGCGCTGCTCGTCGCCGGGGTCGAGACCGTGGACCTGCCGGACCCGGCACGGGCCCTGGAGGCACTGGACCAGGTCGGCTTCCTGGTCTCGCTGGAGCTGCGGCCGAGCGAGGTCACCGAGCGCGCCGATGTGGTCTTCCCGGTCGCCGCGGTGGCCGAGAAGTCCGGCACCTTCCTCAACTGGGAGGGCAGGGCGCGGATGTTCGAGGCGGCGCTGAAGCCCGAGCAGATGACGCGCACGCTGGCGCCGGGCGATGCCCGGGTGCTGCACATGCTGGCCGATGCGATGGGCCGCGTCACAGGCTCCGACGGAGCCGGTCGCTTCGCGCTGCCGGACCTGAAGTCCGTACGCCGTGAGCTGGACCGGCTCGGCGGCTGGACCGGGGCGCACGCCACCGAACCGAACGAGCCGGCGCAGCCGCTGCCCAGGCCCGGCGACGGCGAGGCGGTCCTCGCGGGCCACCGGATGCTGCTCGACCTGGGCCGGCTCCAGGAGGGCGACGAGGCGCTGGCCGGCACCCGGCACGCCGCGGTCGCCCGGCTGTCCGCGACCACCGCGGCCGAGACGGGTGTGAAGGACGGCGATCTGCTGGCCGTCACCGGTCCGGCGGGCAGCGTCGCATTCCCGTTGAAGGTCACCGACATGCCGGACCGGGTGGTCTGGGTGCCGCTGAACTCCGTCGGGCGGGGCGTCCCGGCCGACACCGGCGCCCGGCCCGGCGGTCTGGTCCGGATCGGCCCCGCCGCACCGGGTACTCCCGACGTCACACCGGAGGTGGGGGCGTGAGTGCCTTCGCTCAACTGGCCGCGGCACCGCACAGTGCCGTGCTCGCCGCCGAGGACCTGTCGATGTTCGGCACCGACCCGTGGTGGCTCGTCGTCATCAAAGCGGTGTTCTGCTTCGCGTTCCTGATGGTGACCGTGCTCTTCTCCATCGTGTGGGAGCGCAAGGTCGTCGCCTGGATGCAGCTGCGCATCGGCCCCAACCGGCACGGACCCTGGGGCATGCTCCAGTCGCTCGCCGACGGCATCAAACTGATGCTGAAGGAGGACCTCGTCGTCAGGCGGGCCGACAAGGTCGTGTACGTGCTCGCCCCGATCGTCGCCGCCATCCCGGCGTTCATGGCGATCGCGGTGATCCCGTTCGGACCGTCCGGCAACGAGGTCTCGATCTTCGGGCACCGCACCTCGATGCAGCTCACCGACCTGCCGATCGCGATGCTCTACATCCTCGCGGTCGCCTCGGTCGGGATCTACGGCATCGTGCTGGCCGGCTGGTCGTCGGGATCGACGTACCCGCTCCTCGGCGGTCTGCGCTCCTGCGCGCAGATGATCAGCTACGAGATCGCGATGGGCGCCGCGTTCGCCTCGGTGTTCCTCTACTCGGGGTCGATGTCGACCTCGAAGATCGTGGAGGCGCAGCACGACCGCTGGTTCATCATCCTGCTGCCGGTCTCCTTCATCATCTACATCGTCACGATGGTCGGCGAGACCAACCGTGCCCCGTTCGACATGCCGGAGTCCGAGGGCGACCTGGTCGGCGGCTTCAACACCGAGTACTCGTCGATCAAGTTCGCGATGTTCATGCTTGCCGAGTACGTCAACATGGTCACCGTCTCCGCGGTCTCCACGACCCTGTTCCTGGGCGGCTGGCGGGCCCCGTGGCCGATCAGCACCTTCTGGGAGGGCGCGAACCACGGCTGGTGGCCGATGCTCTGGTTCGTCATCAAGGTCCAGCTGCTGCTGTTCTTCTTCATCTGGCTGCGCGGCACGCTGCCCCGGGTCCGTTACGACCAGCTGATGAAGCTCGGCTGGAAGGTCCTGATCCCGGTCTCCGTGGTCTGGCTGATGCTGGTCGCGACGGTGCGGGCGCTGCGCAACGAGGGCTACGACTTCACGAAGATCGTGCTGTACGTGGCCGGGGCCGTGATCGCGATCCTGCTGATCTCCTTCGTCGCCGACATCTTCCGCGACAAGAAGGGCCGGGCCGCCGCGGCGGAGGCCGGACCGGAGCCGGCGTTCGACCCGATGGCGGGCGGGTTCCCGGTGCCGCCGCTGCCCGGACAGACCCTGCCGCCGGTGCCGCGCCGCAGGCCGCGGGGCGAGCGGGAGCTCGTTGTCAGTGGCGGGTCGGATACTCAGAGTGACGAACATCCGAGTGACGGAAAGGAGGCGGACGGTGTCTGAGTCATCAGAGTCCTCGGGGTCCTCGGGGGAGAAGTTCCAGAACCCCGTCGCCGGCTTCGGCGTGACCTTCAAGGCCATGTTCAAGAAGCGGCTGACCGAGCAGTATCCGGAAACGCCGAAGGTGACGGCGCCGCGCTTCCATGGCCGGCATCAGCTCAACCGTCACCCGGACGGTCTGGAGAAGTGCATCGGCTGCGAGCTGTGCGCCTGGGCCTGCCCGGCGGACGCGATCTACGTCGAGGGCGCGGACAACACCGACGAGGAGCGCTACTCCCCGGGTGAGCGCTACGGCCGCGTCTACCAGATCAATTACGCGCGCTGCATTCTCTGCGGACTGTGCATCGAGGCCTGCCCGACCCGGGCGCTGACGATGACCAATGAGTTCGAGCTCGCCAACACCACCCGCGAAAGCCTCATCTACACCAAGGACGAGCTGCTCGCGGGCTTGGAGGAGGGCATGGTCGACACCCCGCACGCGATCTTCCCCGGGATGGACGAACAGGACTACTACCGGGGCCTCGTCACCGAGGCCGCGCCCGGTACGGAGCCCCAGGTCGCCGTCTCCAAGGGTGAGAAGCCGGCCGACGCGCACAGCGAGAACAACGGCTCGGCGCAGGGGGTGGGCGCATGACCGCCCTGGCCGCTGCGGCCTCCCAGACCTCGACCGGTGAGGCCGTCCAGTTCTGGGTGCTCGGCATCGTCGCCGTGATCGGCGCGCTGTCCACCGTACTGATGAAGAAGGCCGTGCACAGCGCGCTGAGCCTCGCCGGGACCATGATCGTCCTTGCGGTGTTCTACCTCGCCAACGGCGCCTACTTCCTGGGCATCGTCCAGGTCGTCGTCTACACCGGCGCGATCATGATGCTGTTCCTCTTCGTGGTCATGCTCGTCGGTGTCACCGCGGCCGACTCGCTGAAGGAGACCCTGAAGGGGCAGCGCTGGCTGGCCGCCGGCTGCGGGCTCGGCTTCGGCATCCTGCTCATCGCGGGCATCGGCAACGCCTCGCTGAACAGCTTCAACGGGCTCGGCACCGCCAACACCGAGCACGGCGGAAACGTCGAGGGGCTGGCCAGCCTCATCTTCACCAAGTACGTCTTCGCCTTCGAGATCACCGGCGCCCTGCTGATCACGGCGACGGTCGGCGCGATGGTGCTCACCCACCGGGAGCGCACCGAACGGGCCAAGAGCCAGCGGGAGATGTCCGAGGAGCGCGTACGCGGAAAGCAGCTGCCGCCGCTGCCCGCCCCCGGTGTCTACGCCCGGCACAACGCCGTGGACATCCCGGGTCTGCTCCCGGACGGCACGCCCTCCGAGCTCACCGTCATGCAGACGCTGCGCAACCGCGGCCAGATCCGCGATGTGTCGAACGAGTCGCTGGACCAGCTCAAGGCGCTGGAGCAGCGCTCCGAGGAACGGCTCGGCCGTGACAACGAAGAAGAGGAGGTCGCCAAGTGAATCCGGTCAACTACCTCTATCTCGCAGCCCTGCTGTTCACCATCGGTGCGGCCGGGGTGCTGATCCGGCGGAACGCGATCGTGGTGTTCATGTGCGTGGAGCTGATGCTCAACGCCTGCAACCTCGCGTTCGTCACCTTCTCCCGGATGCACGGCAATCTCGACGGCCAGATCATCGCCTTCTTCACGATGGTCGTCGCCGCGGCGGAGGTCGTGGTCGGGCTCGCGATCATCGTGTCGGTGTTCCGTTCCCGCCACTCGGCCTCGGTCGACGACGCCAGCCTGATGAAGCTGTAAGGGGACGTTGAATCGTGGAGAACCTGATCGCGCTGCTCGTCGCGGCGCCTCTGCTCGGAGCGGCGGTCCTGCTCTGCGGCGGCCGACGGCTGGACCGGGCCGGACACTGGGTCGGCACCCTGCTCGCCGCCGTGTCGTTCGTCATCGGTGTCGTGCTCTTCGTCGACATGCTGGGGAAGGGCGCGGAGGACCGGGCGCTGCACCAGAAGCTGTTCAGCTGGATCCCGGTCGAGGGCTTCCAGGCCGATGTGGCCTTCCAGCTCGACCAGTTGTCGATGACGTTCGTGCTGCTGATCACCGGTGTGGGCACCCTGATCCACATCTACTCGATCGGCTACATGGCGCACGACGAGCGCCGGCGCCGCTTCTTCGGCTATCTGAACCTGTTCCTCGCGGCGATGCTGATCCTGGTCATCGCCGACAACTACCTGCTGCTGTACGTCGGGTGGGAGGGCGTCGGTCTGGCGTCGTACCTGCTCATCGGCTTCTGGCAGCACAAGCCCAGCGCGGCCACGGCCGCCAAGAAGGCATTCCTGGTCAACCGGGTCGGCGACATGGGCCTGTCGATCGCGATCATGCTGATGTTCACCACCTTCGGCACCTTCGCCTTCGGCCCCGTCCTCGAAGCGACGGGGCAGACGAGCGAGGGCAAGCTGACGGCGATCGGCCTGATGCTGCTGCTCGCGGCCTGCGGCAAGTCGGCCCAGGTGCCGCTGCAGTCCTGGCTCGGTGACGCGATGGAGGGCCCGACCCCGGTCTCGGCCCTCATCCACGCCGCGACCATGGTGACCGCGGGTGTGTACCTCATCGTCAGGTCCGGCGCGATCTTCAACGCCGCGCCGGACGCACAGCTGGTCGTCGTGGTCGTCGGAGCGGTCACGCTGCTCTTCGGTGCGATCGTCGGTTGTGCGAAGGACGACATCAAGAAGGCCCTCGCCGGGTCGACGATGTCGCAGATCGGCTACATGATCCTGGCCGCCGGGCTCGGCCCGATCGGCTACGTCTTCGCGATCATGCACCTGGTGACGCACGGCTTCTTCAAGGCCGGGCTCTTCCTCGGCGCCGGTTCGGTCATGCACGGCATGAACGACGAGGTCGACATGCGGAAGTTCGGCGGCCTGCGGAAGTACATGCCGGTCACCTTCATCACCTTCGGCCTCGGCTATCTGGCGATCATCGGCTTCCCCGGCCTGTCCGGCTTCTTCTCCAAGGACAAGATCATCGAGGCGGCCTTCGCCAAGGGCGGCACCGAGGGCTGGATCCTCGGCTCGGTGGCCCTGCTGGGCGCCGCGATCACCGCGTTCTACATGACGCGCGTGATGCTGCTGACGTTCTTCGGCGAGAAGCGCTGGCAGCCCGACGCGGAGGGCCACGAGCCGCATCCGCACGAGTCCCCGAAGTCGATGACCATCCCCATGATCATCCTGGCGTTCGGTTCGGTCTTCGCCGGAGGCTTCTTCTCCATCGGCGACCGCTTCCTGAACTGGCTGGAGCCGGTCACCGGCCACAGCCACGGACACGCGCCGGTCAGCGCCACGACGGTCACCGCCGCCACCATGGTGGTGCTCGTCATCGGCGTCGCCATCGCCTGGGCGATGTACGGCCGCAAGCCCGTCCCGGTCGTCGCCCCGCGCGGCTCGCTGCTCACCCGGGCCGCCCGCCGCGATCTCCTCCAGGACGACTTCAACCACGTGGTCCTGGTCCGCGGCGGCGAGCACCTCACCCGCTCCCTGGTGTACGTCGACCACACCCTGGTCGACGGCGTCGTCAACGGCACGGCGGCCTCGATGGGCGGGCTCTCCGGCCGGCTGCGCAAGCTGCAGAACGGCTACGCCCGCTCCTACGCGGTCTCGATGTTCGGCGGTACGGCGGTTCTCATCGCCGCGACCCTGCTGATGAGGGCGGTCTGATCACCATGTCCTTTCCCCTCCTGACAGCGACGGCGGCGCTCCCGGCGATCGGCGCGGTCGCCACCGCCGCCGTCCCGGCCGCCCGGCGCACCACCGCCAAATGGCTGGCGCTGGTCTTCTCGCTGGCCACACTCGTCCTGGCGGGCATCGCGCTCGCCCGCTTCGAGCCCGGCGGCGACCGCTACCAGCTCACCGAATCGCACGCCTGGATCAAGGACTTCGGCGTCCGGTACGAACTGGGTGTGGACGGCATCGGGGTGGCGCTCATGGCGCTCACCGCCCTGCTGATCCCCTTCGTCATCCTGGCCGGCTGGCACGACGCCGACCCCCTGGCTGTATCCGATAGTGGCTCCGCCACGTGGAAGTCCTCGCGCTGGCGCCCGACCCAGGGCTTCTTCGCCCTGATCCTGATGGTCGAAGCGATGGTGATCCTCTCCTTCGAGGCCACCGACGTCTTCCTCTTCTACATCCTCTTCGAAGCCATGCTCATCCCGATGTACTTCCTCATCGGCGGCTTCGGGGACCGGGCACACAGCGGCAGCGACGAGAACGCGGCGGCGCAACGCTCGTACGCCGCGGTCAAGTTCCTGCTCTACAACCTCGTCGGCGGCCTCATCATGCTGGCCGCCGTGATCGGGCTCTACGTCGTCGCGGGGACGTTCTCGCTCTCCGAGATCGCCGAGGCCCGCGCGAACGGCTCGCTCTCCATGGCGACCGGCACGGAGCGCTGGCTCTTCCTCGGGTTCTTCTTCGCCTTCGCGGTGAAGGCCCCGCTGTGGCCGCTGCACACCTGGCTGCCCAACGCCATGGGCGAGGCGACCTCCCCGGTCGCCGTCCTGATCACCGCGGTCGTCGACAAGGTCGGCACGTTCGCGATGCTCCGCTTCTGCCTCCAGCTCTTCCCGGAGGCCAGCAAGTGGGCGACGCCGGTGATCATCGTTCTGGCGCTGATCAGCATCGTGTACGGGGCGCTGCTCGCCGTCGGCCAGCGTGACATCAAGCGGCTGATCGCCTACGCGTCGATCTCGCACTTCGGCTTCATCATCCTGGGCATCTTCGCGATGACCAGCCAGGGCCAGTCCGGTGCCACGCTCTACATGGTCAACCACGGCATCTCGACCGCCGCGCTGATGCTGGTGGCGGGTTTCCTGATCACCCGCCGCGGTTCGCGGCTCATCGCCGACTACGGCGGGGTGCAGAAGGTGGCGCCCATCCTGGCCGGCACCTTCCTGATCGGCGGTCTGGCCACCCTGTCGCTGCCCGGACTCGCCCCGTTCGTCAGTGAGTTCCTGGTCCTGGTCGGCGCGTTCAGCGCGTATCCGGCGGCGGGCATCATCGCCACGACCGGCATCGTGCTCGCCGCGCTCTACGTCCTCGTCCTCTACCAGCGGACGATGACGGGCCCGGTGAAGGCCGAGCTCCAGGGCATGGCGGACCTCAAGGTCCGGGAGCTGGTGGTGGTCCTTCCGCTGATCGCGCTGCTGCTCTTCCTGGGTGTCTATCCGAAGCCGCTGACCGAGATCGTCAACCCGGCGGTGCAGCACACCATGTCGGACGTCCAGAAGAAGGACCCCCAGCCTGAGGTGGAGGCCGCCAAGTGAGCGCAACAGCTGTCCACAGCCTGTGGGCAATGGCGGGCGGGGTGACATCGGCCGCCCCGGTCGAGAAGTTCAAGGCACCGGTCATCGAGTACACCCAGCTGGCCCCGGTCCTCATTGTGATCGGTGTCGCCGTCGTGGGCGTACTCGTCGAGGCCTTCGTGCCGCGCCGGGCCCGTTATTACACGCAGGTCTTCCTCACGGTCGTCGCGCTGGCCGCCGCGTTCGCCGCGGTCGTCGGACTGGCGGCCGGCGGATACGGCACGACGAAGGCGCACATCGCCGCGATGGGCGCCATCGCGATCGACGGGCCGACGCTGTTCCTGCAGGGCACCATCCTGCTGACCTCACTGGTCGCCGTCTTCACCTTCGCCGAGCGGCGGCTCGACCCCGCCTCGCACGGCAACCACGTCGACTCCTTCGCCGCCCAGGCCGCCTCGGTCCCCGGCAGCGACAGCGAGAAGGCGGCGGTCAAGGCCGGATTCACCACCACCGAGGTCTTCCCGCTGGTCCTCTTCTCGGTGGCAGGCATGCTGGTCTTCCCCGCGGCCAACGATCTGCTGACGCTCTTCGTGGCCCTGGAGGTCTTCTCCCTCCCGCTCTACCTCCTGTGCGCCGTCGCCCGCCGCAAGCGGCTGATGTCGCAGGAGGCCGCGGTGAAGTACTTCCTGCTCGGCGCCTTCTCCTCGGCGTTCCTGCTCTTCGGGATCGCCCTGCTCTACGGGTACGCGGGCTCCGTCTCGTACGCGGCCATCGCCAACGTGGTCGACGGCTCCGTCACCCGGATCGACCCGGCACTCGCCGACACCATGGGCAACGACGTGCTGCTCCTGATCGGCGGCGCGATGATCCTCACCGGGCTGCTCTTCAAGGTCGGCGCCGTCCCGTTCCACATGTGGACCCCGGACGTCTACCAGGGCGCCCCGACCCCGGTCACCGGCTTCATGGCCGCGGCCACCAAGGTCGCCGCGTTCGGCGCGCTGCTGCGCCTGCTGTACGTGGTGCTGCCGGGCCTCGCCTGGGACTGGCGCCCGGTCATGTGGGCCGTCGCGATCGTCACGATGCTGGGCGGTGCGATCGTCGCCATCACCCAGACCGACATCAAGCGGCTGCTGGCCTATTCCTCGATCGCCCACGCCGGATTCATCCTCGCCGGTGTGATCGCGACGACCCCGGACGGCATCTCGTCGGTCCTCTTCTACCTGGGCGCGTACTCCTTCGTGACGGTCGGCGCGTTCGCCGTCGTCACCCTGGTACGCGACGCGGGCGGCGAGGCCACGCACCTGTCGAAGTGGGCAGGGCTCGGCCGGCGCTCGCCGCTGGTCGCCGCGGTCTTCGCGGTGTTCCTGCTGGCCTTCGCCGGTATCCCGCTCACCTCCGGCTTCTCCGGAAAGTTCGCCGTGTTCAAGGCCGCGGCGGACGGCGGCGCGGGCGGGCTGGTCGTGGTCGGTGTGATCTCCTCGGCCATCGCCGCGTTCTTCTACATCCGGGTCATCGTGCTGATGTTCTTCAGCGAGCCGAAGGCGGACGGCCCCACGGTCGCCGTCCCGTCCCCGCTGACGATGACGACGATCGCGGTCGGAGTCGCGGTCACGCTGGTGCTGGGCCTGGCCCCGCAGTACTTCCTGGACCTGGCGAGCCAGGCGGGAGTGTTCGTGAGGTAGCGCACACCGCACACAGCCGGAGCGACGCCGGACGGGCTTGAGAAGTCAAGCCCGTCCGGCGTTGTCGTAGGCGGCGCCTATCGTGGCAGGGGACGACGGCAATACGCAGGACGCGGGACGGACCCGGGGGACAGAGCGATGGGCACGACGGGCGGGACCATGGATGTGACCGAGAGCGACGCGCGGCGGACGCTGCACAAGGTGTTCGGGTACGAGGAGTTCCGCGGCGAGCAGGAAGCGATCGTCGACCACGTGGTCGCGGGCGGGGATGCCGTCGTGCTCATGCCGACCGGTGGCGGCAAGTCCCTCTGCTACCAGATCCCGGCCCTGGTCAGAGCGGGTACGGGCATCGTCGTCTCACCCCTGATCGCCCTGATGCAGGACCAGGTGGACGCGCTGCGGGCGCTCGGGGTGCGGGCCGGCTTCATCAACTCGACGCAGGACTTCGACGAGCGCCGCTCGATGGAGGCCCAGTTCGCCGCCGGTGAGCTCGACCTGCTCTACCTGGCCCCGGAGCGGCTCCGCCTGGACGCCACGCTCGCGCTGCTCTCGCGCGGCGAGATCTCCGTCTTCGCGATCGACGAGGCGCACTGCGTGGCCCAGTGGGGTCACGACTTCCGCCCGGACTATCTGACCCTCTCCGTCCTCGGCGAGCGCTGGCCCGACGTACCGCGCATCGCCCTGACGGCGACCGCGACCGACGCCACGCACCAGGAGATCACCCAGCGCCTGGGCATGCCCGACGCCAAGCACTTCGTCGCCAGTTTCGACCGGCCCAACATCCAGTACCGGATCGTGCCGAAGGCCGACCCGAAGAAGCAGTTGCTCTCCTTCCTCAAGGACGAGCACGCCGGGGACGCGGGCATCGTCTACTGCCTCTCGCGCAATTCGACGGAGAAGACCGCCGAGTACCTCTGCCGCAACGGCATCGAGGCCGTCCCCTACCACGCGGGCCTCGACGCGGGCACGCGCGCCGTCCACCAGTCCCGGTTCCTGCGCGAGGAAGGCCTGGTCGTCGTCGCGACCATCGCCTTCGGCATGGGCATCGACAAGCCGGACGTACGCTTCGTCGCCCACCTCGACCTGCCGAAATCGGTCGAGGGCTACTACCAGGAGACCGGCCGCGCCGGCCGCGACGGGCAGCCGTCCACGGCCTGGATGGCGTACGGACTCCAGGACGTCGTCCAGCAGCGCAAGCTCATCCAGGGCAGCGAGGGCGACGAGGCGTTCCGCCGCCGCGCGGCCTCCCACCTCGACTCGATGCTGGCCCTGTGCGAGACGGTCCGGTGCCGCCGCGCCCAGCTGCTGACGTACTTCGGCCAGGAACCCACCGCCGCGGACTGCGGCAACTGCGACACTTGCCTCACCCCGCCCGAGAACTGGGACGGCACGGTGGTCGCGCAGAAACTGCTGTCGACCGTGGTGCGGCTGAAGCGGGAGCGCGGGCAGAAGTTCGGTGCGGGCCAGATCATCGACATCCTGCTCGGCCGCAAGACGGCCAAGGTCATCCAGTTCGACCACGACCAGCTCTCGGTCTTCGGCATCGGCGAGGAGCTGGCCGAGGCCGAATGGCGCGGCGTCGTACGGCAGTTGCTCGCCCAGGGGCTGATCGCGGTCGAGGGCGAGTACGGCACGCTGGTGCTCACGGAGGAGAGCGGTTCGGTGCTCGGCCGGCAGCGCGAGGTGCTGCTGCGCAAGGAGGCGCCGAAGCCCGCGTCGCGCGCCACGAAGGCCGAACGCAAGTCGAAGTCGCAGGCGGCCGCCGCCGAGCTGGCTCCCGAGGCCGTTCCCGTCTTCGAGGCGCTGCGGGCCTGGCGGGGCGCCCAGGCGAAGGAGCAGGGCGTCCCGGCGTACGTCATCTTCCACGACGCGACGCTGCGCGAGATCGCCACGGCGCGGCCGGACTCGGTGTCCGCGCTGGGCGGGATCAGCGGCCTGGGCGAGAAGAAGCTGGCGACGTACGGGGAAGGGGTGCTGGAGGTGCTGGCGACGTTCGGGGAGACCCAGGCGCCGGCCCCCGCGGAACCTGCCCCGGCCCGCGAAGCCGCCCCCGCACCGGCCCCGGCGGCCCTGGCGGCCCCCGAAGCCGACCCCGAGTTCGGCTGGGACGAGGAGCCGCCCGAGTACGAGTGAGCGGTACGGGCCGGGCGGCGGACGGATCTACTGCGGGTCCGCCGCCCGGCGGCGCGCGGTGATCGCGGTGAGGTCCAGATCGACCGGGAAGGGGACGGAGACCTTCATCCGGTCGTGGAAGATGCCGGTGGAGGCGTAGGCACCGGTCGACGGCTCCAGCTCGAAGACGTACACCACCGCCCGGCCGTCGTGGTTCTCCACCCGCCAGTAGTGCGGGATCTTCGCCCGCGCGTACTTCACGGGCTTGGTCTCCCGGTCCCGGGTCAGGGACTCGTCGGAAACGACCTCGATGGCCAGCTGTACGGACTCGGCGGGAAGGCGGGTCTGGTTCAGGCCCTGGATGATCTCGCCGCCCACGACGATCACATCGGGTTCGGGCCGGTTGCAGCGGTCGATGTCGATGGTGAACTCGGCCATTACCTCAAGGTCATGCGGCACCAGTGACTGCAGCCGCCTGCTGAAGAAGCCGATCGCCCGTGAATGGAACACGGTCTGCGGACACCGGAAGACCAGGCTCCCGTCGATCAGCTCCGTGTGCGGAGACAGATTCGGGAGTGTGTCCAGGCCATCGGCGGTCCAGCCGCCCACGGGCGGAACCGCCCACCGCGGCTCGGGGGCCTCGGGTTCGACGCTTATCAGTGGTCCCATGACGCAGAGTCTCGTGGGACTTTTCAGCGTATCCGTCGGGAACGGGAGAGGGCTCCCCCGAACGTGTGAACACCCGTGCGAAGCTGACGCGTGGGCGCCCCGGAGCGGCGCCGCCCGCTCAGCTGTCCCCGGAGCCCCCGCCGCCGCTGCTCCTTCTTCTGCGGTTCCGGTTCGCCCGGTCCTGGCGGACGTTCCGGTACACCGCGTCCGCGGTCCACTCCTCGTGCACCAGGTCGCGCATCGCCCAACGGTCCCGCAGGCCTCCCCGGGCCACCGCGCCCGTCAGACCGACCGCCGAGACCAGAGCGGCCAGGGTCCGGCTGCGCGGGTCCGGGAAACCGGCGGCCTCGGCGGCCGCGAAGCGGTCCCGGACGGCGAGCGACAGAGCCGGGTCCGCCGCCGGGTGGCGGTGGTACGGCAGCAGACCGAGGAGACGATGGGTCTCCCTGCGCAGGACCGAGCGGCGCACCAGGTGCTCCAGGCACAGCTCCTCGACGTACCGGCCGGTCTGCCGGATCCACCGCCGCGTGTCGGCGTCGCCCGCGAGCCCGCCCACGGCCGGGGCCGACAGGCTCCCCAGGACCTGGGCGAGCAACGGGTCCGGGGGAGCGAGCGGGCTGACCACCCGTATCCGGCCGAGGTGTTCGGTGACCCGGCCCTGGAGCTCCAGCTCCCGCAGGACCGCGCCGGCCGTCGCGTACTCCAGGAAGCGGTTGGGGCAGTACGGCTTGCCGCGCTGCGGGTCCAGCGCGAGCAGCAGCAGCTCCTCGGGGAGCGTGAGCTCCGGGGCGGGCGGCATCATGACGCGGGAACGATCCGCCCCGTGACCTCGCCGATTCCCACCCGGGTGCCGTCCGGGCCCGGAGCCCAGGCGGTCATCGTCACCGTGTCGCCGTCCTCCAGGAAGGTGCGCTTGCCGTCCGGGAGGTCCAGCGGGTCGCGGCCGTTCCAGGTCAGCTCCAGGAGAGAGCCGCGCTGGCCGGGCTCGGCGCCGCTGACCGTGCCGGAGCCGTACAGATCACCGGTGCGCAGCGACGCGCCGTTCACCGTCATCTGGGCCAGCATCTGGGCCGCCGTCCAGTACATCGTGGCGAACGGCGGCTCGGCGACCACCTCTCCGTTGATCGCGACGGAGATCCGCAGGTCGAGGCCGCCGGCCTCCTCCTCGCCGGCGTCCTCCAGATAGGGGAGCAGCGGGAAGTCACGCGCCGGGGGTGCGATGCGAGCCGACTCCAGGGCCTCCAGCGGTGTCACCCACGCCGATACGGAGGTGGCGAAGGACTTGCCGAGGAACGGGCCGAGCGGGACGTACTCCCAGGCCTGGATGTCCCGCGCCGACCAGTCGTTGAGCAGGCAGAGCCCGAAGACATGGTCGCGGAAGTCGCCGAGCGGGACCGGGCGGCCCTGCTCGGAGCCCACGCCGACGAGGAAGCCGACCTCGGCCTCGATGTCCAGCTTGACGGAGGGGCCGAAGACCGGGGCCGCGTCGGCCGGCGCCTTGCGCTGGCCGGACGGGCGCACCACGTCCGTCCCCGAGACGACGACGGTGCCGGACCGGCCGTGGTAGCCGATCGGGAGGTGCTTCCAGTTGGGCGTCAGCGCCTCGGCGTTCGGCCGGAAGATCTTTCCGACGTTGGTGGCGTGGTTCTCGCTCGCGTAGAAGTCGACGTAGTCCGCGACCGCGTACGGCAGATGGAGCGTCACGGAATCGACCGGGTGCAGCAGCGGTTCGATGTCCGCGCGGTGCGCCGGGACCGTCACCCACGCGGTCAGCGCCCGCCGGACGTCCCGCCACGCGGTGCGGCCCGCCGACAGCAGCGCGGTCAGGTCCGGCTGCGCGAGGAGCTGCGCGTAGGGCGAGCCGAGCGCGTGCGCCGCGGCTCCGGCGTCCAGTACGTGATTGCCGATGCGGACGCCGACCCGGCGGTCCTCGGGGTGGTCGGGGGTGGAGAACACTCCGTAGGGAAGGTTGTGCGGACCGAAGGGGTCGCCCTCGGCCAGATCGAGCGGGCTGCTCTGCTCGGGCATGTGTTGCTGCCTCGCTTTCCAGGTCGCTTGGGGGACACGTTACGTCGGTGCCACCCTCTCGCGGGAGTGTCCCAACTGCTCCTGATGCCCGGAAAGTTCCGCCGTGCCCCGGGTGCGCGGGGCACGGCGGTGGGTTCGGTTCAGCCCGCCGTGCGCGGGATCCGCTTCTCCCAGGTGCGGTGGAAGACGACCTCGCCGCCCTCCTTGCAGACCACCTCGTCGGAGGTGATGAAGTCGCTGTCGTCCGCACTGATCTCGGAGCGCGTCTCGACCCGTACGTCCCACGCCAGCTCCGGGCGGTGCAGCCGGATCGCCCAGTCGGAGCGGGTGCGTGCGGAGAGCGGGTCGTTCTCCTGGACCGTGTACGTCTCCAGGGCGTCCTCGGTGAACTCCAGGCCGTCCGGGTAGACCCGGGTGCCGCCGTAGCGCGGGTCGACCTCCAGCCGCCATTCGCCCTTGGCGACGTCGCGGACCACCAGCCGCTCCGGGCGCTGTTCGTCGAGCGTCGCCGGGTACACGACGCCGAGCGGCTCCGACTGCTCCGGCTCCTCGAACCGGATCGCGGGTTCCTCGGCGGACCGGCGCACCGGCAGTTCGACGAGGCTGCCGTCGGCGTCCAGGACGAAGCCCACCGACCCGGCCTGCGGCCAGATCCACGGCCAGTACGAGGAGGAGACCGCGAGCCTGATCCGGTGGCCGGGCGGGAAGGTGTGCCCGATGCCGTTCAGCTCGAAGGACACGTCCTCGGTGCCGCCCACCGGCCAGTCCTCCGCGCGGTCGCGGCCGTTGCGGGCGGAGAGGTTGAGTGCGCCCCGGGTGACCAGGGTGGAGGAGCCGTCCGGTGCGACGTCGCAGAGCCGGGCGACCGCCTGGCCGCGCGGCACGTCCATCCGGATCCGCAGCTTCACCCGGGGGCGGCCGAGGATCTCGATCGGGGCGTCCTCGACCGGGAACTCGAAGCAGACCGACTTGGCGTCCTCGTCGCGCTGGTCGGGCGGCAGGTCGGCGTCGTTGCCGAACGGGAAGAAGCGCCCGGCGTCCAGCCCCGTCTGCTGCGGCGAGTCGACGATCTGCGGGCCGCCCTGGAGGGCGTACGCGACCGGCGCGATGTCCGGGGACGGCCAGCTGTTCTCACCGACCCAGCGGCCCGGCAGCGTCTCGTACACCGTGGCGGGACGGTGCGACTCGCTGATCCAGGACCGCAGCAGCGGCTCGGCCATGACGCCGGTGTCCTTGTCCTTCAGGTGCTGGTCCCACCAGCGCAGCGTCTCCTGGAGGAAGCCGATCGACGGCCCCGGCGGCAGACCGCGGTCCGGGTACTGGTGCGACCAGGGCCCGATCAGCCCGCGGACCCGGTCCGGGTCGAGGTGCTCGACGAGCCGCAGGACGGTGTCGCGGTAGGGGTCGTGCCAGCCGCCCACCGCGAGGACGTTCGCCCGGATCGCGGAGTAGTCCTCGCAGACGCTGCCGTGCTTCCAGTAGTCGTCGCGGGTCTGGTGCGCCAGCCAGGTGTGGATGAACGGGTCGACGGCCTCCAGCCGCTTCAGCCACATGTCCTTCCAGCCGTCGCCGACCTGCGCCGGGTCCGGCGGCCGGGAGACGAAGGCCAGCATGGTGGCCGCCCAGGCGTGCATGTCGACGGCGAGGACCGAGCCGCCCATGTAGTGGACGTCGTTGTCGTAGCGGTCGTCGGTCGAGCAGACGGTGACGATCGCCTTCAGCGGCTCGGGGGCCAGCGCGGCGATCTGGAGCGAGTTGAAGCCGCCCCAGGAGATGCCGAACATGCCGACCCGGCCGGAGCACCACGGCTGCTGGGCCAGCCAGTGGATGACGGCGACGCCGTCGGCCAGCTCCGTCGCGTCGTACTCGTCACCCGGCAGGCCCTCGCTGTTGCCGTGCCCGCGCACATCCACCCGGACGGAGGCGTAGCCGTGGCCCGCGTACCAGGGGTGGCGCTGCCAGTCCCGCGGCGCCGTCCAGTCGCTCAGCCGGTAGGGCAGGTATTCGAGCAGCGCGGGCACCGGCTCGTCGGTGACGGGTCGCCAGATCCGGGCGTACAGCCGGGTGCCGTCCGGCAGCGGGATGCGGACGTCCTCATGGGTGGTGTCATACGGGAATGTGGTGCGGATGTGCATGGCGGTACCTCAGTGGACGGGGTGCATGGTGCGCTTGAGCCAGGGTGCGGCGGCGATGACGGCCACACCGGCCACCACCGCGATCGCGCCATTTACACCGAAGTAGGCGGGGTTGGAGACCTCGCCGTACAGCTTCACGACTTGGGCCTGGATGCCGTTGGCGAGCGCCAGCGAGAGGAACCAGAGCGCCATCGTCTGGCTGGCGAACGCCTTGGGGGCGAGCTTGGTGGTCGCGGACATGCCGGAGGTCTCCAGCAGGATGTCGCCGAGGCCGAGCAGCAGGTACGAGCCGACGATCCACCAGGCGGCCATCTTGTAGGTGTCGCCGGAGTGCCCGGAGGTCGGCAGCACCATCAGCAGGAAGGACAGCCCGCCGAGGATCACCCCGATCGCGATCTTGTTGGAGGCGTGCGGCTGGCGCGGACCCATCCGGGCCCAGACGGTGGCGACCACCGGGGCGAGCGCGACCTCGAAGGCGCCGAGCGCGGAGGCGTACCAGCTCGCCGGGAAATGGAAGCCGAAGATCTCGGTACGGGCGTTGGTCGACGCGAGCAGCATCATCGTCGAGTACGCCTGGAACAGGATGAAGTTGAAGACGACGGAGGCCAGGAACAGCACCACGTACGGGCGCAGCCTGCCGCGTTCCTCCGAGGTGACCCGGGGGCTGCGGAACATCACCACGAAGTAGACGACCGGTGCGATCACCGAGATCAGGGTGAGCAGGTCGACGAAGCGGTCCATGGTCAGCCAGCCCGCCAGGGCGAGCGCGGTGGCGACGGCGGCGACCACGACGGCACCGGCGACGATCAGCCGAATGGCGCGGCGCATGGGTGCTGGTGCCAGCGCGAATTCGGCGCTGTGCTTTCGCCCGGCCAGGTGACGCCGGCCCAGCACGTACTGGATCAGACCGAGGGTCATGCCGAAGGCGGCGGCCGAGAAGCCCCAGTGCCAGCTCGCGTGGTCCCCGAGCCAGCCGGTGACCAGCGGGCCGAGGAACGCCCCGATGTTGATGCCCATGTAATAGAGGGCGAAGCCGGCGTCGCGGCGCTCGTCGTCGGTGCGGTAGAGCTTGCCGACCATGGTCGCCACATTGGGCTTGAGCAGACCGGTTCCGGCGCTGATCAGGCCGAGACCGACCCAGGTCATGGTGTCGGTGGGCACCGCCATGGCGTAATGCCCGCAGGCGATGAGGATTCCGCCGTACAGGACGGCGCGGTACGAGCCGAGGATGCGGTCGGCCAGCCAGCCGCCGGCGACGGAGACGAGGTAGACGAGGGTGCCGTAGGCGGCCGAGACCGACGCAGCGGTGCCCGCCTCCATGCCCATGCCGCCGCGGGCGACCGTGTCCGCGAAGTAGAGGACCAGGATCGCCTGCATGCCCAGGAACGAGAAGCGTTCCCAGACCTCCAGGCCGGACAGGGTCATCAGCCCTCGTGGTTGGCCGAAAAAGGCATGGTCGTCTTCGGGCGGCGGCTGACTCGGTTCGGTGTCGGTGGCCGTGTGGGACAAAGGGAGAACTCCTGATCGTATGAGCTGATCCCGAACATACCGGCGGTGGCGGGAAGGCGCCCACGGTGATCCAAAGGGGACCGGATACGCTGACTTGAGTGATGACAGCGACACATCGACATTCCGTGTGATCGTCAGCAGACAGGAGATCCCCTCGTGACCGTCGTCGGGCCGTTCGGGCTGAGCGTGCGGGACCAGGCACTTGAGGCCGATGTCCAGGCCGGGTTGGTTGCTGTCGAGTCCGGGCTGCTCGATGCCACCAAGAGCGGCGTGCCCTTCATCACGGAGGCCGCGCAGCATCTCGTACGCGCCGGGGGCAAGCGTTTCCGGCCGCTGCTGGCCATGCTGGCCGCCCAGTTCGGCGACCCGGACGCGCCGGGCATCGTGCCCGCGGCCGTCGTCGTCGAGCTGACGCACCTCGCGACGCTCTACCACGACGACGTGATGGACGAGGCGGACGTGCGCCGCGGCGTGGACAGCGCCAACAGCCGCTGGGGCAACTCGGTGGCCGTGCTGACCGGCGACTTCCTCTTCGCCCGCGCCTCGCACATACTGGCCGACCTCGGACCGGAGGCCGTACGCATCCAGGCGGAGGCGTTCGAGCGGCTGGTCACCGGCCAGATCCTGGAGACCGCGGGGCCGGGCGACGGCCGTGACCCGATCGAGCACTACCTGGAAGTGATGCGCGGCAAGACCGGCTCGCTGATCGCGGTGGCCTGCCGGTTCGGCGCGATGATGGCCGGCGCGGACGAGTCGGCGGTCGACATCCTCACCCAGTACGGGGAGCGGCTCGGCGTCGCCTTCCAGCTCGCCGACGACGTACTCGACATCGCGTCCGACTCCCACGAGTCCGGGAAGACCCCGGGCACCGATCTGCGCGAGGGCATCCCGACGCTCCCCGTGCTCCACCTGCGGGCGCAGGCGGCGGCCGACGGGAAGCCGAACGACCTGGAGCTCGTCGAGCTGCTCGACGGCGACCTCAGCGACGACGCCCGGCACGCCGAGGCGCTGCGCAGGCTGCGCGCCCACCCGGCGCTGGAGCAGGCCAGACGGGACACCGTCCGGTACGCGGAGGAGGCGCGAGCGACGCTGACGCCGCTGCCCGAGGGCTATGCGAAGGCCGCGCTGCGGGAGCTGTGCGACGCGGTGGTGCACCGCGCGGGCTGAGAGGCTGTCGGGTGACCTCCGGACCGGGCGGCCACGCGACAGGCTCCGGGCCGCCGTCGTGGCGTCCCCTACTGGACGGGGGAGCAATCGCCGTCCGGTGTCATACCGAAGAGGTACGCGGAGTTGCTCCCGGGGGCTGACGCTTCCGCACCACCGGTTTGGTCAGATGGAGAACAACCACTCCTGACCAAACCGGGTGAGAATGGCGGCACGGAGTGGACGAGTGCAACCGGACGGAAGCCGCCGACCACGGAGGTAGGGCACACATGGCACCGAACGACAGCGCAGAGACCAACGGCGGGACCAGGGGCACCGCCGCCGGCCGCCGCAAGGCGGCGCGCTACATCGTCCCGGTCGCGGTGGCGGGAGTTGCGGCCGCGACGATCGGGCTGGTCCCGGCGCTCGCGAGCTCCGGCGACCCCGATCTGCCGAAGATCAGCGCACAGAAACTCATCGAGAAGATCGCCGCTTCGGACACCCAGCAGCTCTCCGGCACGGTGAAGATCAGCACGGACCTCGGCATCCCGTCGCTCGGCGGTCTGGCCGACTCCTTCGCCCCGGGCGGCGGGGGCGGCAAGGGCGGTTCGAGCGCCGATCCGCAGGAGCGGATGACGGAGCTGGCCTCCGGCACGCACACCCTCCGGGTGGCCGCCGACGGCCCCGACAAGCAGCGGCTGTCGATCCTGGACAACGCGTCCGAGTACAGCCTGATCCGCAACGGCGATCAGGTCTGGGCATTCGACAGCAAGTCCGACGAGGCCTACCACGCCACCGAGGACCGGGCCGGCCAGGACGCCGGGAAGAAGTCCGGGCACCCCGTTCCCGAGGGCGTGCCCACCACCCCGAAGGCACTTGCCGAGCAGGTGCTGAAGGCCGCCGGCCCCACCACGTCGGTGACGGTCGACGGCACCGCGCAGGTCGCCGGGCGCGACGCGTACAAGCTGGTCCTCAAGCCGAAGCAGAGCGGTTCCACGATCGGTTCGGTCACGATCGCGGTCGACGCGGAGAACGGCGTGCCGCTGAAGTTCACGCTGCTTCCGAGCGCCGGTGGCAAGGCCGTCGTCGACGCCGGATTCACCAAGGTCGACTTCTCGAAGCCGGACGCCTCCTCGTTCACGTTCACCCCGCCCAAGGGCACCGAGGTGACCGAGGCCGACGACGCGAAGGCGCAGCACGAGGCCGACAAGGGCCTCGACGGCCTGATCCCGGGTGCCGAGGGACTGGGCGCCGGGGGAGCGGACGCCAAGGACACCAAGGTCATCGGCAAGGGCTGGAGCGCCATCGCCGAGATCACGACCCCGGGCGGCACCGGGCTCCCCTCGAAGGCGTCGGGCGATGTCCCGGCCGAGGCCCAGCAGTTCCTGGACGCGTTGGGCGACAAGGTCTCCGGCAAGTTCGGCTCGGGCACGGTCTTCAAGACCCGCCTGGTCAATGCCCTGATGACGGACGACGGCAAGGTGTACGTCGGAGCGGTCACCAAGGACGCGCTGGTCCAGGCGGCGAACAACGCCTCCTGACGCCGGGGCGCGCCGCGCTTCCCGCACCGCTCACCCGCCCCGCCGTACGCTCCGTACGGCGGGGCGGTCCGCCCTGGGGCCCGTCGTCAAACGGCCGCCCTTCGGGCGACGACGGTAGTTCGACGACAGGCCCCAGCCCGTCCGGCGGACGGGCCCTGCCCGACCCATGGGGAGTACGCATGACAGAGTCCGGGACCGTCGTCGAACCGAGGGCGGTCAACGAGCCGGGAGCCGTGATCGAGACCCGGGGCCTCACCAAGCGGTACCGCGGCGGCCAGCTCGCCGTCGACGGCCTCGACCTCAGCGTCCCCGGCGGCAGCGTCTTCGGATTCCTCGGCCCCAACGGCTCGGGCAAGACCACCACCATCCGGATGCTGATGGGCCTGATCGACCCGACGTCCGGCACCGCGCGGCTCCTGGGCCATACCATGCCGGGCGCCGCCCGCACCGTGCTCCCGCAGGTCGGCGCGCTGATCGAGGGGCCCGCGCTGTACGGCTTCCTGAGCGGCCGGGACAATCTGCTGCGGTACGACTCCGCCGACCCGACCGCCGATCCGCGTACCCGCCGGTCCCGGGTGGGCCACGCCCTGGACCGGGTCGGGCTGGCCGCGGCGGCCGGGAAGAAGGCCGGGGCGTTCTCGCTCGGCATGAAGCAGCGCCTCGGCCTCGCCGCCGCCCTGCTCCAGCCGCGCCGCCTGCTCGTCCTCGACGAGCCGACCAACGGCCTGGACCCGCAGGGCATGCGGGAGATCCGTACCCTGGTCAGGGAACTGGCGGCGGACGGCACCACCGTCTTCCTCTCCTCGCACCTCCTCGACGAGATCGAGCAGGTCTGCACGCATGCCGCGGTGATGGCCAGGGGCCGGCTGATCACCCAGGGCCCGGTCGCGGAACTGGCGGCGGGCGCCCGCGGCCGGCTGGCCGTGACCACCCCCGACCCGGGCGACGCCGCCCGGGTCCTCAAGGAACTGGGCGTCACCGGGATCGCGGTCGACGGCGACCGGGTGAGCGCCGAGGCCCCGCCGGGCGACGTCGAACTCGCCGACCTCAGCGCGGCGCTGGTGCACGCCGGCGTACGCCTGAGGTCCTTCGGCGTCGAACGGGCCTCGCTGGAGGACGCCTTTGTCGCACTCACCGGAGAGGGTTTCGATGTCGCAGGCTGAAGCCGCAGTCGCCGGGGCGGGGAGGGCACCGAGCCCGCTGTGGACCTTCGGGATCCTCCGCTCCGAACTGACCACCATGCTCCGCCGCTGGCGCACCCTCGCGCTGCTCGGGGTGCTGGCCGCCGTGCCCGTGCTGATCGGCATCGCGGTGCGGATCGAGACGAACCACGGCTCATCGCCCGGACCGGGCGGCGGCGGGGGAGGCCCGGCGTTCCTCTCCCAGGTCACCAACAACGGCCTCTTCCTGGTCTTCGCCGCTCTCGCCGTGACGCTCCCGGTCTTCCTGCCGATGGCCGTCGGGGTCGTCGCGGGGGACTCGGTCGCGGGCGAGGCGAACGCGGGAACGCTGCGCTATCTGCTGGTCGCCCCCGCCGGACGGACCAGGCTGCTGCTGACGAAGTACGCCTCGGTGCTGGTGTTCTGCCTGGTCGCGACCCTGGTGGTGGCCCTCTCCGCGCTCGCCGTGGGCGCGCTGCTCTTCCCCGTCGGCGAGGTCACGACCATCTCGGGGACGCGGATCGGCTTCGGCGAAGGGCTGCTGCGGGCCGGGCTGATCGCGGTGGTGGTCGCGGCGTCGCTGATCGGGTTCGCGGCGATCGGCCTGTTCGCCTCGACCCTCACCAGCAGCGGCATCGCGGCCATGGCCGCCACCGTCGGGCTGCTGATCACCGTGCAGATCATGGACGGCATCCCGCAGTTGAGCGGGATGCATCCGTATCTCTTCCCGCACTACTGGATGTCGTACGCGGACCTGCTGCGTGACCCCGTCCACTGGGACGAAGTGGTCAAGAACCTGGGGCTTCAGGGCTTGTACGCGGCAGTGTTCGGCTCGGCGGCCTGGGCCCGTTTCACGGCGAAGGACATCACCGCCTGACGCACGGGGTGCAACACCCCACTCGCGCCGTCGGCCGGGCGAGCCGTCCCCCGATCGGCTCGTCGCGGCACGAACGGCACGAACGGTGCGAACTGCAGGAACGATACGACACGGCACGTTCCGTTTCCGCCTGGGTATTGTTCGATCTCTGGCGACATGCTGTCAACAAGGGGTGACTCGAACACGCTTATGCTCACCGAATGATCACATCGCCGAGTTCGCAGCGTCGCAGCGAGAGATCACGAAGGGCGACCCTGGAGGCCGCTCTCGAACTGTGCACGGAGAAGGGGTACGGCCGCGTCACCGTCGAGGCCATCGCGGCCAGAGCGGGTGTCAGCAAGAAGACGATCTACCGCTGGTGGCCGTCAAAGAGTGCGGTGATCCTGGAGGCCTTCACCGACGCGCTGGTCGGCACGACGCCGTTCGCCGACACCGGCGACATCGCCGCCGATCTGCGGGCCAATCTGATGGGCGCGGTGAAGCTCATCTCCACGCCGCCCTTCGGTCCCGCGTACGCCGGGATCCTCTCCGAGATGCACCACGACGACGCACTCGCGCGGACCGTCCGGGCGAAGCTGGTCGACCCCCGCTTCGATGAGGCGGTCGCCCGCCTGCGCAGGGCCCAGGAACAGGGGCAGATCCCGCCGGACGCCGATCTTCCGCTGGTCGTGGAGATGCTGTACGGCCCGATGTACTACCGCCACGTCCTGCGCAAACCGATACCGGACGAGGAGGAGATCGCGGCACTGGTCGCCCATGTGCTGCGGGCGATCGGGGTGCCGCCGGAGCCGTGAGGGCCGGGCGGGACGCACCGGGGCCGGGCCGACTGTCAGACGGGCGTGCGAGCATGCGGCGCATGGGAAACCTGTACGACTACTTCAGCGCACCGGACGACCCGACGGCCCTGGCGACCTTCGACCAGGGTGTCGAGGCGGCCGGTCTCCCCCTGCTCCAGGTCAAGGGCATCGACCCGTACGTGCAGTTGGGCCAGGCCGAGAACCTGCTCACCGGCACGCCGTACGACGACGTCACGTCGCTGCCGCGCTTCAACCGGCTGCTCAGCTCCCCCGAGGACGACTCCCGCTGGCTGGTCACGCTCACGGACGAGCTGCGCGACGCGCTCGCGGCCGCGAGGCCCGGCGGGTTCACGGCGGTGGCCGAGGCCTGGTCGCGCATCGAGGAGTTCGGAGGCGAATTCCCGCCCGGCGAGCTGGCCGGCTTCCTGAACGAGCTGGCGGACCTGGCCGAGGAGGCGCGGGCCCGCCCCGAGCCGCACCGGCTCTACTGCCTCATGTCGCTCTGACACCCCGCCGGTGCTTCATGTCGCTCTGACACCCCGTCGGCCGGTACGGACGACTCAGCCGAACACCCGCTCCAGCACCTCCGCGACGCCGTCGCCCTCGTTCGACGACGTCACCTCGTCCGCCGCGTCCCGCAGCTGCGGATGGGCGTTGGCCATGGCCACGCCGTACCCGGCCGTGCGGAACATCGGCAGGTCGTTGGGCATGTCCCCGAAGGCGATCGTGGAGTCGGCGGCCACGCCGAGGTATTCGGCGGCCAGCGCGAGCCCGGTCCCCTTGTCGACGCCGTACGGCTGGAGCTCGACCGTGCCGGGGCCGGAGAGCGTGACGGTGGCGAGATCGCCGACGGCATCACGGGCCGCCTCGGCCAGCGCGTCGTCCGTGAGCTCCGGGTGCCGGATGAGCACCTTGACGACCGGCGCGGACCACAACTCGTGGCGGTGCCGGGTACGTTGGGCGGGCAGCGTCGGATGGGGCATCGCATACCCCGGCTCGATCAGGGTCCGCCCCTCGGGCCCGTCCTGGTCCACGGCCGCGAAGACCGGCCCCACCTGGGCCTCGATCTTGCCGAGCGCGGTGTCGGCCGCCTCCCGGTCCAGGGTGAGCGCACGCACCAGCCGCCCTGACCCGGCGTCGTACAACTGGGTCCCCTGACCGCACACCGCCGGTCCCCGGTAGCCCAGTTCGGCGAGCAGTCCGCGTATCCCGGGCACGGGCCGCCCGGTGACCACGAGATGCCGGGCCCCGGCGCGGGCGGCCAGGGCGAGCGCGGCGCGGGTGCGAGGACTCACGGTGTCGTCGCGACGCAGCAGGGTGCCGTCCAGGTCGGTGGCGACGAGGGCATATGCGGGTGGGATGGGCATGGCACAAGACTAGGGTCTTTCGTTTGGGTCAGGCCGGAGCAGGGAGCAGGGAGCAGGGAGCAGGGAGCGGGGAGCGGGGTCCGGTGCCGTGCATCGCAAGGCGGAGCCGAGAGCTTGGGGAAGGAGCGTCGGGGACCGACGACAACGCGGCGAGGCGCGGTGCCGGGGCACGCGAGCCCGGCCTGACCCGAACGAGAGGCCCTAGGAGCGTCCGGTGCGTGGACGGGCGCGCGTTGACAGGCCCCCGCCGGGGTGCGTGTAATGAACCCGGTGTCGCGTGACGCCGGCCAAAGAGCAGTGGGCCGGCCGGTGCTCGGGCGAACACCCTTCACCGAGGGGCCCGTCATGAGTTCATACTCCGCGCCCTGTATCTGACGCAGCGGCGACCGCTGGTCGCACTCTCCCCTTCCGCATGTCCCGGCACCGTGCACCGTCATGGGCCGCGCATCGCAATCACCCGTTCCCACGGAGACACAGAACGTATGCCCACACCTTTCAATCAATCCGTCATCGAGGAGTTCCGCGCCAACGGCGGTAAGGTCGGCGGTCCCTTCGAAGGCGGGGACCTGCTCCTGCTGACCACCACCGGCGCGAGGTCGGGGAAGGAGACCACCACCCCCCTCGGCTACGTCCGCCACGGCGACGCGCTGCTGGTCATCGGCTCCAACCTCGGCTCCCCGCACCACCCCGACTGGTACCACAACCTGCTCGCCCACCCCGTGGTCCGGGTGGAGCTCGGCACCCGTGCGTTCCAGGCCCTCGCGGTCCCCGCGGAGGGGGCGCGGCGCGAGGAACTGTTCGGTCACGCCGTGAAGGCCGCGCCCGGTTACGCCGACTACCAGGCCCGGACCACCCGGCTCCTCCCGGTCGTGGTGCTGGAACGCGCCGAGCCCGACGGCTGGGAGGCCCCGCGCGAGGTCAGCACCCTCGCCGACAAGGTGATAGAGGTCCACACCTGGCTGCGGGGCCAGTTGCGCCAGGTGAAGGGCGAGGTGGACGCCCACTTCGCCGCACGGGCCGCCCACCGGGGTCCCGGCGCGCCACCTGTTCCGGGCCTCGGGTTGCAGATCAGGCAGCGCTGCCTGGCGTTCTGCCAGGCGCTGGAGTTCCACCACACCAGCGAGGACGCCCACCTGTTCCCCGGCATCGCCCGCTACCACCCGCACCTGACGGACACCTTCGCCCGGCTCGCCGACGAACACCGCACGGTCGCCCGCATCCAGGGCGAGCTGGCGGCCCTGCTGGCGGACATCGGCATCGCCGAACCCGAGCGCTTCCGCGCCGAACTGGACAGGATGTCCACGGAACTGAACGCGCACCTCGACTACGAGGAGGAGCAGATCGTGCCCTTGCTGGCCGGGGTCCCATGGCCGCCGGCTCCTCCGGCCCCGTGAATCGAATGCATCGAAGCGAAGAAACCGAACCGAAGCGAAGAGACCGAACCGAACCGAACCGAACCGCTCCCGAGCGGTGAAAGGCTGTGCTGTGCGAGTGAGAGTCAAGGACTTCGACCACCTGGTGCTCAACGTGCAGGATGTCGAACGTTCCCTGGAGTTCTATTGCGGTCCCCTCGGCCTGGAGCCGATCAAGGTGGACGAGTGGCGGGCGGGGAAGTTCCCGTTCCCGTCGGTGCGGGTCAGCCCGACGATGATCATCGATCTGCTGGGCCGACCGCGCCATGAGTCGAACGTCGACCACATCTGCCTGGTCGTCGAGCCGCTGGACTGGCAGGAGGTGATCGACGCGGGCACTTTCACCGTGCTGGAGGGCCCGGTCTCCCGCTCCGGCGCCCGGGGCGAGGCGCAGTCGGTGTACGTCCAGGACCCGGACGGCAACACCGTCGAGCTGCGCTGGTATCCGCAGGACGTGGTGGGGGACTGACCGGCCGGGTGGGGCGGGAACGGCGGGACCTGGGCCCTCTGCACTACTCGCCGAGGGCGTGCCTGAGCGCTTCGTCGAGCAGTTCCCGCAGAGCCGAGGAGGACGGAGCGACAGCGGTGGCAAGCAGCGCCGGGCCGCCGGCCAGAGGCGCGAGGACCGCACAGCCGTCCTTGATCCCTTCGCGGAGCAGGACGGGGGCACGGCTGACGTCCAGCTCCGGGTTCACGACGAGGAGTTGGCCGACGGCGCGGTGTCCGTCCAGGACCGAGGGGCCGTCCCACCCGGGCGCCGGGTTCCCGTAGGCGGTGTGCTGGTCGAGCAGCAGGCGGCCGGCGTAGTGGACCCGGATGCGGCTGACGAGGTGACCCGGCTCCTCGTCGGCTCTGCCCAGGATCTGCTCCTCGCGCAGCAGCAGTCGCGAGGTCGCGGCAAGGTTGACGGTGTAGGTCTGGTGCAGGTTGCTGCCGGCGGCGCTGATCAGTGGCTGTGGCAGCCAGCGCAGGCAGGCGTGCTCCCCAGCGGTCAGCCGTACGTCGTAGGTGGCCGGCGCGGTGGTGGGACCGCGGAGGGCGAGCGTGGCGGCGGCCGTGGTGACCTCCAGTTCGGCTCGGTCTTCGGCGGTGATGTCGAGGGCGAGTCGGTCGCCGCCGAGCGGGGCGCTCATCGCACCGATGATCCCCACTGTGGCAGCCCGTCCGCCGGTGCGCATGCGGCGTAGATGGAACGGGCCGTCACTGCGCAGCTGCGGGAGCGTGGTGACGCGCCCGTTGTACGTGGCACGGATGCGGGCGGTGGCATGCACACCGTCCGGGTGTCCGGGGGATGCCTCGGTGTCGGCGGCGGGGACGGCGGGATCGAGCGGGGTATCGGGCTCAGCGAGTCGGGAGCCGGAGCTCATGCCGCCGCCTTCGCGCGCCACCGGGTGAGGTGCCCGGTGATCCAGTCGGCGATCTCGCGGATGCCGTCGTCGGAGGTGAGGCTGGTGAAGACGACGGGAAGGGCGCCGCGTTGCCGTTCGGCGTCGGCGGCCATGGTGGCCAGGTCGGCACCGACGTGCGGAGCGAGGTCGGTCTTGTTGACGACGAGGAGGTCGGCGGTGGTGATGCCGGGCCCTCCCTTGCGGGGGATGTCGTCGCCACTGGAGACGTCGATGACGAAGATCTGCACGTCGACAAGGCCCTTGGAGAAGGTGGCGGTGAGGTTGTCGCCACCGGACTCGACGAGCACGAGATCGAGGGGGTCGAGGGTCTCGTCGAAGTGCTCGACGGCCTCCAGGTTGGCGGAGATGTCGTCCCGGATCGCGGTGTGCGGGCAGGCTCCGGTCTCCACCGCGGTGATCCGCTCGGGCGGCAGCACGGCCTCGCGCAGCAGGAACTCGGCGTCCTCGCGGGTGTAGATGTCGTTGGTGACGACGGCGAGGGAGAGTTTGTCGCGCAGCGTGCGGCAGAGCGCGGCGACGCTGGCGGTCTTGCCGGAACCGACGGGACCGCCCAGGCCGACACGGAAGGCGCGGAGGCTGCCGTCCGCGCGCAGCGGCTCGGCGCTGTAGGTGTGGCGGTGGGGCATGGTCACGGGGTGATCGAGGTGCATGGAAGCTCCAGGGGGCAGGGGTGGGTTCAAGAGGCGAAGAGCCGCACGGTCCAGGCGGCGTGCTGTTCCGCGGTGATGTCCAGCAGCGGAGAGGACGCCGACGGCAGGGCGTCAAGACCTTCGGTCTCCACGCGGGCCGCCGCGCCGGCGGCGTTCGCAGCGACGGTGTCGACCTCCGTGCTCAGGCGTGCCAGCAGCCACGAGGCGGCGAGGGGATCGAGGCTGAGCAGGCGCACCGCTGCGGTGGCCGGGCCGCCGACGGCCTCGTACGCTGCGGCACAGGCGGCGTCCTTCGGGGTGAGCCCGGCGGCTCGGGCGGCGATGCCCTGGACAATGGGCTGATGGGCACCCTGGGGTCGCTCGGCGGCCAGGCGGTCGAGTTCGGCGGACGGGAAGGTGGCGCGTGCCGCGCGCATCATCTGCCGGCCGAGCTTGCGGGCCACGGCGCGCAGCGCGGGGACGGGGGTGCGTGCGTCGGCGGCGTCGTCCAGCATCAGGGGGTCGCATCCGGCGGCGGCCGCGGCAGCCAGGCCGGCCGCGGTCAGACCGGTGGTGTGCAGGCGCCCGCGGCAGAAGGCTTCGAGGCTGTTGATGTCGTGTACGGCTTTGTGGGCGACCGCGGCTTCGACGCCGCCGGAGTGGGCGTACCCGCCGGCGGGGAAGCGGCCGTCGGCCAGCAGGAGCAGTGCGGCACGGCTCATGGGCGATCCGGCTGCCTTTCGCGGGGTCGGATGGTGCAGTGGTCCAGGAGGGCACGGGTGCCTGCCCGGACCACTGCTGCGGTTGACGGCATCGCCGTCCGGGCGGAGGCCGGTCAGAAGAGGAAGTACCGCTGAGCCATGGGGACTTCAGTGACAAAGGACCGCGGCACGGTCGCTCCGTTGAGTTCCGTGCGGGCGTCCCCTGTGGTCGCACCGCCGATGGTGACCTCGAAGCTGTTGTGGTCGACGTGGAGACTCTCCGGCACCGTGTCGTTCAGCTTCATGTCGGCCTTGGTGACGTCCCGGATGCTCGTCGAGATGTCCATGAACTTCTTGCCGAGGCCGAGCCCACCGGTCGTCATCTCGGTGACGTTCCCGCCGCTGTCCTGGACGGTGACGACTCGCGCGTTCAGCTTGTCGGCCACGCCCGGTGCCACGAAGTTGTACGAGTTGCTCAGGGGGGAACGGCCGGTGGAGCCCCAGACCGCTCGTGGCAGGAAGGGCTGCGGTGTCGTGATCGATGCGTTGGCGTCGCCGACCTGCGCGTAGGCGAGCTGCCCGCCCTTGAGGACCATGTGCATCTTGACGCCGAAGAACTTCGGCTCCCAGAGCACCAGGTCGGCGAGCTTCCCGGTCTCCACGGAACCGACGTGACCGTCGATGCCGTGAGTGATCGCGGGGTTGATCGTGTACTTGGCGACGTAGCGGCGCGCCCGGTAGTTGTCGTTCGGGATCAGCCTCTCCGCGTTGTGGGAGTGGTCGGCGTCGTCAGCGATCGGGCGGACCTTCGCGTTGGCGAGGTCCTCCTTCAGAGGGCCGTACCGGGATTTCATGACGTGTGCGGTCTGCCAGGTGCGCATGACCATCTCGCCGATGCGTCCCATCGCCTGGGCGTCGGAGGACATCATCGAGATGGCGCCCATGTCGTGGAGGAGGTCCTCCGCGGCCATGGTGGACGGCCGGATGCGGGAGTCGGCGAAGGCCATGTCCGCCGGAATGTCCGGATTGAGGTGGTGGCAGACCACCATCATGTCGACGTGCTCCTTGACGGTGTTCACCGTCAGGGGGCGGGTCGGGTTGGTCGAAGCGGGCAGCACGTTCTCCTCTTTGACCAGTTCGATCATGTCCGGGGCGTGGCCACCGCCGGCGCCCTCGACGTGGAAGATGTGGACGGAACGCTTTCTGCCGTCTCTCGTGAAGGCGTTGCGGGTGCTGTCCAGGAAGCCGGATTCGTTCAGTGAGTCGGCATGCAGGGCCAGTTGGACCTGACGGCTTTCGCACACGTCCAGCGCCGCGTCGATCACGGCGGGCGTGGCTCCCCAGTCCTCGTGGACCTTGAACCCGATGACGCCTGCGTCGACCTGTTCGTTGAGGGCATCCGTGTTCACCGTGCTGCCCTTGCCGAGCAGGCCGATGTTGACCGGGTACGCGTCCAGGCTTTCGAAGACCCGGGTGATGTGCCACTCGCCCGGGGTCACGGTGGTGGCCGTGCTGCCCTCGGCGGGGCCGGTGCCGCCGCCGATGAGCGTGGTCACGCCCGAGGCGAGGGCCTCGTGGATCTGCTCCGGGCAGATGAAATGGACGTGGGTGTCCACACCCCCCGCGGTGAGGATCCGCCCGTTGCCGGAGATGACCTCGGTGCTCGGACCGACCACGAAGTTCGTCGGCTGCACCGTCTCCGGCAGCCTGTCACTCGGGGACGTACGGTCCGGCATCTCGAACTCGTTGTCCGGGATCGGGTCCATCGTCTCGGGGTTGTACGCCTTGCCGATCGCGGCGATCGCACCGTCGCGGAGCCCGACATCGGCCTTGACGACCCCCCACCAGTCGAGGATCAGCGCACCGGTGACGACCGTGTCCACGGGCGTGCGGCCTTCAGCGTCCCCGTCTCTGGGGATGTGGGACATTCCCATCGACTCCCGGATCACTTTTCCGCCGCCGAAGATCATCTCGTTACCGCTGTGCTTCGGACCACCGCTCCAGTCCGCCTCGATCTCGATGGTCAGGGCGGTGTCGGCCAGGCGGACGCGGTCCTTGGCGGTGGGCCCGTACAGAGCGGCGTAATCGGCCCGCTTCAGCACGTTGCTCGGCGCCGAGTTCTCCGGCGACCTCGCCGACCTGCTGCCGGCCGGGGTGGATTTGTTGTTGCTCACCGGTGTGCCACCTCACGCAGTCCCTTGACCTGTCGATCTCCCTGGATCTCCACCAGCTCGACGCAGCACTCGTCGCCGGGCTCGAAGCGCACGGACGTACCCGCGGCGATGTTCAGCCGCCGCATCCGCGCCGCCTCGCAGTCCTTGAGCTCCTGGGGCGACTCCAGTTCCGGACCGGAAGGGACCTCGACCTTGAGGACCTTCAGCCCCGGGTTGACGTCGGCGAAGTGATAGTGGGAACCGACCTGGACGGGGCGGTCCGACATGTTCTTCACCCTGATCCTCGTCCTGCCCTCACCCGGCAGCGTGGTGGCGTCCTCCTGCAGGTCTGCGTTGAACTCGATCGCCTTGTACCAGGACTCCGCGTCCCGGCACTTGTCACAGCACGACGGTGAATCGTTGCCACTGCCGCCGTCGCAGTCGACCGGGCAGTCCGCTTTGCGGGGCGGCCTGGGGTGTTCGACCTTGCCCGGGTGGATTTCGGGCTCCTCGGTCCCCTCCGGGAAGGGATCGTGGATGGTGACCAGCTTGGTGCCGTCCGGGAAAGTGGCCTCCACCTGAACGTTCTTGATCATCTCCGGAACGCCGTCCATCACTTCGGCCCGGCTCAGTAACTGCCGGCCCGAGTCCATGACGTCGCTGACTGTCCGGCCGGCGCGTGCCTGCTCGAAGACGTGCACCGTCAGCAGGGCCATCACCTCGGGGTAGTTGAGGAGCAGCCCGCTACTGCGGCGCCGCTGCGCCACGTCAGCCGCCACATGGATCAGCAGGCGCTCCTGCTCATGCGGAGTCAAATGCACGATGAGCCATTTCTCTTGAACGGGCAGGGCCAGCGGCTGGGCCTGGGGAAGGACACGGAGCACGTCCTCGGGCGGCGCCAGTCGCTCACCGATCATGAGCGGCAGAGTTCATCGAGCAGAACACGTCACCTGATCGCGTACACGATCGGGTGAAATTGGGTCGGGTGGTGCGTAGTCTCTGGCCTTCCAGCTGTATAAGCCGAGGCTGCCGAAGCGTTCGGACGGTGCCGAACTCCGGCAGCGGCCTGCCTCCACCGATCGAAGCCCCGCCACGCTCCCGATCCAGGAGTGTGGCGGGGCTTTGGTCATGCCGGGACAAGCTCGGGGCGAACGGGCTCCAGCGGCAGAAGCTCGCGTACGACGGTGTCCGGTACGACGTCGAGCTCCGCGCCCGGCCGGCCACCGACCCGGAGCCCGCGCGGCGCCCGCAGCCGCAGGGGCTCCCCGCCGTCAGGCCGTACCGGCCAGGCGGTCGAGGTAGTCCCCGACCGCCCCGCTCTCCGGGGCCGGGGCGATCAGGGCCACGTGGTTGTCGGGGCGGACCAGGACGAGGAGGCCGGTGCCGGGCTCGGCGCCGTACGCCGTGCGGGCGTGGCCCGCGTCGTCGGTCAGGTCGCGTGGGGCTCCCGCGTCCACCCCGTACACCCGCGCCGCGTCGCCGTACGCCGCTTCCGTCGCCCGCAGGACCTCCGCCGTGTCCGGGCCGAAGCCCAGCAGGGTGAAGTGCGGGCCCGCGAACGCCTCGAACAGGCGGGTCGGCGCGCCCGTTCCGGCGTCACGGCAGGGGGCGTCCGGGGCGCGGTCGCCCGCCCGCAGCCGGGGGGTGGAGCCGGTGGTGGAGAGCGAGCTCCAGTGGTAGCCGAGGCCCAGGCCCGCCGTGTCCCCGGAGATTGCCGAGTCCAGGCCGCCGCCCGGCTGCCGGATCGCTTCGAGGGTCGCCCGCAGTCGCTCGGCGGTGATGTCCAGCGTCCAGGAGGCCACGGGCAGCCGCTCCTCCTCGTAGGTGTCCAGCAGCCCGGGGGCCGACCGGCCTTCGACGACCCGGGCGAGCTTCCAGCCGAGGTTGAACGCGTCCTGGATGCCGGTGTTCATGCCCAGCCCGCCCGCGACGGAGTGCACATGCGCCGCGTCCCCGGCCAGGAGCACGCGGCCCACCCGGTAGCGGTCGGCCATGCGCTCGTTGACCCGGTACGTGGACAGCAGGGTCGCGTGCGACAGCCGGTCGCCCGGGAGTCCGGTGTGCTTGGCGAACAGGCGCTGGAAGCTTTCGAGGGACGGTGGCACAAGGGCTCCCGTCGCGTCCCGCTCCGGTCCCGCCTGGAACCACCAGCCCGTGCGCGTACCCGGGATCGGGCACAGCATCACGGCCCCGTCCTCGTCGAACCACTGGTGCCACAGACCGCGGTCGAGGCCGTCCACCTCCACGTCCCCGCAGACCATCGCCTGCTCCTCGGTGGTCTTCCCCTCGAACGCGACGCCGAGCAGTTTGCGCACCGCGCTGTGGCCGCCGTCGCAGCCCACCACGTACCGCGCCTCGATGCTCCGGCCGTCGGTGAGGGCGACGGTCACGGACCCGGGCCCCTGCGACAGGCCGGCCGCCTCGGAGCCGAGCTCGACGTGCACGCCGTACTCCGCGAGGCGGTCCCGCAGGATCTCCTCCAGCTGCCACTGGGCGATCAGCGCGCCCCGGTCGTACGGGACGTCCGGCGTCGGCTGCGAGGACTCGAACGGGTCGGCATCGGCGACCGGCAGCCCGTTGCGGTACTTGCGCATGGCCAGCGGTGCCGATCCCACGGCCAGGACCCGGTCGACGACGCCCAGGTCCTCCAGCACCTCCAGGGAACGGGGGTTGGGGCCCTTGGCCCGTGAGCTGCGCGGGAATTCGGGGGACTTGTCGATGATCCGTACGCCGACGGAGCGCCGTGCCAGATCGCAGGCGAGGGTCAGGCCGGTCGGACCCGAACCGACGATCAGTACGGGGGTGATGGGTGCGGTTGCAGACATACGGGCTCCTCGGTCGCGGTTCCGTGATACCCAGGAAAACGTAACCGAGTTAAAAAAGCAACCAGGTAACTAAAGTTGTGCGCGTGAAGCGGGCTCACCGGCCGGTGGATTCGGCCGCGACGCCTGCTGCGCGGCCTGCCGTGCCTCGCGCACCTGGGCCCTCGTCCGCCGTGCCGTCCGGAACGCGTCCCACGTCAGCAGGGTGAGCGCCAGCCACACCAGGGCGAACCCGGCCCACCGCTCCGGCGGCATCTCCTCGTGGAAGTAGAGGATGCCGAGAACGAACTGGAAGACCGGTGCCAGGTACTGCAACAGGCCCAGCGTGGAGAGCGGCACCCGGATCGCCGCCGCGCCGAACAGGGTGAGCGGGACGGCCGTGACGAGGCCCGCCGAGGCCAGCAGCGCCGCGTGGCCCGCGCCGTCGGAGGTGAATGTCGACTCGCCCCGGGCGCCCAGCCACAGCAGATAGCCGACCGCGGGCACGAACATCACGGCCGTCTCGGCGGTGAGCGACTCCAGGCCGCCCATGTTGACCTTCTTCTTCATCAGGCCGTACGTCGCGAAGGAGAACGCCAGGGTCAGCGAGATCCACGGCGGCCGCCCGTAACCGATCGCCAGGACCAGCACCGCCGCGAAACCGGTGCCGACCGCCACCCACTGCACGGGGCGCAGCCGTTCGCCGAGGAGCAGGACGCCCATGGCGATGGTGACCAGCGGATTGATGAAGTAGCCGAGCGACGCCTCGACGACATGGCCGTTGTTCACGGACCAGATGTACAGGCCCCAGTTGACCGTGATCGTGGCCGCGGCCACCGAGATCAGGCCGAGCTTCCTCGGCTGCCGGATCAGCTCGCCGATCCAGGACCAGCGGCGCAGCGCCAGCAGCGCGATGGCGACGAACCCGAGGGACCAGGCCATGCGGTGGGCGAGGATCTCGATGGCGCCGGCCGGCTTCAGCAGTGGCCAGAAGAGCGGGACGAGCCCCCACAGGCCGTAGGCGCCGATGCCGGACAGGAGTCCTGCCCGCTGTTCGTTGATCCCCTTCACGGGCCCTCCAGGCGTGTCTGCGTCAACTGCACGACGGTAGCGCCGGGAAGGGCCCCGTGTCATGGCCGTATCGCAATACGGTCATGACATGGGGCTCTTGAGGTGTGGAGGAGCGGTGTTACGCCGCTGCCACCGCGGCGGCCACCGTCTCGGCGAGCGGCGTCGTCGGGCGGCCGATCAGCCGGGCCAGGTCGCCGCTCGTGGCGGCGAGCAGGCCGCGCCCGATCGCCTCGTCGACATCGACGAGGATTGCCGCGAAGCCCTCGGGCAGGCCGGCGCCGACCAGGATCTCCTGGTGCACGGCGGCCGGGACGTTCTTGTACGCGATCTCCTTGCCGGTGGCGGCGGCGACCGCGGCCGCGTACTCCGCGAACGACCAGGCGACGTCGCCGCTCAGCTCGTAGACCGCGCCGATGTGGCCCTCGCCGGTCAGCACGGCGGCGGCCGCGGCGGCGTAGTCGGCGCGGGTGGCGGAGGAGACCCGCCCGTCGCCCGCGTTGGCGACGACGGCGCCGTGCTCCAGGACCGGGGCGAGGTTCGCCGTGTAGTTCTCGGTGTACCAGCCGTTGCGCAGGAAGGTGTGGGGCAGCCCGGAGTCGAGGATCAGCTGCTCGGTGACCTTGTGCTCGGCGGCCAGCTGGAAGTCGGCGTCGGGGCCGCCCAGTACGCCGGTGTACGCGAGCTGGGCGACGCCCGCAGCCTTGGCCGCGTCGATGACCGCGGTGTGCTGCGGCACGCGCCTGCCGACCTCGCTGCCGGAGATGAGCAGGACCCGGTCGCCGGCCCGGAAGACGTCCTTGAGGGACTCCGGCCGGTCGTAGTCCGCGACGCGCAGCTCGATGCCCCGGGCGGCGAGCGGGGCGGCCTTCTCCTCGTTGCGCACGACGGCGGCGATCTCGCTCGCGGGCACGGTGGCCAGCAGCTCCTCGACGACGAGACGGCCGAGCTCTCCGGTGGCTCCGGTGACGACGATGCTCATGGGGTTTCTCCTCCTGGGTGGCACTTGTGGCACTTGTGGCACTTGTGGCGCTTGTCCGTGTTCGGGCTCGTGCGACTCACTGTAGGGGGTGTACTAACCAATCGAAAGTACCCACTTTGAAGTAAGGTACTGGTGTGAACGTGAGTGAACCGGGCGCGCGGCCCGACGTGAACCGGCCGATGTGCCCCTCCCGGCTGGTGCTCGAACATGTCACCAGCCGCTGGGGCGTCCTGGTCCTCGCCGCCCTGCTGGAGCGCTCGTACCGCTTCAGCGAGCTGCGCCGCGAGGTGGGCGGCGTCAGCGAGAAGATGCTGGCCCAGACCCTCCAGACGCTGGAGCGTGACGGCTTCGTGCACCGGGACGCGAAGCCGGTGATCCCGCCGAGGGTCGACTACACGCTCACCGACCTGGGCCGGGAAGCAGCCGAGCAGGTGTGGGCGCTGGCCCGCTGGACCGAACACCGCCTGGACGCGGTGCGGACGGCGCGCGAGACGTACGACGAACGGAAGGCACACGCCCCGTAGGGCAAGTCCGGCTGAGGCGCGCCCCGTAGGGCCCGCGTGGTCAGTCCGGCTGAGGCGCCTGTCCCTCCTCCAGTGTGCGCAGCGCGCGCGACACGTCGAACGGCAGGATCGTCACCGCCACGTGCGGCAGCTGCCCCAGCGCCTTCGCCATCTGCTCGCCCGTGCCCCGGTGCAGCAGCTTCCCGAGCACATTGGCGTACATCCGCCGCGGCACCAGCACCGTCAGCGAGGTCCGGCCGTCCTCCGTGGTGCGGGTGGCGAGCTCCTTCATCGCGTGGCGCAGCCGCCGGTCCGGGCACTCCACCAGTTCCAGGGAGACGGATGTGGCGGCCGTCGCCTCCCATTGGGCGGCCAGCTGTCTGCCGTGCGCCTCGTCGATCGCGAAGTGCACGGCCCGGATCTCGTCCGGGTGCAGTTCGTGCGCGTACCGCAGTGCCTTGATCGTCGCCAGGTCCAGCGTCTCGACGAGGACGAAGACCAGATGGCGCAGGCTCAGGGGCCGGTCGGCCCCCGCCGGCTGGAGGCTCTGGAGCGCCGCGGCCTCGCGCCGGTACTCGCGGTTGATCCGCATCAGCGCCCACACACCGAGCGGGAAGACCACCACGACCAGCCAGGCGCCCTCGGTGAACTTGGTGACCGCGAAGATCAGCACGACGGCGGCCGAGATGATCGCGGCGAGCCCGTTGACCGTGATCTTGAGCCGGCGGAACCGCTCCCGGCGCCGCAGGTGGTACGCGGTGAGACCGGCCCCGGCCATGGTGAACGCGGTGAACACGCCGATCGCGTACAACGCCACCAGCTTGTCCACACTGGCCCCCGTGGCCAGCAGCAGTGCCAGCGAGACGACGGTCAGCGCGATGATGCCGTTGGAGAACGCGAGCCGGTGCCCGCGCCGGGTCAGCAGCCGCGGCAGGAACCGGTCCTCGGCCACGAAGCTGGCGAGGAACGGGAAGCCGGTGAACGGTGTGTTGGCGCCGGTGTAGAGGACCAGTGCGGTCGCCAGCTGTACGAAGACCAGCCCGGCCGTCCCGATGAGCCCGCCGCCGAAGGCGAGATGGGCCTCCTGCGCGATGACCGTCGGAGTGCCGTCGGCGTAGGGGACGGCATGGGTGAAGTGCGCCAGCGTGGAGACGCCGAGGACCAGGACGCCGAGCACACAGCTCATGGTGATCAGGGTGCGGCGGGCGTTGCGGCCCTGCGGTTCGCGGAACGCGGAGATGCCGTTGGAGATCGCTTCGAGCCCGGTGAGGGACGAGCCGCCGTTGGCGAACGAGCGCAGCACGATGAAGAGCGAGGCGCCGTAGAGCCAGCCGTTGCCCGGGGTGCCGAGCGGTACGACCCCGGCGGCGTGCAGATCGGCGTGCGGCAGCTCGCCCGTGAGCCCGCGCACCGCGGCGACGACGAGGACGAGACCGACGGCGGCCATGAAGAGATAGGCGGGCAGCGCGAAGGCCCGGCCCGCCTCGCGGATCCCGCGCAGATTCCCGTACGCGAGCAGCACGATGACGCCGACGGAGACCGGGATCTGGAGGTGGTCGAGGCCGGTGAAGTTGCCGCCGGCCAGATGGGCGAGCGAGATCAGGGCGTTGGTGCCCGCCGAGACCTGGACGGCGACGGTGACGATGTAGTCGACGAGCAGTGCCACGGCGGCGATCTGCGCGACGTTCGGCCCGAAGTTCTCCCGTGCGACGACATAGGACCCGCCGGCCCGGGTGTAGATCATGACGACATCGCTGTAACAGAGCGTCAGGAGCAGCAGTACCAGCAGGATCGCGCCGGTCACCGGCATCAGAAGAGTGAAGGCGGCGGCTCCGACGACGGGTACGAGAACCCGGAGCATCTCCTCGGAGCCGTACGCGGACGAACTGATGCAGTCGGAGGCGAGCACTCCGAGCGCCGTCCGGTTGTTCAGCTTCTCCTCGCTGATGCGCTCGGTGGTGAGCGGCTTGCCGAGCAGACGCCGCTTGATGCGGTACACGGGACGGTCGAGGCTCATGGCCACATCGTGCGCGGTGGCCGGCCGCACCCCCGGTACGCAATCGCCGGACGGGCCGAAATTCCGCCCGTCCGGCGACGGCAGTTCGACGACAGGGCCTAGCCGACGACGGTCCAGTTGTCGTTGCCGGCGAGGAGAGCGGCGAGGTCGCCCTTGCCGTGCTGTTCGACGGCGGTGTCGAGCTGGTCCGCCATGAGGGTGTCGTAGACGGGGCGGTCGATGTCGCGCAGGACACCGATGGGGGTCTGGTGGAGGGTGTCGGGGTCGGCGAGGCGGGAAAGGGCGAAGGCGGTGGTCGGGGAGGCCGCGTGGGCGTCGTGGACCAGGATTTGTTGTTCGTTCTCCGGGGTGACGGTGACGACCTGGAGGTCGCCGGTGCCGGGGTCGCGGACGACGCCCTTGGTGTTGTCGGTGCCGAAGCGGATGGGCTGTCCGTGTTCGAGGCGGATGACGGCGTCCTGGGCGCGTTCCTTGTCCTTGAGGGCCTCGAACGCGCCGTCGTTGAAGATGTTGCAGTTCTGGTAGATCTCCACCAGCGCCGTGCCCGGGTGGTCGGCCGCCGCGCGCAGCACGCTCGTGAGGTGCTTGCGGTCGGAGTCGATGGTGCGGGCCACGAAGGATGCTTCCGCGCCGATGGCCAGGGAGACCGGGTTGAACGGGGCGTCCAGGGAGCCCATCGGGGTGGATTTGGTGATCTTGCCGACTTCGGAGGTGGGGGAGTACTGGCCCTTGGTGAGGCCGTAGATCCGGTTGTTGAACAGGAGGATCTTGAGGTTCACATTGCGGCGCAGGGCGTGGATGAGGTGGTTGCCGCCGATGGACAGGGCGTCACCGTCGCCGGTGACGACCCAGACGGACAGGTCGCGGCGGGAGGAGGCGAGCCCGGTGGCGATGGCCGGGGCGCGGCCGTGGATGGAGTGCATCCCGTAGGTGTTCATGTAGTACGGGAAGCGGGAGGAGCAGCCGATGCCGGAGACGAAGACGATGTTCTCCTTCGCGAGGCCGAGCTCGGGCATGAAGCCCTGGACGGCCGCGAGGACGGCGTAGTCGCCGCAGCCGGGGCACCAGCGGACTTCCTGGTCCGACTTGAAGTCCTTCATGGACTGCTTGGCCTCGGCCTTGGGCACCAGGTGCAGGAGCTGGTTGGCGTCAGGCATCGATGGCCTCCTTGAGTGCCGTCGCGAGCTGTTCGGCCTTGAACGGCATGCCGTTGACCTGGTTGTAGCTGTGGGCGTCGACGAGGTACTTGGCCCGGATGAGGGTGGCGAGCTGGCCGAGGTTCATCTCGGGGACGATGACCTTGTCGTACCGCTTGACGATGTCGCCGAGGTTGCCCGGGAAGGGGTTGAGGTTGCGCAGATGGGCCTGGGCAATGGGCTGTCCGGCCGCGCGGAGCCGGCGGACGGCGGCGGTGATGGGGCCGTAGGTGGAGCCCCAGCCCAGCACCAGGGTCCTGGCGTCGGAGGGGTCGTCGACCTGGAGGTCGGGGACCTCGATGTTGTCGATCTTGGCCTGGCGGGTGCGGACCATGAGGTCGTGGTTGGCCGGGTCGTAGGAGATGTTGCCGCTGCCGTCCTGCTTCTCGATGCCGCCGATGCGGTGTTCGAGACCAGGGGTGCCGGGCACCGCCCACGGCCGGGCCAGGGTGTGCGGGTCGCGCTTGTAGGGCCAGAACACCTCGGTGCCGTCGGCCAGTTCATGGTTGGGGCCGGTCGCGAACCGGACCCGTAGGTCGGGCAGTTCGTCGGTCTCGGGGATCTTCCACGGTTCGGAGCCGTTGGCGAGGTACCCGTCGGAGAGCAGGAAGACGGGGGTGCGGTAGGTCAGGGCGATGCGGGCGGCTTCCAGGGCGGCGTCGAAGCAGTCGGCCGGGGTCCTGGGGGCCACGATCGGGACCGGGGCCTCGCCGTTGCGCCCGTACATCGCCTGGAGCAGGTCGGCCTGCTCGGTCTTGGTCGGCAGACCGGTGGACGGGCCGCCGCGCTGGATGTCGATCACGATCAGCGGCAGCTCCAGGGAGACGGCGAGCCCGATCGTCTCCGACTTCAGCGCCACCCCGGGCCCGGAGGTGGTGGTCACGGCGAGGGATCCGCCGAACGCGGCCCCCAGCGCCGCCCCGATCCCCGCGATCTCGTCCTCGGCCTGGAAGGTCCGCACCCCGAAGTTCTTGTGCTTGCTCAGCTCGTGCAGGATGTCGGAGGCCGGAGTGATCGGGTACGAGCCCAGATACAGCGGCAGGTCCGCCTGCCGGGACGCGGCGATCAGCCCGTACGACAGCGCCAGGTTCCCCGAGATATTGCGGTACGTACCCGCCGGGAACGCCTGCGAGGCGGGCGCCACCTCGTAGGAGACCGCGAAGTCCTCCGTGGTCTCCCCGAAATTCCATCCGGCCCTGAACGCCGCCACGTTCGCCTCCGCGATCTGCGGCTTCTTCGCGAACTTCGCCCGCAGGAACGCCTCGGTCCCCTCGGTCGGACGGTGATACATCCACGACAGCAGACCCAGCGCGAACATGTTCTTCGACCGTTCGGCCTCCTTGCGGGAGAGCCCGAACTCCTTCAGCGCCTCGATCGTGAGCGTCGTCAGCGGGACGGGGTGGACGTTGTAGCCGTCCAGCGACCCGTCCTCCAGCGGACTGGTCGGGTAGCCGACCTTCGCCATCGGCCGCTTGGTGAACTCATCGGTGTTCACGATGATTTCCGCCCCGCGCGGCACATCGCCGATGTTCGCCTTCAACGCGGCCGGATTCATCGCGACCAGGACGTTCGGCGCATCCCCCGGCGTGAGGATGTCGTGGTCCGCGAAATGCAGCTGGAACGAAGAAACCCCCGGCAGGGTCCCTGCGGGGGCGCGGATCTCGGCGGGAAAGTTCGGCAGCGTCGAAAGATCGTTTCCGAACGACGCGGTCTCCGAAGTGAAGCGGTCACCGGTGAGCTGCATACCGTCTCCGGAGTCACCCGCGAAGCGGATGATCACCCGATCGAGGCGGCGGATCTCCTTCTCGCCGGCGCCCGCATGATCGGGGCGGGGGGCACGCTGTCCCCCGACGAGCGCCTCGCTGGCCTCATCGGCCTGTTCGGCTGGGCTACTGACCTGGCTGGTCACTGAACTGGACCTCCCTCGGGGCGGCGGCTCGGGTCCCGCCGGCCCGCCGACGGTCCCCATGCCCACCCTACGTCGGTAAGGGTCGCCTTCCCCGGACCGGTCAAATGGTGGACGTCATTTTGGGACGCGATTTGATACCGGTTTGTCATGTTTCGCAAGCCCCCCAGCCGTTCGATGAAGACGCTGTGCACTCATCCTTTGGTGCTAGGACCCCGGTGACGTTCATCGGTGCCGGTACCCCGCCCCGGTCACCGCGGCGGCCGTGGCCGGCTCCCCGCGGTGACCTCCACCAGATATCTGACAGGGTGTCAGTTCATCAGGATTTCAGGTAGGTCAGAACGGCCAGCACCCGGCGGTGATCCCCGTCACTGGGGGACAGCCCCAGCTTCAGGAAGATATTGCTGACGTGCTTCTCCACGGCGCCGTCGCTCACCACCAGCTGCCTGGCCACCGCGGAGTTCGTCCGCCCCTCCGCCATCAGGCCGAGCACCTCGCGCTCGCGCGGCGTCAGCCCGGCCAGGACGTCCTGTTTACGACTCCGGCCCAGCAGCTGCGCCACCACCTCCGGGTCCAGCGCCGTCCCGCCCTGCGCCACCCGGACCACCGCGTCCACGAACTCCCTGACCTCGGCGACCCGGTCCTTCAGCAGATATCCCACGCCCCGGCTGGACCCGGCCAGCAACTCGGTCGCGTACTGCTCCTCGACGTACTGCGAAAGGACCAGCACCCCGATCCCCGGATAGTCCTTCCGCAGCCGCACGGCCGCCCGCACACCCTCGTCGGTGTGGGTCGGAGGCATCCGCACATCGGCGACCACCACATCGGGCAGCGCGTCCTGCCCCGCCAGATCGCTCACCGTCTTGATCAGCGCCTCGGCGTCCCCCACTCCGGCGACGACGTCATGCCCCAGATCGGTCAGCAGCCGGGTGAGTCCTTCCCGGAGCAGCACCGAATCCTCGGCGATGACTACTCGCACCCTGTCCTCCACCATGAAGCCGTATCCCCCACTGTTCGCTGGTCCCGCATCTACGGTCTCCAGCATCCCAGCATCGGCGCCCTGCTGTCCTCGGCCGCCGGGTGGACTTCAGCCGTGTTCAGCCGCGCCACGGCAACTCGGCCGTGATCCGGGTCGGGCCGCCCTGCGGGGAATCCACGACCAGGACGCCGTCCACCGCCTCCAGCCGCTCGGTCAGCCCGGCGAGCCCGCTGCCCGACGACACATCGGCGCCGCCGCGCCCGTTGTCGGTGACCTGGAGCATCAGCCGGTCCGCCGCCCGCCACACATCGACCGAGGCGCGGGTCGCCCGTGCGTGCTTGCTCACGTTCTGGAGCAGCTCGGAGACCGTGAAGTACGCGATGCCCTCGATCGCCTGGGCCGGCCGGGAGGCCAGGTCCACCTCGACGTTGACCGGGACGGTGCAGCGGGAGGCGATGGCGGAGAGTGCGGCGTCGAGTCCGCGGTCGGTGAGGACGGCGGGGTGGATGCCGCGGGCGAGGTCGCGCAGTTCCTGGAGGGCGACCTTGACCTCGCCGTGGGCCTCGTCGACCATGCGGGCCGCGGCTTCGGGGTCGTCGGTCAGCTTCTCCTTCGCCAGGCCCAGATCCATGGCGAGGGCGACGAGGCGGGCCTGGGCGCCGTCGTGGAGGTCGCGTTCGATGCGGCGCAGGTCGGCGGCGGCCGTGTCGACGACCACCCCCCGGTCCGACTCCAGCTCCGAGACGCGGGTCGCCAGCCGGGACGGCCCGAGCAGCCCGGCCACCATGACCCGGTCCACGCTCACCAGACCACGGATGATCCACGGCGTGACGAGGACGAACACCAGGCCGACCGCGCTGGTCAGGGCCATTTCGACGGAGGAGTCGAGGCGGACGTCATGGGCCCGGTCGCTGTACAGCTGAATGCCGCCCCGACCCGTGTACGCCGGGAAGACCCAGCGCCACAGCGGGTAGGTGAACGCGGTCCACCCGATCGTCCAGAACGTCACCGCGACGGAGAAGGCGAAGATCGCCCACGGCATGTGCAGCAGTGCGTAGAGCAGATGCCGCCAGGACGCCCCGCTCTTGAGCATCGCGCCCATCCAGGACATCAGGCCGCCGGTCCTGCCGCGCACCGGCGCCGGGGCCGCCACATCCACCTTCAGCAGTCCGCGCGCCCGTGCCCGTTCCATCGCGCCGAAGCCGCGGCACATGGCCAGCGCGCCGGCCAGGATCGGAACCCCGAGGAAGGTGATCAGCATGCCGACGCCCAGCGTCGTCAGGGGGATCGAGAGGCAGAACAGGACCACGCCGATCGGCAGGCTCAGCAGCAGGTACGTGAGCTCGCGCCAGGTCCTGCCCTCGACGGGCGCGCGCAGCGCGGCGGGGAAGAAGTGCTTCACCGGGGGATGGTCCCCGAAGTCGGCTCCGGACCGCTGGTGGTCCCGAGTGTCCGGTCCGTATGCCGTGGCCATGGGTGCTGTCCGTTTCTTCTCATCTTCATCAGCGGTCTGTTGCCGTTATGACAAGGGTGCTGTTCCGCGGGCCGGCCCGCCATGAGGGGGGTATCCCTCTTCGGCCGGGGGTTTTCCCCACCATCGAGGGGTGCGTACGGCCATGCACGGGCTGTACTGGTGGCGCTCGACCGGGCTGCACTGGTGGCGGTCGGCCGGGCGAGGCTGGCGGTGCTCGGCCGGGGAGGCTGGTGGCGCTCGACCGGGGGAGGCTAGCGGCGCTCGGCCGCCCCCGTATTGCCCGGCTCCTTGTCCTTCCGCTGCTCACGGTCCCGCCAGGGCAGTTCCGCGGTGACCGTCGTGGGTCCGCCGACCGGTGAGTCGAGGACGAACAGCCCGTCGACGGCGCCCAGCCGCTCGGCCAGCCCCGCCATTCCCGTACCGCCGTCCATCCGGGCCCCGCCCCGTCCGTCGTCGGTGACCTGGAGCATCAGCCGCTCCCCGGAGCGCCACACCTCGACGGACGCTGAACGCGCCGCGCTGTGCTTGCTCACATTCTGGAGCAGCTCGGAGACCGTGAAGTACGCGATCCCCTCGATCGCCTCCGCGGGACGCCCCGGCAGATCCACGCTCACTGCGACGGGGACGGTGCAGCGGGAGGCGATGGCGGAGAGTGCGGCGTCGAGTCCGCGGTCGGTGAGGACGGCGGGGTGGATGCCGCGGGCGAGGTCGCGCAGTTCCTGGAGGGCGACCTTGACCTCGCCGTGGGCCTCGTCGACCATGCGGGCCGCGGCTTCGGGGTCGTCGGTCAGCTTCTCCTTCGCCAGGCCCAGGCCCATGGCGAGGGCGACGAGGCGGGCCTGGGCGCCGTCGTGGAGGTCGCGTTCGATGCGGCGCAGGTCGGCGGCGGCCGTGTCGACGACCACCCCCCGGTCCGACTCCAGCTCGGCGATCCGGCGCTCCAGCTCGTCGGAGGGCGAGAGCAGCCCGCGCACCATCGACCGGTCCACGTTGCTGAGGAGCCGCGCGACATGGGGGAGCACCGGCCACAGCACGAGGAGGCTCACGAGCGTCACCGCGAAGGTGAGTACGCCCCAGGGCAGCCGGATGAAGGAGTACAGCACCGTCCGCCAGCCCACCGGGTCCTTGATGCTCGACCACAGCCAGGAGAAGAACCCCTTGTCCCGGCGGGACAGATCCATCGGGCTCGGCTCGTCGATCCGCACCCCGAGCATCGCCCGCGCCCGGCCCCGCTCGGCCTTGCCGATCAGCCGCGCCCCGTGCAGCCCGAGGGCGAGCAGGGGCAGACCGATCACCGTGACCGCAAGTCCCACGCCGACAGCGATCATGACAACCGTGTAAACGAACCCGGCAATGGCCATGGGGAGATTGGCCAGCAGATGGCCGATCTCCTTCCAGGTCCAACGGTCGAGGACGAGGCGGGCGGGCGGTGGTCGGTCGTTGTCCGGCACCGGGGGGCTCATGGTCATACGCCCCAGCCTGCCGGGCCGGACCGGCGCACGCCATGGGGCTCATGGGTGAGGTGAAGTAGGGATAACCCCACCCCTTGTCCGACGCGGCTGCTTACCGTCTCTTTAACAGGGCCTAGACTCCCGTGCGTACAGATCACCGGACGGATTCGAGGGAGCGAGGGGCGGACGTGGCGGACCTGCCGGAATCGACCGTTCTCGCGTCGGACTACTTCCACGGTTACTCAGTGGTCGGACTGCTCGCCGTGATCGGCGTGCTGTTCGTCGCCGTCGCCTTCGGGGCCGGCCGACTGCTGCGTCCTGTGGTCCCGACGCCGGAAAAGCTCCTGACGTACGAGTGCGGCGTGGATCCGGTGGGTGAAGGATGGGCACATACCCAGGTCCGTTATTACGTCTATGCCTTCCTGTACGTGATCTTCGCCGTCGACTCGATCTTCCTGTTTCCGTGGGCGACCGTATTCGCCGCACCCGGATACGGGGCGACGACGCTGGTCGAAATGTTCATCTTCCTCGGTTTCCTGGCCGTAGGACTGCTCTACGCATGGAAGAAGGGCGTCCTCGAATGGACGTGACCAGCCCGCGGGCCGACGAGGGATCCGAACCGCAGCCCGAGCCGACCTTCCTGCCGGAGCCCAAGCGGCTCGGCGTCCTGTCGCGCCTGGCGCCCGAGCCGATGAAGGTGGTCCTGAACTGGGGCCGCCGCTACAGCCTCTGGGTCTTCAACTTCGGGCTCGCCTGCTGCGCCATCGAATTCATCGCCGCCTCCATGGCCCGGCACGACTTCATCCGGCTCGGCGTGATCCCGTTCGCGCCCGGCCCGCGCCAGGCCGATCTCATGATCGTTTCCGGCACGGTGACGGACAAGATGGCCCCGGCGGTGAAGCGGCTGTACGAGCAGATGCCCGAGCCCAAGTACGTCATCTCCTTCGGTGCCTGTTCCAACTGCGGCGGCCCGTACTGGGACTCGTACTCCGTGACCAAGGGCGTGGACCAGATCATCCCGGTCGATGTCTACGTCCCCGGCTGCCCGCCCCGGCCGGAGGCGCTGCTCCAGGGCATCCTCAAGCTCCAGGAGAAGATCGCCCGGGAGTCGCTGGGCGAGCGGTACGCGACGGGCGGCGGCAGCCGTCCCTCCACCGCCGCACTGCGCAGCGGCCTGGTCGCGCCCCCGCAGGACCCGGCGCCGGCCCCGGGGAAGGACCGCGCATGACCACCACCCCTGCCGACGCCTACGACCGCCTGCCCGACGCCGCCGCCGAGCTCTTCGGCGAGGACGCGACGGCGGAGTACGCGTACGACCTGCTGACCGTCGACGTACCGGCCGCCGCCTGGATCGCCGCCCTCGAAACGGCCCGCGACCGGCTGGGCTGCACGTATTTCGACTGGCTGAGCGCGGTCGACGAACCGGGCACCGGCTTCCGGGTCTGCGTCCATGTCGCGGCCCTGGCCGGGGGCAAGGTCCGTCGGCTCATGATCCGTACGACCGTTCCGCACGAGGCGGCGGTCCTTCCCACCGCGATCGACGTCTACGCGGGCGCCGCCTGGCACGAGCGCGAGACGCACGAGATGTTCGGCATCGGCTTCGACGGCCACCCGCACCTGGTGCCGCTGCTGCTGCCCGAGGGCTTCGAGGGCCACCCGCTGCGCAAGGACTTCGTGCTGGCGGCGCGCGTCGCGAAGGCCTGGCCCGGCGCGAAGGAGCCGGGCGAGTCGGAGCACGGCGGCCCGAAGCGGCGCACGATGCTGCCGCCCGGCGTCCCCGACCCGAACGAATGGGGCCCCCTGAAGGGCCAGCTCCCGCCCGCCCCGTCCCGCCCGGCCCGCACCCCGCGAGCGGCGGGCGACCGCCCGGTGCGCCGCACCCGCAGCACGAGCGAGGGCTCGGCCGCCCAGCGCACGGCAGCGGCGGCAGCGGCCCCGGCCCCAGAAGCGGGCGCGGATGCGGGTACGGAGACGACACCCAGGACCACGACCCCGCGCCGCACTCGGAGCGCTTCCCAGGGCTCGGCGAGCCAGCAGCCGACGAGCCGGCAGGCGGAGACGGTTGCGCCGGGTGCGGGTACGGGTACGGGGACCGATACGGGTACGGGGACCGGGGCAGCGGACCCGAGCCTCGGAACCAGCGATGCCCCGTGGCATCACGCCCGCCCGGCTTTCGACGCGAATGCGGGGGCGGGGGCGGACTCGGGTGCTCCCCAGCCGGACGGGACCATTCCGGACCCGGCTGCTCCCGGTCTTGGCGGGGCCACTCCGGACCCCGGTACTCCCCAGCCCCTCCGGCGTTCGAGGAGCGGGGGTCCGGGGGCGGAGCCCCCGGTTCGGGAAGAGGCGGGTAGGGGAGAGGCCACGCGCAGCGGCACCCCCGACGCGGACACCGACACCGACGCCACCCCCGCTACCGAGACCACCCCCGCGAACCACCCCGAACCCTCGGCGCACCCGAAAACCCCAGAGACCCCGCAAACCCCAGAAACCGCGAAAACCCCAGAGACCCCCGATCCCCCCGCCGGAGGCGATACCGCGTGAACGACGTACTGGACGTCGCCCTCCGCCTCGTCATCGTCTTCGCCGTGTTCATGGTCCTCCCGCTCGTCGTCGGGCAGACCGAGCACAAGGTGATGGCCCATATGCAGGGCCGCCTCGGCCCCATGTACGCCGGCGGCTTCCACGGCTGGGCCCAGCTCGTCGCGGACGGCGTGAAGTTCGCGCAGAAGGAAGACATCGTCCCGGCCGAGGCCGACCGCCGGATCTTCCAGCTCGCGCCGGCCGTCGCGCTGCTCCCGTACCTCCTCGTACTCGTCGCCATCCCGATCGGCCCCGGCGAGGGCGCGGTCGGGCAGGTCGTCGACGCGGGCATCTTCTTCGTGCTCGCCGTCATGGGCGTAGGAGTCCTCGGCTCGCTGATGGCCGGCTGGGCGTCGGCGAACAAGTTCTCCCTCCTCGGCGGCCTCCGTACCGCCGCCCAGCTGCTCGCGTACGAACTGCCGATGCTGCTCGCCGCCGCCTCCGTCGCGATGGCGGCCGGCACCGTCTCCCTCCCGGGCATCCTCGATGCCTTCGAGTGGTGGTGGCTGCCCTGGCAGATCGTCGGCGCGCTGGTCTTCTTCGTGGCCGGACTCGCGGAGCTGCAACGCCCGCCGTTCGACATGCCGGTCGCCGACTCGGAGATCATCTTCGGCGCGTACACCGAGTACACCGGCCTGCGCTTCGCCCTGTTCCTGCTCGCCGAGTACGCGGGCATCGTCGTCCTGTGCGGACTGACCACCGTTCTCTTCCTCGGCGGCTGGCACGGCCCGTTCGGCGCCGACGGACTCGGCTGGGTCTGGACGCTCCTCAAGACCGCGGTCCTCGCCTTCGTCGTCATCTGGCTGCGGGTGTCCTACCCCCGGCTCCGCGAGGATCAGCTGCAGAAGCTCGCCTGGACCACGCTCATCCCGCTCGCTCTCGCGCAGATCGCGCTCACCGGCATCGTGAAGGTGGCGATCAGCTGATGCCCCCGATTCCCGGCTCCGGCCTGGCCAAGGGCCTGGCCGTCACCCTGCGGACGATGACGAGGAAGACGGTCACCGCGCAGTACCCGGACGTCCAGCCCGAGCTCCCGCCCCGCTCCCGCGGCGTCATCGCGCTGTTCGAGGAGAACTGCACGGTCTGCATGCTCTGCGCCCGTGAGTGCCCCGACTGGTGCGTCTACATCGACTCCCACAAGGAGACGGTGCCGGCCTCGACCCCGGGCGGCCGCGAGCGCAGCCGCAATGTCCTCGACCGCTTCGCGATCGACTTCTCGCTCTGCATGTACTGCGGTATCTGCATCGAGGTGTGCCCCTTCGACGCGCTGTTCTGGTCGCCGGAGTTCGAGTACGCGGAGACGGACATCCTCGAACTCACCCATGAGCGCGACAAGCTCCGCGCATGGATGTGGACGGTGCCGGAACCGCCGGCGCTCGACCCGGGCGCCGAGGAGCCGAAGGAGATCGCCGCCGCCCGCAAGACGGCGGAGAAACTCGAAGCCCAGCGCGCCCAGGAAGCCCAGCAGGCACAGCAGGCCCGACAGGCTCAGGAAACCCAGCAGAACCAGAGCGAAGCAGAGGGGGAGGAGTGACACTCGCAGCCACCGCGGCCCACTCCGCTCACACCGCCCTCGCCGCCCAGCCGGCCCACTCCGGCTTCCTCTCCCCGACCGGCATCGAGATCGCCTTCGTCCTCGTCGGCATCGCCACCCTCGGCGCGGCCCTCGTCACCGTCACGACCAAGCAGCTGGTGCATGCCGCCCTCTGGCTGGTCGTGGCGCTCGGGGGTCTCGCCGTCGAGTACCTCCTGCTCACCGCGGAGTTCATCGCCTGGGTGCAGGTACTGATCTACGTCGGTTCCGTGGTCGTCCTCCTTCTCTTCGGGCTGATGCTCACCAGGGCCCCCATCGGCCGCTCCCCGGACGCCGACTCGGGCAACCGCTGGGCGGCCCTCGCCGTGGCGGTCGCCTCCGCCGGCGCGCTCGTCTGGGTCGTCGTCGACGCCTTCCGGACCACCTGGATCGACCTGGGCGGACCGGCCCGGGGCTCGACCGACGTGACCGGCTCCTTCCTCTTCCGGCACTGGGTGCTGCCGTTCGAAGCACTCTCCGTCCTGCTGCTAGCCGCCCTAGTCGGCGCGATCGTCCTGTCCCGCAAGCGCGGTAAGGAGCAGAGCTGATGCACCTCGCCTATCCCGCCGTGCTCGCCGCCCTCCTCTTCTGCACCGGGCTGTACGGAGTGCTCGCCCGTCGCAACGCGATCCTGGTCCTGATGTCCGTCGAGCTGATGCTCAACGCCGTCAACCTCAACCTGGTCGCCTTCGACGTCTGGCTCCGCGACACCCTGCACTCCGGCCAGGCCCTCACCCTCTTCACCATCGCCATCTCGGCGGCGGAGATCGGCATCGGCCTGGCGATCGTCCTCGCCGTGTACCGCAACCGCGGCAGCTCGGACGTCGACCGCCTCCGCGACACCGCCGAGACCGACGCCGCCGAAGCCCTCCCGGACGACGAGTCCGGCACCGGCACCGAAGACCAGGCCACTGCTGCGGCAGGGAAGGCAAAGAAGGCAGAGGCCACCGCGTGACCACCACGACCCTCGCCGTCCTCGTCCCCCTCCTTCCGTTCCTGGGCGCCGCGGCCGGTCTCCTGTCCGGCCCGCCCGTCTCCCGCCGCCGCCCCGAGAAGGGGCTTCGCGCGCTTCTCTTTGCCCCCGGCTTCGTACGGCCCCTCGCCGTACTGCCCACCCTCGCCGCCGCCGTCATCGCCGCCGTCGTCGCCGCACGCCAGGGCGGCGGCCGGGCCATCGACGCCGCGACCCAGCTCACCCCCACCGGCTCGGTCCCGATCGACCTCGCCCTGCACCTCGACGGCTTCGCGGTCCTCGTCGCCGTCCTGGTCGGGCTCGTCGCGACCTGTGTGCAGATCTACTCGACCGCCTATCTGCGCGACGACCCCCGCTACCCCTCGTACGCCGCCCTCGTCTCCCTCTTCACCTCCGCAATGCTGCTCGTCGTCTACTCGGGCGACCTGATGGTGCTCCTGGTTGGCTGGGAGATCATGGGCATCTGCTCGTACTTCCTCGTCGGCCACTACTGGGAGACGCCCGAAGCCCGCGCCGCCTCCCTCAAGGCCTTCCTGGTCACCAAGCTCGGCGATGTCCCCTTCCTGATCGGCCTGTTCGCGCTCGCCGCCGACACCGGCACCTTCCGCATCACCGGCATCCTGGGCGCCGTCGCCAACGGCGGCCTGGACCACCCCACCCTCATCGCCCTGCTGCTCCTCGCGGGCGTCGCCGGCAAGTCGGCGCAGTTCCCCCTGCACACCTGGCTGCCCGACGCGATGGCCGGCCCCACCCCCGTCTCCGCGCTCATCCATGCCGCGACGATGGTCGCCGCCGGCATCTACTTCGTGGCCCGGCTCCTCCCCGTCTTCGCCCAGTCCGGCGCGGCGCTCGTCGTACTCGCCGTCATGGCGGCGATCACGATGATCGGCTCAGGACTCGCCGCCCTCGCCCAGGACGACATCAAGCGGGTCCTCGCCTACTCGACGATCGGCCAGCTCGGCTACATGGCCGGCGCCCTGGCCGTCGGCGACCGCGGGGCCGCCGTCTTCCACCTCCTCTCCCACGGCGCGTTCAAGGCCGTCCTCTTCCTCGCGGCCGGCGTCGTCATCCACGCCGCCGGGACCAACTCGCTGGCCGCCATGTCCCGCATGGGCGGCCTGACGAAGCGCATCCCGGACGCCTACTGGACGATGACCGTCGCCCTGCTCGCGCTCGCCGCCATCCCTCCGTTCGCCGGCTTCTTCTCCAAGGAAGCCGTCCTCGTCGCCGCCGAGCACACCGCGCTCGGGGACCGGCACGTCGCCCCGGCCGCCGCCGGCTGGACCGTACTCGTCGCCGGACTGCTCGCCGCCGTCCTCACCGCCGCGTACGCCACCCGCCTCTGGCTCCTCGCCTTCCGGGGGCGCGGCGCCGAGGCCCCCGACCACGGCAGGCAGCCCGTCGCGATGACCGCCGTCCTCTGGGTCCTCGCCATCCCCACCATCGCCTTCGGACTGACCGTCGGCACGATCACCGACTGGTTCGACGGCCACAGCCTCACCCCGACCGTCACCACCGCCGTCCTCTCCACGGGCGTCGGCCTCGTCGGCGGCCTCGTCACCTACGGCGCCTGGCGCCACACCTCGGCGCTCGCCGCCCGTACCACCGTCGGCACCGTCGTCGCCCACCCCGACGCCGAACCCGCCCTCATCGAGGCCCAGGCCATGACGGCACACACCGCCGCCTACGGAGCCGACGGGGACGCCCCCGACCCGGCCGACCCCGGCCGACTGCTGCTCGGCCCGCTCCACCACCACGCCGCCGCCGGTTTCCACCTCGACGCCCTGTACACGGCGCTGTTCGTCCGCCCCGTCCAGGCCGCGGCGAGCCTCGTCCGCTTCCTGGACCGCGAGGTCGTCGACACCTACGTACGCGGCTCCGGCACCGGCGCACGCTGGCTCGGCACCGCCGTCCGCCGAGCCCAGACCGGCAACGTGCAGACCTACCTCGGCGCGCTGCTCGCGGGTTCCCTGGTCCTGGCGATCGCCGCCGTCGTCTTCGCCAACACCAACGCCGGGTCGTGAGCCGTGATCGATATCAGTGAATCCGTGATGCAGTTCCTTCTCGCGTTCATCGTCGTCGTCCCGCTCATCGGCGCCGTGGCCGCCCTGCTGCCGGCCCCGCCGGGACTGAAGGGAACCAGCCCCGACCAGGCCGTGCTCCGCCACGGCGTGACCGTCACCGGTGCGATCCTCGTCGCCGCGATCGTCCTCGCCGCGGGCTTCGACCACGACCACCCGTCGAAGATGCAGGCCACCACCGACATCAGCTGGATCCCGGCGCTCGACGTCCGCATCCATCTCGGCATCGACGGCATCTCGCTCCCCCTTCTCGTACTGACCGCGCTGCTGACCTTCCTCTGCGCGCTCTACAGCTACTTCAAGCTGCCCGCGGGCCCCTCCCCGAAGGCCTTCGTCGCTCTCCTGCTCGTCCTGGAGTCCGGCACCCTCGTGACCTTCGCCGTACTCGACCTGCTGCTGTTCTTCCTGGCGTTCGAGATGGTGCTCATCCCGATGTACTTCCTCATCGCCCGCTGGGGCGGTGCGCAGCGGCAGGCCGCCGCCTGGAAGTTCATCCTCTACACACTGCTCGGCTCGGTCGTCATGCTGCTGGGCCTGCTCCTCATCGGACTGAAGAGCGGCACCTTCGACATGGTGGCACTCGCCACTGACAACGGCCGTGGACTCACCTCGTCCGTGCAGGTCATCGCCGTTCTGGCGATCGGCATCGGGCTCGCCGTGAAGACCCCGATGTGGCCGCTGCACAGCTGGCTGCCGGACGCCCACACCGCCGCCCCGACCGTCGGCTCGGTCCTCCTCGCGGGCGTCCTGCTGAAGATGGGCACGTACGGATTCGTCCGCATCCTGCTCCCCATCGCCCCCGACGGGATGCACACCTTCGCGCCCTACCTCGCCGCCTTCGCGGTCGTCGGCATCATCTACGGATCGCTGGCCTGCCTGGCGCTGGTCCGCCCCGGCTCCAAGGGCGACCTCAAGCGCCTGATCGCGTACTCCTCCGTCGGACACATGGGCTTCGTGCTCCTCGGCATCGCGAGCATGACGCCCACCGGAGTCAACGGCGCGCTCTTCGCCAACATCGCCCACGGCCTCATCACCGGCCTGCTGTTCTTCCTCGTCGGCGCGGTCAAGGACAGGTACGGCACTGCCGACCTCGACACCCTCTCCGGGGCCACCGGAGCCGCGCTCTACGGCCGGGCACCCCACCTCGGCGGCCTCCTCGCCTTCGCCGCCGTCGCCTCCCTCGGCCTGCCGGGCCTCGCCGGATTCTGGGGCGAGATGCTCGCCCTGTTCGGCTCCTTCGACCCCGCCGACGGCCTCAGCCGGCCCGCCTTCCTCACCTTCATGTCGATCGCCGCGTTCGGCACCCTGCTCACCGCCGCGTACATGCTCATGGTCGTACGCCGGGTCTGCATGGGTGAGAAGCGCGAAGAGCCGCATCTCGCCGATGTCCAGGCGTACGAATTCGCCGCCTGGACCCCGCTCGTCGCGCTCACCGTCCTCGCCGGTCTGTGGCCCGCCGTCCTCCTCGGCCTCACCGACCCGGCCGTGCAGAAGCTCCTCGCAGGAGGCAAGTCGTGACCACAGCCGTCGTCACCCCGGACCTCGTCACCACCGCGGCCGAGAGCACCACCAGCCTCATCCAGTCCGTCGACTGGCTCGCGATCGCACCCCCGGTCGTCGTCGCGGCCATGGCGCTGATCGTCCTGGTCACCGACCTCTTCCTGCCCGAGCGCCGCAAACCGCTCCTCGGCGCGCTGACCATCACCGGGCTCGTCGCCGCCCTGGCCCTCCTCGTCCCGCTGCGCGACGGCGACCGCTCCACCTTCTGCCTCAATGCGGCGGCCACCGGATCCGGCGCCGCCGACGCCTGCAGCTACACCGCCGACCACTTCGCCCTGGTCATCCAGGCCCTCGTGCTCGGCGGCGCCCTGCTCACCGCCCTGCTCTCGCTCGGCGACATCCGCAAGCTCCCCGCCGGCGAGTTCTGGTTCCTGCTGCTGTCCTCCGCGTCCGGCGCCGCACTGCTGCCCGCCGCCCGCGATCTCGCCACCCTCGTCGTCGCCCTCGAAGTCGCCTCGCTGCCCGCCTTCGCGCTCGTCGGCATCAAGCGCGGCGACCGGCGGTCCTCCGAGGCCGCCCTGAAGTTCTTCCTCTCCTCCGTCGTCGCGACCGCCGTCATGCTGCTCGGCGTCAGCTTCGTGTACGCGACCACCGGCACCCTGCACCTCACCGAGATCGCCGCCCGGCTCGACGACGTACCCGGTCAGCTCGACACCCTCGCCAAGGTGGGCGTCGCCCTCACCCTGGTCGGCTTCGCGTTCAAGACGGCCGCCGCGCCCTTCCACTTCTGGGTTCCCGACACGTACATCGGCGCCCCCCTGCCGGTCGCGGCCTACCTCTCGGTCGTCGGCAAGGCGGTCGGCTTCTCCGGCCTCATCCTTGTCACCGTGGTCGCGTTCCCGGCGTACGCCGATGTCTGGGGACCGGCCCTCGCCGTCCTCGCCGCGCTCACCATGACGATCGGCAACGTCGCCGCCCTGCGCCAGAACGCCGGCCGGGCACGCAGCGCCGTGCGCCTGCTCGCCTGGTCGTCCGTCGCCCAGGCCGGCTACCTGCTGGTGCCGATCGCCGCCGCCGCGTACTCCAGCGACGAGCACATCGGCTCCACCGTCGCGTACGCCCTCATGTACGCCGTCGTGAACCTCGGGGCCTTCGCGGTCGCCGCCCTGGTCGCCCGTACCAGCCCCGGCAACCGGATCACCGACTACCGCGGTCTGTACGCCACCCGACCCCTCGCCGCCCTGGCGATGGCCTTCTTCCTGCTCTGCCTGGCGGGCCTGCCGCCCGGCGTCATCGGTCTCTTCGCCAAGGTCACGGTCTTCTCCGCGGCCGTCGACGCCGGACTCGGCTGGCTCGCCGTCGTCATGGCCGTCAACGTCGTGATCGCGCTCTACTACTACCTCCAGTGGACCGCGACGCTCTTCCGCGCCCCGGAGGAGGCTCCGGAAGGAGCCCCGGCGGCGGCCCGCGACGAGACCCCGGCGGACGGCTTCACACCCGCCCCCACCAGGCATGGAGCCCCGGCCTCCCTCGCCGTCGCGATCACGCTCACCGCCGTCGCCGGTGTGGTGCTCTCAGGCGCTCCGCAGACGGTCCTCAGGTTCGCCGCCGTCAATCTCTTCTGACATACCGAAGATCGGTTTGCCCGGGACGGCCCGTACAGGGCAAGGTCTTGCCCGCACACCCCCCACACATACGCATTCCAGAGGAGCAAGAGCAGTGCTGAACGGGTTCAAGGACTTCATCCTGCGCGGAAACGTCATCTCCATGGCCATCGGGCTGGCCGTCGGAGCAGCGTTCACCGCGGTCGTCACCGGCTTCAGCACGGCCTTCATCACCCCACTGATCGGCCTCGCCACCGGTTCCGTCGGAGACTTCAGCTCGGCGCAGTTCTCGGTCGAGGGCGCCATCTTCCCGTACGGGAAGTTCCTGGCCGCCGCCATCGCGTTCCTGATCACCGCCGCGGTCCTCTACTTCGGTGTCGTGGTTCCCATGGCGAAGGTCCAGAACCGTTTCGCCAAGGCGGAGAAGGTCGACATCAAGGCCGCCCTGCGCGACTGCCCCCGCTGCTACACCGAGATCCCGGCCATCGCCTCCCGCTGCGCCCACTGCACCAGCGAGATCAAGCCGGACTCCGAGGCGCTCGCGGTCGCCGGCTTCCCCGCCCAGCGCTGAGCGACCGGGCACCGGACCGGCACGCGCACAGCCACTGACCCGTACGGCCCAGAGCCTGATCCGGCCCGCGAGTGCCGGACAGGCCCTGCCCTGCGGCGGCGCGCACAAGGGAACTAGCTCCTCTCGCCTCGCGTTGACCTGTACGGGAGGCTCCACTGGGGGAGTGGAGACCACCAAGCAAAGGGTTCCCCTGCCGCACCATTTGGAGGGCGTACCGTGCACCGCCGGCACAACGGGCTGAGAACCGCCGTACTCCTCGGGGGACTGTCCGCACTCATCATCGTCATCGGAAGCTTCTTCGGACGTACGGGCCTGATCGTCGCGCTCCTCGTAGCCGTCGGCACCAACGCCTACGCGTACTGGAACAGCGACAAGCTGGCGCTCAGGGCCATGCGGGCCCGCCCCGTCAGCGAGTTCGAGGCACCACAGCTCTACCTCATGGTCCGCGAGCTCTCCACCGCTGCCCGCCAGCCCATGCCCCGGCTCTACATCTCTCCGACGCAGGCCCCCAACGCCTTCGCCACCGGGCGCAATCCGCGCAACGCCGCAGTCTGCTGCACCGAAGGCATCCTGCAGATCCTGGACGAGCGGGAGCTGCGCGGCGTACTGGGACACGAGCTGAGCCATGTCTACAACCGCGACATCCTGATCTCGTCCGTCGCCGGAGCGCTCGCCTCCGTCGTCATGTTCCTGGTCAACTTCGCCTGGCTGATCCCGGTGGGCCGGTCCAACGACGACGACGGGCCCGGGATCCTCGGGATGCTGATGATCATGATCCTCGGCCCCATCGCGGCGTCCGTCATCCAGCTGGCCGTCAGCCGCTCCCGCGAGTACGAGGCGGACGCCTCCGGTGCCCAGCTGACCGGCGACCCGCTGGCCCTGGCCAGTGCCCTGCGCAAGCTCGACGCAGGAACGAAACAGCTCCCGCTTCCACCGGAGCCGAGGATCGAGACCGCGAGCCACATGATGATCGCGAATCCGTTCCGCCCCGGCCAGGGCATGTCCAAACTCTTCTCGACGCATCCGCCCATGGCGGAGCGCATCGCCCGGCTGGAGCAGATGGCGGGCCCCCGCCCCTGAGAGCCTGTCGGGACTCCATCGACGCGTCGGCTCACGCGAGCGGCCCCGGACGAGGAGTCCGGGGCCGCTCGGAGCGATCAGCGGGCGCCGAAGGCCTCGTCGCTCGGGACCACCTCGCGGCCCAGCGGCATCAGCGAGATGGGGATCATCTTCAGGTTCGCCCAGCCGAAGGGGATACCGATGATCGACACGAACAGCGGGATGCTGGTGATCAGGTGCCCCAGCGCGAGCCACCACCCGGCGAAGACGAGCCAGATCACATTGCCGACGCAGGACGGCGCACCCGCGTCGGGCCGCTCCACGGTCGTCCGCCCGAACGGCCACAACACGTAACCGGCGATCCTCAGGGACGCGATGCCGAACGGGATCGTCACGATCAGCACGAAGCAGATGATCGCGGCGACGAGGTAGCCGAGGGCCATCCAGAACCCGCAGAACACCACCCACAGGATGTTCAGGATCAGCTGTATGAGCTTCATGGTCACTCGCCTTCCGAGGGTTTTGCCCGTCGTCGCTCTGCATGGTCAGTATCAGCCCCGGTCACGGACAGCAGTAACCGGAACGGGCCCGTGGAGTGACGAGGAGCGCAGGCGGACGGCCCGAGCCCCGCGGCACCGCCCCACTGTCAGTGCCGTCATTCACCATGAACGCATGAACGACACCGAGCAGTTGCTCGCAGCCGCGGAGAAGACCGCCCGCACCGCCTCGCGCCGGGAGAAGCACCTCCTCCTGCCGGGCGCCGATGCGCCGGGGCACGCCTGGTACGCGGATCAGCCCGACCTCGCCCAGCGGCTCGGCAGCTGGCTGGACGGCACCGCGTGGTACTCCGAGGAGTCCGAGGACGAAACGGCCGATCCGGCGCCCTGGCCGGAGTTCAGCGCCCGCACCTGACCCATGGGCGGCCGGGGCGCCGCCCGCTCATGGGGCGCGCAGGCAACCACGTCACAGGCACGAGCGTCTTGGATTCCAGGAACGAGTGACGGGTAGGTTCGCACGCATGAGCATTATCGGATGGATCATTCTCGGACTGGTGGCGGGAGTCATCGCCAAGGTCCTGCTGCCGGGCCGCGACCCGGGCGGCCTGGTCGGCACCACCCTCATAGGCATCGTCGGCGCCTTCCTCGGCGGCTGGATATCGTCGCGCTTCCTCGACCGCCCCATCGCCAACGACTTCTTCGACACGGCCACTTGGATCGCAGCCATCGGTGGTTCGCTGGTCCTGCTGATCCTCTACCGGCTGCTGTTCGGGAACTCCCGCGAACGCCGCTGACGCCCGTCCGTGCCGAAGGTACCCAACCCGGTCTCGCGCAGGGTCACATTGAGCCGGCCGCGGCTCATCCCCGCCGCGGGATCGGCGGTCCCGGGGCAGACCTTCGGCACGCCGTGGAACGCGAAACGTGACGGCCCGCCGAACACGAACAGATCGCCCGAGGCCAACTCCACGTCCGTGTAGGGCTTTCCGCGGTTCTCCGTGTTGCCGAAGCGGAAGACGCAGGTGTCGCCGATGCTGAGCGACACCACCGGAGCGCCGGACCGCTCCTCCTTGTCCTGGTGCATGCCCATCCGCGCCGCCCCGTCGTAGAAGTTGATGAGCGCGGTGTCCGGCGCGTACGTCCGTACCGGACTCTCGTCCCCGTACGCCGCGGTCAGCGCCTCGCGCCCCAACGCCGCCAGCCAGTCGGGGAATTCGGCCACCCGCGCGCCGTTCACATCGTCGGCCGTGCGCGAATACCGGTACGGCTGCCAGTGCCACCCCACACAGACCGTCTGCACGGACATCACCCCGCCGCCCGGCAGCACCGTGTGCCGCAGGGGCACGGGTCCGCGCGCCCATTCCCGGCAGGCCGCCACCAGCTCCCGCCGGCGCTCCGGCGACAGCCACTCCGGCACATGCACGGCTCCCGGCGCGACGACGGTACGAGGCCTCGGGAAGAGTCCGGACATCTCAACGCACCGCCAGGGCGCCTTCCAGCCCCAGGAGCCGCTCCTTGCGCTCCACGCCGCCCGCGTAACCCCGCAGCGCCCCGTCCGCGCCGATCACCCGATGGCACGGCCGCACGACCAGCAGCGGATTGCGCCCGATCGCCGTCCCCACGGCCCGTACCCCCGCCCCCGGGGTGCCGACGCGTTCGGCGATCTGTCCGTAGGACACGGTCTCCCCGTACGGGACGGTGTCCAGGGCGGCCCACACCCGGCGCTGGAAGTCGGTGCCCACGCCGTCCGCGTACACGATGTCGAAGCGGGTCAGCCGCCCCGCGAAGTACTCCCGCAGCTGAGCGGCGATCCCCGCGAAGGCCTCCGGGGCGTGGATCCACCCGTCCTGGACGACCGCGGCGCCCTTCTGGCCGGGCAGCGAGAGCGAGGCGAGCGCCACCCCGCCGGTGATCTCTTCGCCGACCAGCAGCAGTTCACCCAGCGGGCTGTCGACCGTTGCGTACATGGTCATGACTCGTCCCTTTCCTGCACGTCATGCCGGGATTCGACTGGATCGTCGCCCGACATGGACAAGTCTGCGTTCCCCGCTCCGGCATGACCGGCGGTTTTCGGACATCGCACCCGGGTGCGGAGCGGAGTATCCCGCTCCGCACACCGAAGGGGCGGGACCTACCGGTAGTTCACGAACTGCACGGCGAAGTCGAAGTCCTGGCCCTTCAGCAGTGCCTGCACGGCCTGCAGGTCGTCCCGGCTCTTCGAGCTGACCCGCAGCTCATCGCCCTGGACCTGAGCCTTGACGCCCTTCGGGCCCTCGTCGCGAATGATCTTCGCCACCTTCTTGGCGTTCTCCTGGGAGATGCCCTCCTCGATCGTGGCGAAGATCTTGTACTCCTTGCCGGACAGTTGCGGCTCGCCCGCGTCCAGCGACTTCAGCGAGATGCCGCGCTTGATCAGCTTGGACTGGAAGATGTCGAGGATCGCCTTGACCCGCTCCTCGCCGTTCGCCTCCATCAGGATCTTCTCGCCGGACCAGGAGATCGAGGCGCCGGTCCCCTTGAAGTCGTAACGCTGCGAGATTTCCTTGGCGGCCTGGTTGAGGGCGTTGTCGACCTCCTGCCGCTCGACCTTCGAGACGATGTCGAAACTGGAGTCGGCCATGACGTGTGGCTCCTTGTATCGGGGGTTCGGAAACGGGGTGCATACGGGCGGGGGCGGGCCTGTCGGCCCCGCGTCGCCGATCAAAGCCTAGCCACCCGCGCCCGATCGGGCCGCTGATCAATCCGGTGGCGAAGCACCCCCGGGCATCGGGTATCGTTTACGTCGTTGCCACGGAGCACCGCCAAAAAGCGGTTCTCACGGCAACAATCCCCGGCGGTGTGCCCGAGTGGCCAAAGGGAGCAGACTGTAAATCTGCCGGCTCAGCCTACCCAGGTTCGAACCCTGGCGCCGCCACATGGTAAGGCCCCTGTCTCAGACAGGGGCCTTCTTTGTTTGCTGCCGCGAGACCGCGAGACCGCGAGACCGCGAGACCGCAAGACCGCGAAAGGGCCGTGAACATGGAATCCGTACTGGTCAGCGCCTGTCTGCAGGGCGTGCCCTGCCGCTTCGACGGCCGCGGCAAGGCCTCCGCCGCGGTGGCCGCGGCCATCGGCGACCGACGCCCCGTGGCCTTCTGCCCCGAGGTCTCCGCCGGACTGCCCACCCCGCGCCGCCCCGCCGAGATCACCGGCGGCGACGGCCACGACGTGCTGGACGGCCGCGCCCGCGTCGTCGACGACACCGGGCACGACGTGACGGAGGAGTTCGTGGACGGCGCGGAAAGGGCGCTGGAGGCCGCGCGCCGGACCGGGTGCACCGAGGCGCTGCTGATGGCGCGCAGCCCTTCCTGCGGGCGCGGAACGGTCTATGACGGTACGTTCACGGGCGAGCTCCGCGAGGGCGACGGCGTCACCGCCGCGCTGCTGGAGCGCCACGGCATCGCCGTCCGCCCGGCACCGGGCGCCTGAGAGGCTGTCGGGTGACCTCCGAGCCCGAAAAGCCCGCACGCGGCCGGGTCCGACGCCCCGCGGCGCCGGAAGGCCGCCCGGCCCGCCCGGTCAGTTCCCCGCGACGTCCTTGACCGCGACCGCCACCGGCACGTTCCCCGAGATGAGCTCCAGCGTCAGCCCCGCCGTCGCCGGGGTCTCCAGCAGCTCCAGCAGCGCCGCCGCCACGTCGTCGCGCGGCACCGGCCCGCGGCCGGTCGACGCGGTCAGCAGGACCGCCCCCTTGCCCGCGTCGTTCGTCAGCATGCCGGGGCGCAGGATCGTCCAGTCGAGCGCGGTCCTGGAGCGCACGTACGCGTCCGCCGCGCCCTTGGCCCGCAGATACGCGTCGAAGACCTCGTCGCCCGGGTGGTCGGGGTCGGCGCCCATCGAAGAGACCACGACGTAGCGCCGTACGCCTGCCCGTTCCGCCGCGTCCGCGAACAGCACCGCCGCCCCGCGATCCACCGTCTCCTTGCGTGCCGAGCCGCTGTCCGGGCCCGCACCGGCCGCGAAGACCGCCGCGTCGGCGCCGCGCAGCACCTGCGCCACCTCCTCCACGGAGGCGGATTCGAGATCCAGGACGACCGGCTCGGCACCCGCCGCCCGGAGGTCCTCGCCCTGGTCCGGATTGCGGATGACGCCCACGGCTTCGTCCCCGCGCGCGGCGAGCAGCCGCTCCAGCCGCAGCGCGATCTGACCATGTCCACCTGCGATGACAATGCGCATGGTCACGACCGTACGCCGCGACGGCCCGCCGCGCTCAGGGCCCGCCGCAGGGACCGGAATCCGGTCTCTCCTGGTGAGGCAGACCGAGGGCCACGACGGTCTCGGAGTCGCCGTACTCGCGCACCGCGCTCGTCCGCGCCACCACCCGGCCGCGATGCACCACGATCCGGCTGTAGGCGAGCGAGAGCGCGCCCGGGAGCTGCTCCCCGCGCACGGCGAGCAGCTCGGCCGGGAAGCCCGCCTCGACCCTGACACCGGGCAGCCCCGTTGCCGCCCTGGCCACCGAGGACACCGCCTCGTACGCCTCCGTGGCCGGCAGTCCGTGCTGCGAGGCCAGCAGATAGGCGGCCTCCAGCGGATCGCCGCGGCCCACGGGGTTCGCGATGTCCCGCAGTGCCCCGCTGCCCGCCGCGACCCGCACTCCGGCCGCCCGCAGCAGTCGTACGGGCGCGGTGCCCCGGCCCTCCGTGCCGCAGCAGCCGCCCTGGGGGAGGCAGATCACGGTCACCTCGGCCGCGGCGAGTTGGTCGGCGGCGCGGGCGGCGGCCTGCGGGGGGAGCAGGGAGAGGCCGGCGCACGGGCCGAGGGAGACACCGGGCCGCAGCCCTCCGGCCATGGCGGCCAGCCGGCCGAGCCGGGCCGGATCGTCGCCGTCGGTGTGCAGATCGACGGGGCAGCCCTGTTCGGCGGCGACCTCCAGGACGGCTTCCGCGTACCCCGCCGGGTCCGGATCGAGATCCGGGCAGCCGCCGACCGCACCGACCCCCATCTTCACCGCGTCGCGCAGCATGGCCAGGTTGTCGGCGCCCGCGACTCCGGTGAGCAGCCGGGGCACGGCGACCGGGGTCAGGTCGGCCAGTCCGCTCAGCGAACGGCGTGCCTGCAGTACGGCTTCGAGCGAGGCGAGGCCCTGGACGTCCCCGATCCGCACGTGCGAGCGCAGCGCCGTGGCGCCGTGACCGAGCTGCAGCAGGGCGGCCTCGATGGTGCGGCGCCGGATGTCCTCCGGGCGGTGCGACACCGGTCCCGGGGTGCCGGGACCCGTGCCGTCGGCGGTGAGCGCGGTGTCGCTGTGGGCGTGGGGTTCGGCGGGGGCGGGGAGCAGCAGATAGCCGCGCAGGTCCATCCGGGGGCCGGGCGCGGTCAGGCTGCCCGCGGTGCCGACGGCCTCGATGCGGCCGCCGCCGAGCCGTACGTCCACGACGCGGCCGTCGGTGAGACGGGCGCCGCAGAGCACCAGGCCGGCCCCGGCCGAGGTGACGGTGTCGGGACTGCTGGACGCATCGGCCGCGTCGGCGGCGTGGTCGTCCGGCTGCCACGGCTGGCTGTCGGGCATCGCGCTCCTGGGAAATGGGGACAAGATCACGCAGAGTGAATCGAGCCTAGGGGCGTGTTCGGCCGGGTTCGAGGAGGAGCGAAATAGTCGTACCGGTGTGGCCCCAGGGATGCGTGGGGCGCGGGTGCACAGCTGCGGCGGAGGGTGCCTCGCGGGGAGGCCGAGGTGCTGCTCAGGCGGTCGGAGGACGGTCTCCAGGGCTGTCGATCACGGGATCGGCGGGGTGTCGGTCAAGGCCGCCGGATGGGCCCTCGAAACGGATTTGGGCGATCGGCGACAGCCGTGTAATGTCTTCATCGCTCGCCCCAATAGCTCAGTCGGTAGAGCGTCTCCATGGTAAGGAGAAGGTCTGCGGTTCGATTCCGCATTGGGGCTCTGGTGATCGGGAAACCCCGCTTCGGCGGGGGGACTCGTCATCAAAGCGGTGTAGCTCAGTCGGTAGAGCAAGCGGCTCATAATCGCTGTGTCACCGGTTCAAGTCCGGTCACCGCTACTTACGGTAGCCGATTGTGGGGTCGGTCCTTCGATCGGCTACTCTTTTTTGCGTTCATCCGTCCATCCGTCCGTCCAAGGAGCACTCACGTGGCTGCCACCGACGTCCGCCCGAAGATCACGCTGGCCTGCGTGGAGTGCAAGGAGCGGAACTACATCACCAAGAAGAACCGGCGTAACAACCCGGACCGTCTTGAGATGAAGAAGCACTGCCCGCGCTGCAACTCGCACACTGCGCACCGCGAAACGCGCTGAAAACAGGCTCGTACACGAGGCCGTCCCCATTGGGGGCGGCCTCGTGTCGTTGTATGAAGGCTGTTCTTCGGCCTGTTCATCTTTCATCAGGAGGTAGCGAGCTCATGGCGCTCGACCAGTCCTTCGTGGGGCGGACCTATCCGCCCACCCCGCCGTACGAGGTCGGCCGGGAGAAGATCCGCGAGTTCGCCGAGGCGGTGGGCGACACGAATCCGGTCTACGTCGACCCCGAGGCCGCCAAGGCGTTCGGCCACAGCGATGTGATCGCCCCGCCGACCTTCGTGTTCTCGATCACCTTCAAGGCCGCCGGGCAGGTGGTGCAGGATCCGCAGCTGGGCCTGGACTACAGCCGGGTGGTGCACGGCGATCAGAAGTTCGCCTATGTGCGCCCCGTCCGGGCGGGGGACCGGCTGACGGTCACCTCGACCATCGAGGGCATCAAGTCCTTGGCGGGCAACGACATCCTGGACATCCGTGGCGAGGTCCACGACGAGTCCGGTGAGCATGTGGTGACCGCGTGGACGAAGCTGGTGGCGCGCGCCGCCGAGGAGGCGTGATGACGGCGAAGGTCGCATACGAGTCGGTCGAGGTCGGTACGGAGCTGCCGGCGCAGTCCTTCCCGGTGACCCGGGCGACGCTGGTGCAGTACGCGGGCGCTTCCGGCGACTTCAACCCGATCCACTGGAACGAGAAGTTCGCCCGCGAGGTCGGACTGCCGGATGTGATCGCGCACGGCATGTTCACCATGGCCGAGGCGATCCGGGTGGTCACGGACTGGGCCGGGGACCCGGGCGCGGTCGTCGAGTACGGGGTGCGGTTCACCAAGCCGGTCGTCGTGCCGAACGACGACGACGGCGCCCTGATCGAGGTCAGCGCCAAGGTCGCCGCCCTGCTGGACGACAAGCAGGTGCGGGTGGATCTGACGGCCATGAGCGAGGGCAAGAAGGTGCTGGGCATGTCCCGCGCGGTGGTGCGGCTCGGCTGAGGCCGCACCGCGCGACGCAAGTGACGCGACGCAAGTGACGCGACACCAGTAAGGGCACGGTCCACGGGGCCGTGCCCTTACTCGTGGGGACGGACCGGTTGACTAAGTTAGTGATTGAGTACTAACTTCCTCGCATGGCAAGGATGAGTGCAGAAGAGCGGCGTGAGAGCGTCATCCGCGCGGCGATCATCGAGTTCGCCCGCGGCGGGTACAGCGCCACCTCCACCGAGGCGATCGCCAAGCGCGTCGGTGTCTCGCAGCCGTACCTCTTCCGTCTTTTCCCCAACAAGCAGGCCATGTTCCTCGCAGCCGTCGAGCGGTGCTTCGCGGACACCCGCAAGGTCTTCGCCGAGGCCGCGGAGGGGCTCAAGGGCGACGCGGCGGTGACGGCGATGGCCGCCGCGTACCAGCGGCTCATCGTCGACGACCCCGAAAAGCTCCAGATGCAGATGCAGACGTACGCGGCCGTGGCGAGTGCCAGGGCCGCGGGGGATCACGAGTTCGGAGAGACGGTGCGCGCCGCCTGGGTCGATATGTGGGGCGACGTCCACCTCGCTCTCGGTGCCGACGCCGAGGAGACGACGACGTTCTTCGCGTACGGAATGCTCATCAACACGCTGGCCTCGCTCGGCTTCCCGGCCGAGCATCGGGTCTGGTCGGGGTTCTACGACGCGGCCAGGCCGATCGCCTGAACCGTGCGACCGGGGTTCCGCCCGGTTTTCTGCCCAGAGAAGTTAGTCATTGATAACTAACCCCCAGGGGGAGCAGTGAACCAGCACACAGCAGGCCGCTCGGGAGCGGTCTGGGCCCTTGTCATCACCAGCGTCGCCGGATTCATGGCGGCCCTCGACAACCTCGTCGTCACCACCGCCCTGCCCTCCATCCGCAAGAGCCTCGGCGGCGAGCTCGCCGAGCTGGAATGGACGGTGAACGCCTACACCCTCACCTTCGCCGTCCTGCTGATGCTCGGGGCGGCCCTCGGCGACAGGTTCGGCCGCCGCCGGCTCTTCCTCGCCGGGCTCACCGTCTTCACCGGCGCCTCCGCCGCGGCCGCGCTCTCGCCGGGGATCAACGAACTGATCGCCTTCCGGGCGGTCCAGGGCGTGGGCGCCGCGATCATGATGCCGCTGACGCTCACCCTGCTCACGGCCGCCGTGCCGCCCGCCCGTCGCGGCGCCGCGCTCGGCATCTTCAGCGCGGTCACCGGACTGGCCGTGGCCAGTGGGCCCCTGATCGGCGGCAGCCTCACCGAGCACCTGTCCTGGCAGTGGATCTTCTGGCTGAACGTTCCGGTGGGTCTGGCCCTGCTGCCGCTGGCACGGCTGCGCCTGACGGAGTCGTACGCGCCGGACGCACGGCTCGACATCCCCGGCACGCTCCTGGTCAGCGGCGGACTGTTCGGCATCGTCTACGGCCTGGTCAACGCCAACTCCGACGGCTGGACCAGCCCCACCGTCCTCGGCTCGCTGATCGCGGGTGGAGCGCTCATAGCCGCCTTCATCCACCACGGGTTCCGCGCGAAGCGCCCCATGCTGCCCATGCGGCTCTTCCGTGACCGCGCGTTCTTCGGGATCAACATGGCGAGCATGCTGATGTTCCTGGGCATGTTCGGTTCGATCTTCCTGCTCAGCCAGTACTTCCAGGGCGTGCTGGGCTACTCGCCCACCGAGGCCGGCCTGCGGATGCTGCCCTGGACCGGAATGCCGATGCTGGTCGCGCCCATCGCGGGGATGCTCTCCGACCGGTTCGGCGGCCGCCCGGTGGTCGTGGCCGGACTCGCCCTCCAGGCGGTCGGCCTCGCATTCTTCGCGGTGATCATCGCGCCCGACGCCTCGTACGCCTCGCAGCTGCCCGGCCTGATCGTCGGCGGGGTCGGCATGGCTCTGTACTTCGCACCCGCGGCCAGTCTCGTGATGTCCAGCGTCCGCCCCGCGGAGCAGGGCATCGCCTCCGGCGCCAACAACGCCCTGCGCGAGGTCGGCGGAGCCCTCGGGGTCGCCGTGCTCGCCACGGTCTTCTCCTCGCAGGGCGGTTACGAGTCCGCCCGGTCCTTCACGGACGGGACCGTTCCGGCGGTGTGGATCGGTGCCTCGGCGGTGGCTCTGGCCGCCCTCGCCGCCCTGCTGATCCCGGGCCGCCGCGGCACCTCGGCCCCGGAGTCCGCGGTGGTCGAGAAGCGTGCCGCTGTCGCCGCCTGAGAGCCTGTCGGGTGACCTCGGATCGGATAGCGGACGCGGTCTGGTGCGTGCGGTTCCAAGGCGGAGGAGGGAGTCAACGCGGAGCGTTGGCGACCGACGACAACGCGGGAAGCGTGCGTGCCAGGGCGTGGCCGCCCGGTCGGAGGTCACCCGACATGCTCTGAGCCGCGCTTCCGCGCGCACGGTCCGTGCCCCCGCCCGAGCGGCGGGGGCACGGACCGTACCCTTGTCCCCGTGCAGGAACTCCATGACGCCCCCCTCGCCCCCCTGACCACCTTCCGGCTGGGCGGCCCCGCCGCCCGCCTCCTCACGGCGACGACCGACGCCGAGGTGATCGAAGCCGTGCGCGAGGCCGACGGGAGCAGCACCCCGCTTCTCGTCATCGGCGGCGGCAGCAACCTGGTCATCGGCGACAAGGGCTTCGAAGGCACCGCCCTGCGCATCGCGACCAAGGGCTTCGCGCTGAACGGCACGAGACTGGAACTCGCCGCCGGTGAGATCTGGACGGACGCCGTGGCCCGCACCGTCGAAGCCGGTCTCGCGGGCATCGAGTGCCTGGCCGGAATCCCCGGCTCCGCCGGTGCGACACCGATCCAGAACGTCGGCGCGTACGGGCAGGAGGTCTCCTCCACCATCACGGAGGTCGTCGCCTACGACCGGTACACCCGGGAAACGGTCACCATCCCGAATGCCGACTGCGCGTTCTCGTACCGGCACAGCCGCTTCAAGGCCGAACCCGACCGTTTCGTGGTGCTGCGTGTCCGCTTCGAGCTGGAGGACGCGGGCGGCCTGTCCGCGCCACTGCGGTACGCCGAGACGGCCCGCGCCATGGGCGTCGAACAGGGCGAGCGCGTGCCCGCGGCGGCCGCCCGGGAAACGGTGCTCGGGCTCCGCGCCGACAAGGGCATGGTGCTGGACCCGGAGGACCACGACTCCTGGTCGGCGGGCTCCTTCTTCACCAACCCGATCCTGGAGGAGGCGGAGTACGAGGCGTTCCTCGCCCGCGCCAAGGACCGGCTCGGCCCCGAGGTGACGCCCCCCGCCTTCCCCGCGGACGGGGGACGTATCAAGACCTCGGCGGCCTGGCTCATCGACAAGGCCGGATTCACCAAGGGATACGGCACCGGACCGGCCCGTATCTCCACCAAGCACACCCTCGCCCTCACCAACCGCGGCGAGGCGACCACCGAGGACCTCCTCGCGCTCGCCCGCGAGGTCGTCTCCGGAGTCCGCGAGGCATTCGGCGTCACGCTCGTCAACGAACCCGTGACGGTCGGCGTGAGCCTCTAGGCCCTGTTTCACCGACGCCGGATCGTCGACCAGCGCCAGCATCGCGTGCGCCACATCGGCGCGCGAGATGGTCCGGCCGCTGCGCGGAGTGCTGTCGACGGCCGTGCGGTACTTCCCCGTCAGCGGTCCGTTGGTGAGCTTCGGCGGCCGTACGGACGTCCAGTCCGTCGCGCTCCGGGCCAGCGCGGCCTCCATCCGCGTCAGGTCCGCGTAGACCTCCTTGAGGATCGCTCCGACCACCTTGCGGACCAGCCGGTCCAGCAGCGGGTCGTCGGCCGGCCGGGGGCCGACCGGGGCTGGCGTTCGCCTACGAGGCCACGGCGGGCGGTGCGCCGCCGCAGTCCCTCGACGAGTTCGCCGCGTCCGTGGCGAGCACGCTGATGCGGGGCGTCGGGGTCTGACCCCCGGGGCCGGACCGGTCCTGTCCCGCGGGCTTCGCCAGCCAGTCGTCGACGCCCGCCAGGAGCTCGGCCCGTACCGGGGCGGGCGCGGCGGAGCCCCGTACCGACTGGCGGGCCAGCTCCGCGAGCTCCTCGTCCGTGAACGCGTGATGGCGTCGTACGAGGTCGTACTGCGCGGCCAGCCGGGAACCGAAGAGCAGCGGATCGTCCGCGCCCAGCGCCATCGGCACCCCGGCCTCGAACAGTTTGCGCAGGGGTACGTCGGCGGGCTTCTCGTAGACGCCCAGCGCCACGTTCGACGCCGGGCAGACCTCGCAGGTCACTCCGCGCTCCGCCAGCCTGCGCAGCAGCCGCGGGTCCTCGGCGGCCCGTACGCCGTGCCCGATCCGGGCCGCGTCGAGATCGTCCAGGCAGTCCCGCACACTGGCGGGGCCGGACAGCTCACCGCCGTGCGGCGCCGCCAGCAGACCGCCCTCGCGGGCGATGGCGAAGGCCCGGTCGAAGTCCCGGGCCATCCCACGGCGCTCGTCGTTGGAGAGCCCGAACCCGACCACGCCCCGGTCCGCGTACCGCACCGCGAGCCGGGCGAGGGTGCGGGCGTCCAGCGGATGCTTCATCCGGTTGGCCGCGATCACCACCCGGATCGGCAGACCCGTCTCGCGCGACGCGCTGTCCACCGCGTCCAGGATGATCTCGATCGCCGGGATCAGCCCGCCGAGCAGCGGGGCGTACGAGGTGGGGTCGACCTGGATCTCCAGCCAGCCGGAACCGTCCGCGACGTCCTCCTGGGCCGCCTCGCGCACCAGCCGCTGAATGTCCTCGGGGGCCCTGAGGCAGGACCGGGCGATGTCGTAGAGCCGCTGGAAGCGGAACCACCCGCGCTCGTCCGTGGCCCGCAGTTTCGGCGGCTCGCCGCCGGTCAGGGCATCCGGCAGATGCACGCCGTACTTGTCGGCGAGTTCGAGCAGGGTCGTCGGCCGCATCGACCCGGTGAAATGCAGGTGCAGGTGGGCCTTGGGCAACAGCCGTACATCACGCTCCATCCCAAGATCCTGCCGCACACGTGGGGTCGAGCGGTAGCCGCTTTCCCCATCGAGTTGACGCCCGAACGGAGAAGCGACCCCCAGCCGGAGCCGGGGGTCGCCACCAAACGTGCGGGACGCGCTCCGCCCTTGCCTCGCCCCACAACTTCTGGAGCCGCGAGAAACCCTCGAAA